>NZ_JAWIRW010000019.1:0-64147 GCF_036319985.1 Stenotrophomonas sp. SMYL89 | reverse complement strand
TGGGTCCGGTTGCGGGGGACGCCGTAAACCCATCCATGGGGGCTTGGCCGCGGCATCCATGCCGCGGACACCCCCGCAACCGGACCCACCCCGCCTTCGACAGTTTCCTGCGATCTGTCGGGACGGCTTTCTGCGCTGCTTTTGGTGGGTGTCGACCTTGGTCGACACGATGAACACGGCAACAACCGAGGGGGTCAGATCCGATTTCCTCTGGAAAACGGATCTGACCCCGACCTTTCAAATGGCCGGCGTCACGCTGGACGCCAGCGCTGACAACGGCGAGGATGGAGGCTGGTTCTTCCGGCTGGCCCTGCATGGCGCAACGCATCCTTGAACCCGGTGAGATCGAGACGCTGGCCTCGCGCGATGTTCCGCGCATCATCCTGCCCGATGCGGCATCGCTGTTCGCCGAACGCGCGGCGCGGCTGCGCAGCCTGGCTGTGCACAGCGCCATCGGTGGCTACCTGCAGCTGCTGGCGGCGCTGGCCGATGCGCAGCAGGCACTGCTGGATGAGTTGACGCCGCAGCAACGCGAGGAGGTTCAGGCACAGGCGCGTGCACAGCAGTCGACTGCGGCCGCCAGTGCCGGGATGCCGTTACGCCCGGCCAATACCCTGCAACTCGATGGCTGCTGGCGCAACTGGCTGCGCACGCTGTGCCAGCACTGTGCCGACGAAGCCGGGCTTCCGGTGGAAACCCGGCAGGAGCTGCAGCGCGTCGCCGCTGCCGACGATGCCTGGCTGGATGCGCAGGCCCATGCCGTGCTGGAGCGTGATGACGCGCCATCGGTGGACGCGGTTGCAGCACTGCTGGTGATGAACGCACTGCAGGTCTACTGGGCAGTGCTCGCGGCCAGCTTCCGGCCCACCGACCTCAAGCCACTGGCGGATGCGCCGGGGCTGTGCCCGCTGTGCGGCACGCTGCCGGTGGCCAGCGTGGTGCAGGCGCGCCCGCCCTACGCCTCCTATCGTTACCTGTCATGCTCGCTGTGCGCCTGCCAGTGGCATTACGTGCGCGTGCAGTGCAGCCAGTGTGGTGCCGCCGGCAAGGACATCGCGTATCGCGCCTTGGCCGAGGTGGACGGCGACAGCGGCGAGGCGGTGCGCGAGAGTGCGGTGCGTGCCGAGACGTGCGACCACTGCCACAGTTATCGCAAGATCCTGTATCTGGAGAAAGACCCGTCACTGGAGCCGGCGGCTGATGACCTCGGCACACTGGCGCTGGATCTGCTGCTGGCCGAGGAAGGCTATGCGCGTTCCAGCCAGAATCCGCTGCTGTGGCAATCCGACAGCGACTGATCGATGGCTGCCATGTCCCTCCCCCCGGCATCGGTCGCCGCCCTGCCCTCGCTGGACCGGTTGCTGCGCCTGCCTGCACTGGCAGCACTGATCGAACGCCACGGCCGCAGCCGCATCACCCAGCTGCTGCGTTCGCACCTGCAGGGGCTGCGCGACCGTATCGGCGCCGGCCAGCTGTCGACCGCGCAGCTGCAGGAAGCCATCGACGGCCCTGCGCTGGCCGCGGCACTCGATGCTGAACTGGCCAGCGATGCACGCCTGGACCTGCAGCCGATGTTCAACCTGACCGGCACCGTGCTGCACACCAACCTCGGGCGCGCCCTGTTGCCCGAGGCCGCGGTGAAGGCGGTGACCCGTGCGATGACCGCACCGATCGATCTGGAATTCGACATCTCCCGTGGCCGTCGCGGCGACCGCGATACGCGGGTGCAGGCACTGGTCTGCGAGCTGACCGGCGCCGAAGCCGCCACCGTGGTCAACAACAATGCAGCTGCGGTCCTGCTGCTGCTCAACAGCCTGGCCAATCGCCGTGAGGTGGTGGTGTCGCGCGGCGAGCTGGTGGAGATCGGCGGCGCTTTCCGCATCCCGGATGTGATGCGCAGCGCGGGCGCGCGGCTGCTGGAAGTGGGCACCACCAATCGCACACACCCGACCGACTTCACCAACGCCATCGGCGCGCGCACAGCGCTGCTGATGGAGGTGCATGCCAGCAACTACGCAATCACCGGTTTTACTGCCAAAGTTGACACTGCGACGATGGCGGACATCGCGCACGAACATGGCTTGCCGTTGGTCGTGGACCTGGGCAGTGGCAGCCTGTGCGATCTGGCGGCCTTCGGGCTGCCGCGCGAGCCCACCGTGCAGGAAGCGCTGGCCGCTGGCGCCGATCTGGTTTCGTTCAGTGGCGACAAGCTGCTGGGTGGTCCCCAGGCCGGCATCATCGCCGGCCGCGCTGACCTGATTGCGCGGATCAACCGCAACCCGCTCAAGCGGGCACTGCGCATGGACAAGATGGGCCTGGCCGCACTGGAAGCGGTGCTGGCCCTGTACCGCGAACCGGAGCTGCTGGCGCAGCGGCTGCCGACCCTGCGTATCCTGTCGCGTACGCACGACGATGTTTCTGCGCAGGCGCAGCGTCTGCTGCCGCAGGTGCGCGCCGGGCTGGCAGCAGACTACAGCGTCGAATGTGCAGCGATGCACAGCCAGATCGGCAGCGGTGCGCAGCCACAGGCCCAGCTGGCCAGTGCCGGGCTGCGTATCACCTGCGCGCGCCGCGGCGGGCTGGATCGCTTGGCCAAGCATCTGCGCCAGCTGCCCCAGCCAGTGCTGGGCCGCATCGCCGATGATGCGTTGTGGCTGGACCTGCGCGGCCTGGAACCCGCCGACGAAGCGCGCTTCGCCGACCAGTGGAGCATGCTGCAGGCATGATCGTCGGCACCGCCGGGCATATCGACCATGGCAAGACCAGCCTGGTGCGGGCACTGACCGGCATCGAAACCGATCGCCTGCAGGAAGAGCGTACGCGCGGCATTTCCATCGAACTGGGCTACGCCTATGTTCCGGTGGAAGCTGCGGACGGCGAAGCCCCCGCAACCACGCTGGGCTTCGTTGATGTGCCCGGCCATGAGCGCTTCGTGCACACCATGGTGGCCGGTGCGACGGGCATCGATGTTGCCCTGCTGGTGATCGCCGCCGACGACGGCGTGATGCCGCAGACCCGTGAGCACCTGGCGATCCTGCAGCTTCTGGGCGTGGACCGCGGTGCGGTGGCCCTGACCAAGATCGACCGCGTGGATGCCGCGCGCCAGGCCCGGGTCGAGATCGAGATCGCTGCCCTGCTGGCCGGCACGCCGCTGCAGGATTCCCCTGTATTCACCTGCAACAGCACCGCACCCAACGATGCTGGCATCAACGCACTGCGTGCCCAGCTGCATGCCTGGGCCGCAGCCGATGCCAGCGCGCGGCAGGCCAGGCTGCGCGGCGAACTGTTCCGCATGCCGGTGGACCGCGTGTTCTCGCTGGCCGGCCACGGCACGCTGGTGACTGGCGCTGTGCACGGCGGCATCGCCACTGTTGGCGAGCACCTGCAGCTGATGCCAGGCGCCACCGACGTACGCGTGCGAAGCATCCACGCGCAGAACCAGGCCAGCGACCACGCGATGGCCGGGCAACGCTGCGCGTTGAACCTGGCCGCAATCGCCCGCGACGACATCCACCGCGGCGACTGGATCGCCGACCCGCGCGCACTGCTGGCCACCACCCGCGTTGATGTGCGCCTGCGGCTCTCCGCGCTGGCACCGCCGCTGCGCGACTGGGCGCCGCTGCATATCCACTGGGGCACGATGCACCGGCAGGCCCATGCAGTGCTGCTGGAAGATCGTGACCACGGCAATGGACAGCTCGTGCAGCTGGTGTTCGACGCGCCGGTATGCGCGATGTGCGGCGATCGCTTCATTGCCCGCGATTCGGCGGCAACCCGTACGCTGGGCGGCGGTGTGGTACTCGATCCGGATCCGCCACAACGGCGGCGGCGCAGCCCTGCACGCCTGGCGTGGCTGGTGGCGCTGGAACAGCTGGCCACCAGCGCAGATGTTGGCCCGCTGCTTCAGCAGGCGCCCTCCGGAATTCCATTGGCCGCGCTGCAGCGCTACTGCCGGCGCGCCGCCGAACAGATCGATCTTCCTGCAGGCGCGCAGCGCATCGCCACCCGCGACGCCACTGTGGTCATCCTCGCTGCGCACTGGCAGGTGCTGCGCGAACAGGTAATCGCCTCACTGCGTGGCTGGCATGAACGACGCCCTGACGAACCCGGTGTCGACAGCGGGCGCCTGCAGCGCAGCACCCTGCCTGCGCTGGCAACGAGCCTGTGGAACGCGCTGCTCCAGGACCTGCTGGACGACGGCAGCGTGCAGCGCGTGGGCGCCTGGTGGCGCCTGCCCGGCCATGACCACGCGCCACCGGAACGCGAGCGCCTGCTGCTCGAACGCGTGCTGCCGCAGCTGCATGACGGCGGTTTCGATCCGCCATGGGTGCGCACCCTGGCCGCCGGCTTCGGTCTGGTCGAAGACGAGGTCCGCGCCGCCCTGCGCCGCGCCGCAGCGCGCGGTGAACTGTTCCAGGTAGTACCGGACCTGTTCTATGCGCCGGCCCGCATTGCCGAGCTGGCCGCGATCGTCGCGCAGCTGTCGCAGGCCACCGGCACGGTGGATGCGGCCGCTTTCCGCGATGCCATCGGCCTGGGCCGCAAGCGCAGCATCCAGATCTTGGAGTTCTTCAATCGCGTTGGCTACACTCGACGCGTCGGTGACCAGCATCGGCCACGCGGCGATCTGCAATGGAACGCAGCCCGCGACTGAGTCGACCGGTACCGCGGTACTTTCGGAAGGCATGCGCATCCGGGCATGCGGCTGGGCTTCAAACCCAGTAGGGGGCGTCGATCGTTCCCTGGTAGGTTCGACTCCTGCTGCCTTCCGCCATTCGTGTTTCCGCAGGAGATGTCGGCATGGCCACGCACGCGCAGTCCCCCGCTCCTTCAACGGCCGATGCCCCGCAACGCCTGACCTCGCTGGCGCACGGCGGCGGCTGCGGCTGCAAGATCGCGCCGGGCGTACTGACGGAACTGCTGCGCGGCGCTCCAGCGCTTCCGGCACCAGCTGAACTGCTGGTCGGCCGCGAGACCAGCGACGATGCGGCGGTATACCGCCTTGATGACCACCAGGCGATCGTCGCCACCACCGATTTCTTCATGCCGATTGTCGACGACCCGTTCGACTTCGGCCGCATCGCCGCCACCAATGCGTTGTCGGACCTGTACGCGATGGGCGCACGGCCATTGTTCGCACTGGCCATCGTCGGCATGCCGATCAACACCCTGCCGCAGGACACCATCCGCAGCATCCTGCAGGGCGGCGAACGCGCCTGCGCCGATGCCGGCATCGTGGTGGCTGGTGGCCACAGCATCGATTCGGTGGAACCCATCTATGGCCTGGCCGCGATCGGCATGCTCGATCCACAGCGGCTCAAGCGCAATGCCGATGCCCGCGCCGGCGACGTGCTGGTGCTGGGCAAGCCGTTGGGCGTGGGCGTGTATTCGTCAGCACTGAAAAAAGAAGTGCTGGATGCCGACGGCTACCAGCAGATGCTCGAGTCGACCACCCGACTTAACACCGTGGGCGTCCCGCTGGCCGCACTGGACGGCGTGCACGCGATGACCGACGTGACCGGTTTCGGCCTGCTCGGCCACCTGCTGGAAGTGTGCCGCGCCAGTGGTGTCGCTGCCGAGGTGGACAGTGCCCAGGTGCCGCTGCTGCCTCAGGCCCTGCAACTTCTGCAGCACGGCTGCGTGACCGGCGCGTCCCACCGCAACTGGGCCTCGTATGGCGCCGACGTGCGCTTCGCCGACGGGTTGCCAGCACACTGGCAGCCACTGCTGACCGACCCGCAGACCAGCGGCGGCCTGCTGGTGTCCTGTGCCCCGGAAGCAGTGGATGCGGTGCTGGCCTGTTTCCACGACGCAGGGTTCGGCCACGCGGCCGTGATCGGCGGCTTGAGCACTGGAACACCGGGCGTCAGCCTGCGCTGATGCGCGGGAACGACAAGGGCGCCCGAAGGCGCCCTTGTCGTTTCGCTGGGTGCAGCATCACTCGATGTTCTGCACCTGCTCGCGGATCTGGTCGATCAGCACCTTCAGTTCCACCGCCGCATTGGACGTGCGGCTGTCCACCGACTTCGAACCCAGCGTATTGGCTTCGCGGTTGAACTCCTGCAGCAGGAAGTCCAGGCGGCGGCCGACCGGCTCGCGCTGCTTGAGCACGCGGCGGATCTCGACGATGTGGCTGCCGAGGCGGTCCAGTTCTTCATCCACGTCCAGCTTCTGCAGCCACAGCACCAGCTCCTGCTCGGCACGGCCCGGGTCGACCGGGTGCGGCAGGTCAGCCAGGCGCGCGGCCAGCTTGGCGCGCTGGCCGTCGCGAATGGCCGGAATCAGGGTGCGCACTTCGGTGGCGATGCGTTCGATGCCGTCCACCCGCTCGCTGATGGCGGCGGACAGCTTTCCGCCTTCACGCTCGCGGGCCTCGACGAAGCCGTCCAGCACCTGGTCCAGCAGGGCCAGTGCCTCGGCCTGCAGGGCAGCGGCATCGGTGGCCTCGCCGCGGGTCACGCCCGGCAGCTGCAGCAGGTCGGTGAAGCTGACCTGCAGGTTGGGGAAATCCGAGGTCAGCCGGTGCGCCAGGCGTCCCAGCTGGCCCAGCAGGGCTTCATCCACCTGCAGGTTGGCCGCCGCTTCCGGCGCACGCAGGCGCATCACCAGATCCAGCTTGCCGCGGCTCAGGCGCGCGGCAATGCGCTCGCGCAGCTGCGGTTCCAGCGCCCGCAGTTCCTCGGGCAGGCGGGTGCCGACCTCCAGGAAGCGGTGGTTGACCGAGCGCAGCTCGCAGCCCAGCGTGCCCCACGGGGTGACCCGCTCGCCGCCGGCGTAGGCGGTCATGCTTCGAATCATGGATTGTGTCCGGTGCGTGCAAAGGGGGAATGGTACCCTAGCGCCCTCACCAGAGCCCCCTCGCCCGCCCCGTGAAGGCCGCGGGCGTGGCGGCGTACTCCCTCGCCACTACGGAACCCGCACCATGTCCGATTCCCGCCCCAGCGGCCGCCAGCCCGACCAGCTCCGCCCGGTCGTCATCCAACGCGGCTTCACCCGCCACGCCGAAGGTTCGGTGCTGGTGTGCTTCGGTGAAACCCGTGTGCTGTGCACCGCCAGCGTCGAGAACCGCGTGCCGGGCTTCCTGCGCGGCAAGGGTGAGGGTTGGGTCACCGCCGAGTACGGCATGCTGCCGCGCGCCACCCACACCCGCAGCGACCGTGAAGCGGCCCGTGGCAAGCAGGGGGGCCGCACGCTGGAGATCCAGCGCCTGATCGGCCGCAGCCTGCGCGCCTGCGTGGACCGCAACGCGCTGGGCGAACGCACCATCACCCTGGACTGCGACGTGCTGCAGGCCGACGGTGGCACCCGCACCGCCGCCATCACCGGCGCCTACGTGGCCCTGGTCGATGCGGTGAACGTGCTGATGAAGCGCGGCGACATCAAGCGCAACCCGATCCTGGGCGCGGTGGCCGCCGTGTCGGTGGGCGTGTACCGCGGCACCCCGGTGCTGGACCTGGACTACGCCGAAGACAGCGACTGCGACACCGACATGAACGTGGTGATGAACGACGGTGGCGGCTTCATCGAGCTGCAGGGCACCGCCGAAGGCCATGCCTTCCGCCGCGACGAACTGGACGCGCTGCTGGGCCTGGCCGAGAGGGGCGTGGGCGAGCTGCTGGCCGCACAGCAGGCGGCGCTGTCGGCATGAACCGCCGCATCGCCCTGACCACCCTGGTGGTGGCCGACTATGACGAAGCCATTGCCTGGTACACCGGCAAGCTCGGCTTCGCCCTGTTGGAGGACATCGACCAGGGCCACAAGCGCTGGGTGGTGGTCGGCCCGACCGACGGCAGCGCCGCCGCCCTGCTGCTGGCCCGCGCCAGCGACGAGGAACAGCGCAGCCGCATCGGCAACCAGACCGGTGGCCGCGTCGGCTTCTTCCTCAACACCGACGACTTCCGCCGCGACCACGCGGCGATGCTGGCCGCCGGCGTCGAGTTCCTGGAAGCGCCGCGCGAAGAACCCTATGCAACGGTTGCGGTTTTCCGCGATCTGTATGGCAACACCTGGGACCTGCTGGAGCCCCGTCAATGAAGAAACTGGTACTGGCCAGCCACAACGCCGGCAAGCTGGTGGAGATGCAGGAGATCCTTGCCGACCTGCCGCTGCAGATCACCTCGGCCGCCGAACTCGGCCTGGGTGACGTGGAAGAAACCGGCCTGACCTTCGTCGAGAACGCGCTGCTGAAGGCGCGCGCGGCCTGCGAAGCAACCGGCCTGCCGGCGCTGGCCGATGATTCGGGCCTGATCGTCGATGCCCTCGGCGGTGCGCCGGGCCTGTACAGCGCGCGCTATGCCGGCCACCCGACCAACGCGGCGGCCAACAATGCCAAGCTGCTGGAAGCGATGGCCGATATTCCCGATGGCCAGCGCAGCGCCCGCTTCTATGCGGTGATCGTGCTGCTGCGCCACGCCACCGACCCGCAGCCGCTGATCTGCGAAGGCCGCTGGGAGGGCCAGATCATCCGCGAGCTGCGCGGCACGAATGGTTTCGGCTACAACCCGGTGTTCATGGACACCACCCACGGCCTGACCGCCGCGGAAATGGAGCCGGCGCTGAAGAACGCCATCAGCCACCGCGCCCTCGCCCTGCAGCAGCTCAAGCAGCGGCTGGCGACCCTGTACTGACGCCCCACCTGATCGAACCAGGGAAGCCGGCCAGCGGCCGGCACTACCGAAGAAGCCCATGCCGCACGCCCACGACCACTGCAACCACCTGCCCGGCGAAGCCTGCTCCGCTGACCACGACAGCCCGCCGCGGCTGGTGCCGCCACCGCTGTCGCTGTACGTGCACCTGCCATGGTGCGTGCGCAAATGCCCGTACTGCGATTTCAATTCGCACCAGGCCAAGGGCGAGCTGCCGTTCGATGCCTACATCGATGCACTGCTGCGCGACCTGGACCAGGACCTGCCGCTGGTCTGGGGCCGGGTGGTGCACAGCGTATTCTTTGGCGGCGGTACACCCAGCCTGTTCCCGCCGGAAGCGATCGACCGCTTCCTGCAGCAGGCCAGCGCGCGCCTGCGTTTCGCGCCCAATGCCGAGATCACCCTGGAGACCAACCCGGGCACCGCCGAGCACGGCCGTTTCGACCGCTATCGCGCGGCCGGCGTGAACCGCCTCAGCTTCGGCATCCAGAGTTTCGACGACGCGATGCTCAAGCGCCTGGGCCGCATCCACGACAGTGGCGAAGCCGAGCGCGCGGTGAAGATGGCGCAGGACGCGGGCTACGACAACTTCAACATCGACCTGATGTACGCGCTACCGGAACAGACCCTGGCCGGTGCCGAGGCCGACCTGGAGCGCGCCTTCGCGCTGCAGCCGGCGCACATCTCGCATTACCAGCTGACCCTGGAACCGAACACGGTGTTCTTCGCACGGCCGCCGCAGGGCATTCCCGATGAAGACAACGCCTGGGACATGCAGGAACACTGCCAGGCACTGCTCGCGCAGGCCGGTTTCGGCCAGTACGAAGTCAGCGCCTATGCGCGCCCCGGCCGGCAGAGCGCGCACAACCTGAACTACTGGCGCTTCGGCGATTACCTGGGCATCGGTGCCGGTGCGCACGGCAAGATCAGTTCAGGCGCCGAAGAACACGTGCTGCGCCGCTGGAAGTTGAAGCACCCGCAGGCCTACCTGGACAGCGCGGGTACCCCGGCCTCGTTCGGTGGCGACAATGTGATCGCGCCGGAGCGCCTGCCGTTCGAGTACATGCTGAACCTGCTGCGCCTGCACGAAGGTTTCAGCCTGCGCGATTTCGAATCGCGTACCGGTCTGCCGCGCAGCGTGCTGGACGCACCACTGGCCGAGGCCGTCCAGCGCGGCTGGCTGCAGGTGGCCGATGGCCATGTACACCCGACCGAACTCGGCCGCCGCTTCACCAACGATGTGGTGAGCCTGTTCCTGGAGGACTGATCCTGCCGCCGGGCATGGTCCGGCGGATGCGGTTCACGTTCAGCGCTAAAGTAGCGCCGACATCGGCCGACACGGTAGATTCACCAGATCGATCCGCGGGAATCCGGGTACCGCTCGCAGATGTCAGCTGTCTTTTCCCCAACCCCTGCCGACAAAGCCCGCCTGGCTGCAGCCGACCTGCCGCCGCGGGTGCGCGAACTGCTGGGCGCGTTGATCGGCCTCTGCCGGCAGACCCTGGCCGCGCCTCTGATCCTGACCGTTGAAGCGCTGGAACAAGCGCTGCTGCACGACGCGGATCGCGCGCGCAATCCCATGCAGCAGGCGGACCTGATGGCCCAGCGCGGCCAGCTGCACGCCTTCGCCGGCCATTTCCCTGATCGCATGCTCGACGCAGTCGCCGAATCCCTGGCACGCCTGCGTGACCCTGCGGCGGCGGCGCCGGCGCTTTCCACGCCACCACCGCTGCCCGGCATGCTGGGCCTGTCCCTGGTCGCCGAACACGATGTCGACCGTGATCTGCTGCTGACCGAGATGGTGCGGCGTGAAACCCTGCGTTCAACCAACTCGCTGAACCTGCTGGGCCAGCGGTTGGGCGTACTCGCCGCTGCGCCGGCATTCGAGACCGACGCCCTGCCCCTTGCACCGCAGGCCTTGTGTGCAATGGTGCGCAGGCTGGCCGAACAGGACGGCCTCAGCACCGAAGTGCAGCTGGCGTTGTACCGCAGCTTCGAACGCCAGGTACTGGAGCGCCTGGGCGATGTACTTGATCGTGCCAATGCCCTGCTGTCCCAGCAGGGCGTCCTGCCCGGGCTGGTCTACACCCCTTACCTGGCACGTTCGGCGAGCACGCGGCGCATCATCACCCAGTCGGTGGGTGGTGGCCGCGCGACGCAGCCCGCCAAACGTACCGCAGCGCCGCTGACCGGCTGGAACGGGCCGGCTCCCTCCGGCTCGTGGTCGAACCTGCTGCAGGATGCGGTCAGCGACAGTGGTAGCGCCGGCTCGGCCATCCCCGGGCTGACCACCTCCGCCGGCAGCGCCTTGCACGAACTGCTGCAGCAGGCCCGGCAGGCCAGCGCAGCGCCCGCGCAGAGCGTCGCCGTGCCCAGCGCCGCCGTAGATGCCGTACTCGCGCGATTGCAGGCCCAGTCCAGTGCCGCCACCGGCGTTGCCGATCTGCAGGCGGCCGTTGTCGCCCAGCTCCGCAGCGAACATGGCGCACAGGCGCAGCTCGGCAGCCATGACCGTGACAACCTCGACCTGCTGCGCCTGCTGATGCAGCAGGTGCAGCAGCAGCAACGCCCAGACCCGGTGCCGGCGGCCCTGCTGGCACGCCTGCAGGTGCCACTGGCGCGCGCCGCCATGGCTGACCCCGGCTTCTTCGTGCGTGACGAGCATCCCGCCCGCGAACTGCTCAACCAGGTCGCCGAAGCCGGCGCCAGCTGGCTGGGCGATGATGATGTCGATCCACAGCTGCTGCAGCGCATGGCGCAGAGCGTGCAGGGCCTGCTGGGCCAGGACGTCCGTACCCCGGAAGCCTTCGCCACCGCCAACGAGGACGTGCAGCAGCACCAGCGTGCGGCGGTTCACCGCGCCGAGCTGGCCGAGCGCCGCCACGTCGAAGCCGCGCGCGGCAAGGAACGCCTGGAACTGGCCCGGCGCCAGGCCAATGCACAGATCGACCAGTGCTGTGATGCGCAGGCACCGCCGCGCTTCGTGCAGACGCTGCTGCGCCAGGCCTGGGCCGATGCCCTCACCCTGACCCGCCTGCGCCACGGCGATGATTCACCGCAATGGCAGGAGCGCCTGCAACAGACCCAGCGCATTGCAGCGGTGACCGCGCAGGCCGTGGATGCCCCCGGTGGCACCGATGCCGCGCTGGCCGCCGATGTGGAAGCCGCGCTGGTGCAGGTGGGCTACCACGCCGAGGAAGCCGCTGCGGTCGCGCGCAGGCTGGCCACGCCCGGCGGCGAGGATGACAGCACCTCGCGTACCGAGCTCAGTGCGCGCCTGAAGGCGCGCGCGCGGCTGGGAGAACAGGCCGGGCCCACCACCACGGCACCATCCAGCCCGCGCAACGCCGCCGAGGAAGCCGCTTACCAGCAGCTGTCCGCGCTGCCGTTCGGCAGCTGGTTCGACATCGACAATGGCGATGGCACGCTGCGCCGCCAGCGCCTGTCCTGGTACAGCCTGCTGACCGGCCATGCCCTGTTCGTCAATCCGCGCGGACAGAAGATCGCCGATACCGACCTGGATACGTTGGCCCGGCAGATCAGCGCGGGCCGCGCGCAGCTGGTCACCGAAGACAAGGGGCGGCTGGTTGATCGCGCGTGGCAGGCCAGCCTCGACGCACTGCGTGCACTGGCCGACGGCCACGCCGGGGAGACATCCGCATGAACACCCAACCGCCCCAGGACACCCGTCGCGCGCCACGCCGCCAGGTCTCGGACCTGGTACCGGTCACCGACCAGATGCGCGACTGCGTGGTGGGTCGCCTTGGCAACGTGTCCGAAACCGGCATGCTGATGCTGGCCAGTACGCCATTGCGCGAGGACGCGCTGTACCAGCTGCGTTTCCCGTTGCCGATGGGCGATGGCCGCCAGGAGGCCATCGACGTGGGCGTGCACCTGCTGTGGAGCGAGCCTGCGCACGCCCCTGGGCAGAGCTGGACCGGCTTCCGCTTCCTTACCCTGTCGCGCGAACATCGGCAGCTGCTGCGGCAGTGGGTAGGCGAGGACAGCGACGAGGGACCGGTTTCGACGGCCTGAGTGCCGGTTCCGGCACAGCGGTTTTCTGCGGTATGCGGCAGAATCTAGGGCCGTTTTCCGTGTCGAGCCACCGCAATGATCCAGCAAGACCCCGGCGCCCTGTATTCCGACCATCTGGCCGTGCTGTGCCGACGCGCCGAACAGGCGCTGGCCCGCGGCGGCTTCGACCACCTGGTGGTGCCCAGCGGCACCCTGCACTACCAGGTGTTCGACGACCGCGACTATCCGTACGCGGTAAATCCCCAGTTCAAGGCGTGGCTGCCGCTCACCCGCGTGCCCAACAGCTGGATCGTGTTCACCCCGGGCAAGCGCCCGGCGGTGATCTTCCACCAGCCCTTCGACTACTGGCACGTGGTGCCGGACGCGCCCAGCGGCTGGTGGGTGGAGCACTTCGATATCCACATCATCCGCAAGCCCGAAGAGGCGCTGGCCCTGCTGCCGGCCGATGCGGCGCGCTGCGCGATCCTGGCCGAGCCGCAGAGCGCGCTGGGTGCTTTCGTGCCGAACAACCCGGCGCCGGTGGTGAACTACCTCGAATGGCATCGTGGCAGCAAGACGCCGTATGAGATCGCGTTGATGCGCCAGGCGCAGGTGCTGGGCGTGCGCGGCCACCGTGCCGCCGAAGCCGCGTTCCGCAATGGCGCCGACGAATTCAGCATCCACATGGCTTATTGCCAGGCCGTCGGCCAGGATGCCAACGAACTGCCCTACGGCAACATCGTGGCCCTGAACGAGCACGCTGCGGTGCTGCACTACACCGAGCTGGGCCGCAAGGCACCGCAGCCGCTGCGCAGCTTCCTGATCGACGCCGGCGCCAGCGCGCACGGCTATGCCAGTGACATCACCCGCACGTACGCCGCGCACGGCCACGACGAATTCGCCGCGATGATCGCCGCCGTCGACGCCGCCCAGCAGCAGATGTGCGCAGCAGTTCGCCCGGGCTTCGACTACAAGCAGCTGCATGTGGATGCACATCTTTCGCTGATGGGCGTGCTGAAGGACTTCGGCGTGATCAAGGTCTCGCCGCAGACTGCGCTGGAAACCGGCGTCAGCGCCGCGTTCTTCCCGCACGGCATCGGTCACCTGATCGGCCTGCAGGTGCATGACGTGGCCGGCTTCGCCGCCAGCGACGAAGGTGGCCGCATCGAGCGCCCGGCCGGTCATCCCTACCTGCGCCTGACCCGCGTGCTGGAGCCGGGCATGGTGGTGACCATCGAACCGGGCCTGTACTTCATCGACATGCTGTTGAACGAAGTGAAGGATGCCGGCCATGGCGATGCGATCAACTGGGACCGCGTGGACTTCTTCCGCCCGTATGGCGGCATCCGCATCGAAGACGAAGTGCTGTGCACCGAGGGCGAGGCGGACAACCTGACGCGGCCGGAGTTTGCGGCGGCCAACGGCTGAGCCCCTCGTGGTTGGGCGCTGAATTCAAAATGCCGTGCTTGGCGGGGCGGGTGAGCCATGCAGGGGACGCTGCAAGTACCCCTCCGGGGCCCGGCCCAGCCGCTGGCGGCTGTGCGTTCGGTCGCTTGCGAAGCAGTGCTTCGCAAGCAAAGCGCCCTCACCCCTGTAAGCTCGATGGCGCCATCCATGGCGCCAACGCCCCTGCATGGCCTACCCGCCCCACCTTTGACAGTTTCCTGCCGCGTCCAACCACGGAAAAGAAAAAAGAAAAGCAAAAGCGGGTCGCTCGCTGCGCTCGCTCTGTGTCGACCAAGGTCGACACCCACCAACAGCCGCGCGTGCCAAAACACCCGCCGTTACCAACAGCCGCAGGAATCTGTCAGAGGTGGGGCGGTGTGGGTGGGCAGGACCGTTGGCGCCATGGATGGCGCCATCGAGCCCCTATGGACGGGTTTACGGCGTGTCCTGACCACCCACACCGCCCCGCCATCCCATGCAATGCCGCTCTTGCTTTGGCCGTTGCCGTTGCTTCGGCTCGTAGCGGGTGCAGGGCTGCAAGCCCTGCCGATAACCCTTACCCCGCCATCACCGCTTCGATCTCGTCGGCACTGCGCGCCAGCCCTTCGGTCAGCACCCGATGGCCGTCGCCGGTAATCAGCACGTCATCCTCGGTACGGATACCGATGCCGCGCCAGCGCGGTTCCACCGTCGTGTCATCCACGCCGATGTACAACCCCGGCTCGATGGTGAACGCCATGCCCGGCTCCAGCAAGCGCGAGTCGCCCGCCAGGCGGTAATCGCCCACGTCGTGCACGTCCATGCCGATCCAGTGCCCGGTCTTGTGCCGGTAGAAGCGCTGGTACAGGCCTTCGGACAGGTTCTTTTCCAACGTGCCCTTCAGCAGGCCCAGCCGCAGCAGGCCCTCGGTCAGGGTCTGCACTGCGGCGAGGTGGCCGGCCTCGTACGGCACGCCCGGCTTGGCCTGCGCCAGCGCCGCGGTCTGCGCCTCGCCCACCAGATCGTGCAGCGCGCGCTGCTCGGCACTGAAGCGGCCATTCACCGGGAAGGTGCGGGTGATGTCGCTGGCATAGCCGCGGTACTCGGCACCGGCATCGATCAGCACCAGCTCACCATCGCGCGAACGCGCGTTGTTGTCGCGGTAATGCAGGATGCAGCCGTTGCGGCCGGCGCCGACGATGCTGCAGTACGCAGGCACGGCATCGTTGGCGCGGAACACGCGCTCCAGCTCGGCCTGCAGTTCGTATTCGTGGATACCCGCCTTCGCTGCCTGCATCGCAGCCAGATGCGCACGCACGCTGATCTGCGCGGCGTGGTGCATCAACGCGACTTCCGCGCCCGACTTGAACAGGCGCTGCTCATGCAGCAGGTGGCCCAGTTCGAGGAACTCATGCGGTGGCTGGGCACCATGGCGCACCTGCGAACGCACGCGGTTGACCCAGCCGATCAGTTTCAGGTCGAAGTCGGCATCGCGGCCGAAGTGGTAGTAGACGCGCGAGCGCCCTTCCAGCAGGCCCGGCAGGATGTCGTCCAGATCGTCGATCGGGTAGGCATCGTCCATGCCGTAGTGCGCCACCGCCCCTTCCTGCCCGGCACGGCTGCCGTCCCATGCCTCGCGCTCGGCATCGCGCTCGCGGCAGAACAGGATGGCCTCGCCGTGGCGACGGCCCGGGATCAGCACCAGCACCGCTTCCGGCTCCGGGAAACCACTCAGGTACTGGAAGTCCGAATCCTGGCGGAACGGGTAATGGGTATCGAGGCTGCGCACCTTTTCGGCCGCGGCCGGCAGCACCAGGATCGCGTCTTCGCCGGCCATGTCCATCAGCTGGCGGCGGCGACGCTTGTACTCGCCGGCCGCGATGCCGGTGCGCTGCTTGATATCCATCAGTTCAGGCGCTGCCGATGGCGCGAGGCCAGCACCACGTCGCCGTGCAGCAGCAGCACCGCCACGCGGATGAATTCCTCGATCTCCGACAGGGCTTCGTCATCATCATCGCCACCGGCCTCGAAATCCTCACTGGAGGCACGGGCCAGGCTGGCCATGTCGGTCAGCGCTTCTTCGCCTTCCTCGGACAGGGTCGGGCGGCGGCCGCCGCTGCCCAGGCCGAAGCCGCCCAGGAACGAGCGGGTCCAGCTGAACATGGCATCGGCCTGCGCGGACACGTCGTCGGTGTCGGTCAACAACAGTTCGAAGGCGAAGTCGCGGTCTTCCAGCTGCTTGATGGTGGCCTGCAGCAGCTGCCCCAGCACGCTGCCGGCGGCCACCGGCGGCAGGTTGTCGTCGGCCAGCACGCGCGCCGGCCAGTCGTTGCCGGGGGCGCCGCCGGCGGCCAGCCAGCCGCACAGCGCGCCGTGCAGTTCGGCAGCGGTGGCGCCCAGGCCCAGTTCCTGGCTGGCGCGGGTAACGTCGTCGACGGAGGGAAGTTCGGTCATCGTGCGGCTCGTTCGGATAAGGAAACCCGGGACGCGCACGCGCGCGCCCGTGAGACCCGGTAGTGTAGCAACCCGACGGCATCCTCTCCGCAGCTGTCCAGCCTTGCTGCGACAACGCTTGACCGCCCTTACCCGGCTTGCCTATCGTGCCCGCATGGAACCCGCCGATCCCCTTGCCCAGCTGCAGGACTTCGCCGCCCGCGTGGAGGCGTTGCTTGAACGCAACCAGCGCCTGGCCGAGGAGAACCGCAGCCTGCGCCACCAGCAGGAACAGCTGGTGGCCGAGCGTTCCACGCTGCTGGCCAAGAACGAGCAGGCACGCTCGCGGGTGGAAGCAATGATCAGCCGGCTCAAATCCCTGGAGCAGCACACATGAGCGCCGAACCGGTCAGTGTCCGCATCCTCGATCGTGAATACACGGTGGGCGTCGGTGGCGATGAACGCGACAGCCTTATGGCGGCCGCGCGCCTGCTCGATGCGCGCATGCGCGAGATCCGCGGTAGCAACCGCATGGCCGCCGTCGATCGCGTTGCCGTGCTGGCCGCGCTGAACCTGGCCCACGAACTGCAGCAGCTGCGCGACGAGAACGCCCGCCAGGCGGTGGCCCTGCAGCAGACGCTGGCCGACCTGAACCGGCGC
Source organism: Stenotrophomonas sp. SMYL89 (assembly GCF_036319985.1). NCBI lineage: Bacteria > Pseudomonadati > Pseudomonadota > Gammaproteobacteria > Lysobacterales > Lysobacteraceae > Stenotrophomonas > Stenotrophomonas sp. SMYL89. Next base: position 46,970 of record NZ_JAWIRW010000019.1, on the reverse strand, counting down.
CTGGACCGCGCCATCGACAGCGGCGCCTGAAGATCGTGCACAACGCGTCTTCTCATATCTGAATTGGCACGGACTGTTGCCGACGAACGGCCTATCCAGATTCTGCTCGCTGGCTATAATGGCCACGCGTTCTCTGCGGTACTCGACGGCATGTGCAAACATTCGCCTTGTCCCTTAAGAACGACACCGGGAGCGCGACAGCGCCGGGAGTGCAGGTCCGCCTTGTAGCGGGAAGCCCGATGGTTCTCCAGCGTTCCCACTTGAGCCCCCGGGTTCAAGGTCGTTTCGCATGCATCGACATTGCGGAGAATGCAATATTCCAGCAAGGGCGGCGTCTTCGGGCGTCGCCCTTGTTCTTTGCGGCACAATGACGGCTGTTCCTTGCCGCACGCTGCCATGACCGACCCGCGCCAGGCCCTGCGCCACGACCTGCGGCAACGCCGCCGCGACCTTTCCGCCGCTGCGCGCATTGCCGCCGCCGAATCGCTTGCCGACGCCCTGCTCGCCCTGCCGTTCGCCCCGCGCGAAGGCGCCGTGGCCGGCTACTGGGCGCTGGATGGCGAAATCGCCCTTCACCGCTGGCAGCTGCAACTGCCCGAAGGCCTCACCTACTGCCTGCCGGTGCTGGCCGGTGAGGTGCTGCGCTTCGCACCGTGGCGGCCGGGGCAGCCGCTGACCAGCAACCACTACGGCATTCCCGAACCGGACGTGGCGCTGGAAGACACCCTGGAACCGGCACAGATGGCGCTGGTAGTGACCCCGCTGGTGGGCTTCGACGCGCAGTGCCGCCGGCTGGGCATGGGGGGCGGCTGGTATGATCGCAGCTTCGCCTTCCGCCACGACCGGCCGGCGCCGCCCTGGCTGGTCGGTGCTGCGTTCGCGGTGCAGCAGGTCGAGGCCTTGCCGGTGGCGTCGTGGGACGTGCCGGTGGACGCGATCTGCACCGAAGACGGCACCCTGTTCCCCTCCGCTGCCCCCGTGAACGCATGACCGCCCGCAAGCGCTACTGGCTGATGAAGTCCGAACCGGACGCCTTCTCCATCGATGACCTGGCCAAGGTCAAGGTCGAACCCTGGAACGGGGTGCGCAACTACCAGGCGCGCAACTTCATGCGCGATGGCATGCAGGTGGGTGACGGCATCCTGTTCTACCACTCCAATACCAAGGTGCCCGGCATCGTTGGCCTGGCCACCGTGGCCAGCCCGGCCTATCCGGACGACACCCAGTTCGACCCGACGTCCGACTACCACGACCCCAAGAGCACGCGCGAAAACCCGCGCTGGATGCTGGTGGACGTGGCCTTCGACCGCAAGCTCAAGCAGGTGATCGCGCTGGACGAGATCAAGCTGCACGCTGATGAGCTCGGCGAAGGCTTCCCGCTGGTTGCCAAGGGCAACCGCCTGTCGGTGTTCCCGGTGACCGCTGCGCAGTGGAAGCTGCTGCTGTCGCTGGAAAAGAAATCCTGATTCCCTGCCTGAGAGTTCTTCCCATGTCCGAAGCCAAGCGCCTGGCCGCCGAGAAAGCCATCGAGTACGTAGAAGACGGCATGATCGTCGGTGTCGGCACCGGTTCCACCGTGGCCTATTTCATCGATGCCCTGGCCCGCATCCAGCACCGCATCAAGGGCGCCGTGTCCAGCTCCGAGCAGAGCACCGCGCGCCTGAAGCAGCGCGGCATCGAGGTGATCGAGCTGAACCACAGCGGCAACCTGTCGCTGTACGTCGACGGCGCCGATGAGTGCGACGCCAACAAGTGCCTGATCAAGGGCGGCGGCGCCGCGCTGACCCGCGAGAAGATCATCGCCGAGGCCAGCGAGCGCTTCATCTGCATCGTCGACCCGAGCAAGCAGGTGCCGGTGCTGGGCAGGTTCCCGCTGCCGGTGGAAGTGATCCCGATGGCGCGCAGCCTGGTAGCCCGCCAGATCCGCGACATGACCGGCGGCCAGCCGACCTGGCGCGAAGGCGTGGTCACCGACAACGGCAACCAGATCCTGGACATCCACAACCTGCAGATCACCGATCCGGAAAAGCTGGAGCGCGAGCTCAACCAGCTGCCGGGCGTGGTCTGTGTCGGCCTGTTCGCGCGCCGTCGCGCCGACGTGGTGATCGTCGGTGGCGAGCCGCCGGTCGTGCTCTGACCCTTTCGAAGGATCCTGACGATGTCGCTGTTGCGTTCGCTGCTGATGCTTCCGCTGCTGGCCCTGGCCGGCTGTGCCACCGATGCGGCCCGTCACTGGGTCGAGCTGGATGGCGCCCGCTACCAGGTGGAGCTGGCCACCAACGATGAAACCCGCGCACGCGGGCTGATGTTCCGCGACCAGATGGCGGCCGACCACGGCATGCTGTTCATCCACGACCGCGAGGAAATGCAGGCGTACTGGATGAAGAACACCAAGATCGCGCTCGACATCCTGTACTTCGACAGCGAGCGCAGGCTGGTCAGCCAGCAGCGCGACGTACCGCCGTGCTCGGCCGGCGACATGTGCCCGCCGTATCCCAGCGGTGGCCCGGCCCGGTACGTGCTCGAGCTCAACGCCGGCCAGGCCGAGAAGCTCAAGCTGAAGGACGGCACTGCGCTGACCTTCGGCCCGGGCATCGAAAAATAATGGTAGTGCCGGCCGCTGGCCGGCAATCCAACCTGACCGGGGTCAGATCCCTTTCGCAAGCGAAAGGGATCTGACCCCGGAATTTTTCACGCGACACCGCTTGAAACCGTCTGCAATTGCCGCCAGTCTGTGGCCATGCAGGACCGGATCACACTCCCCGACTGGGATGCACTGGCCGACCTCGAAGACGAGGCGCTGCCACTGTTGCCGACCGCGCTGCTGATCGCGCGCGATGAATACCCCGATCTGCAGCCGTCCACCTACGACGCGCTGATCCAGAGCCATGTCGACCACCTGCGCTCGGAAGTGGAGAGCATCGACAACAGCCCCTTGAAGATGGCGGCGATCAACCGCCACCTGTTCGACGAGCTGGGCTACAGCGGGGACCACGACGAGTATTACGACCCGCGCAACAGCTACCTCAACCAGGTGTTCGAGCGGCGCCTGGGCAACCCGATCTCGTTGGCGCTTGTGCAGATGGAAGTCGCGCGCCGGCTGGGCATCCCGCTGGATGGCGTGTCCTTCCCCGGCCACTTCCTGGTGCGCCTGCCGGTGGACGACGGCGTGCTGGTGATGGATCCATTCAATGGTGGCCGTCCGTTGGACGTGGACGAGCTGCGCGAACGTGCCAAGTCACACCTGGGCGGGCAGATGCCCGACGACCAGGTGCTGGCGCAGATCCTCGACCCGGCCCCCGCGCGCGCCATCCTCATGCGCATGCTGCGCAACCTGCATGGTGTCTACGCCGAAGCCGGCGAATGGGACCGTGCCGCGCGCAGTGCCGACCGCCTTCTGAAGCTGGCCCCGGAGCAGGACGACGCGCTGCGCGACCGCGGCCTGGCCTACCTGCAGCTGGAGTACCTGGCCGGTGCCCGCCATGACCTGGGGCAGTACCTGAAGCGCAATCCCGAGGCCAGCGATGCGCAGTGGCTGCGCGAGAAGCTGATCGACCTGGGTGGACCGGTGCCGCGGCTGCATTGAAGGAGTCGGTGTGTGGACCAACGGTCCGCACCCACCGGTAGCGCCGGGCCATGCCCGGCGACCCTTGCGATCAGTCGACCTCGACCATCTCGAAATCGGCCTTGGTCACCCCGCAGTCCGGGCAGGTCCAGGTCTCGGGAATGTCCTCCCAACGCGTCCCGGGCGCGATGCCCTCTTCCGGCAAGCCTTCCGCTTCGCTGTAAAGAAAGCCGCAGACCACGCACATCCAGGTTCGCAGGGTAGTGGGGGTGGCGTCGCTCATCGGATAATCGGGGCTGGATTCACGGGCCGCCATTGTCCCATCGCGGCCCACGCACCGGTAGCCATCGATGACTTCTGCTTCCCCGGCGCCCCGCGGCGTCTACCTGATCACCCCGGATGAGCCCGATACCGCGCGCCTGCTGGCCCGCACCGCGCCGCTGCTGGCCGCCGGCGCCACCTGGCTGCAGTACCGCAACAAGACCGCCAGCGACGCGCTGCGGCAGGAGCAGGCGATCGCGCTGCAGGCGCTGTGCGCACACTACGGTGTACCGCTGATCATCAACGACGACCCGGTGCTGGCCCAGGCCGTGGGCGCGGCCGGCGTGCACCTGGGCGGCACCGACGGCGACATTCCCAGCGCGCGCGCCCTGCTCGGCCCTGACGCCATCATCGGCGCCTCCTGCTACGACCAGCTGGCCAATGCCGAGAAGGCCGTGGCGGCCGGCGCCAGCTACGTGGCCTTCGGCGCCTTCTTCCCGACCACCACCAAGGTCACCAGCAGCCGCGCCCACACCGACCTGCTGCGGCAAAGCGCCGCACTGGGCGTGCCGCGGGTGGCGATCGGCGGCCTGACGCCGGACAATGTCGGTCCCATCATCGACGCCGGCGCCGATCTGGTGGCCGTGGTCAGCGGTATCTATGCCGCACCGGACCCGGTCGCGACCCAGCGCGCCTACCTCGCCCAGTTCGCGTAATGCCCAGGAAAGCCCCATGAACCACGACCAGTCCCACGCCCTGTTCTCCCGTGCCCAGCAGCTGCTGCCGGGCGGCGTCAATTCGCCGGTACGTGCGTTCAAGTCGGTCGGCGGCGAGCCGTTCTTCGTCGAGCGCGCCGACGGCGCCTACCTGTACGACGTCGACGGCAACCGCTACATCGATTACGTCGGTTCCTGGGGCCCGATGATCGTCGGCCACAACCACCCGGCCGTGCGCCAGGCGGTGAAGAAGGCGATCGACAACGGCCTGTCGTTCGGCGCGCCGTGCGCGGCCGAAGTGACCATGGCCGAAACCATCACCCGGCTGGTGCCGTCGTGCGAGATGGTGCGCATGGTCAACTCCGGCACCGAAGCCACGCTGTCCGCGATCCGCCTGGCGCGCGGTGCGACCGGCCGCAACCGCATCGTCAAGTTCGAAGGCTGCTACCACGGCCACGGCGACTCGTTCCTGGTCAAGGCCGGCAGCGGCATGCTGACCCTGGGCGTACCGACCTCGCCTGGCGTGCCAGCCGGCCTGAGCGAACTGACCCTGACCCTGCCCTACAACGACTTCGAGGCTGCCACCGCGCTGTTCGAACAGCAGGGTGACGACATCGCCGGCCTGATCATCGAACCGGTGGTCGGCAACGCCAACTGCATCCCGCCGCGCGAGGGGTACCTGCAGCACCTGCGCGAACTGTGCACGAAGCATGGCGCGCTGCTGATCTTCGATGAAGTGATGACCGGCTTCCGCGTCGCCCTCGGCGGTGCGCAGGCGCACTACGGCATCACCCCGGACCTGACCACCTTCGGCAAGATCATCGGCGGCGGCATGCCGGTGGGCGCCTATGGCGGTCGCCGCGAGCTGATGCAGCAGATTGCCCCGGCCGGCCCGATCTACCAGGCCGGCACGCTGAGCGGCAACCCGGTGGCAATGGCGGCTGGCCTGGCGATGCTGGAACTGATCCAGCAGCCGGGTTTCCACGCCGACCTGGCCGAACGCACCGCGCGCCTGTGCGCCGGCCTGGAAGCCGCCGCCGCCGAAGCCGGCGTGGCCGTGACCACCACCCGCGTGGGTGCGATGTTCGGCTTGTTCTTCACCAGTGAAAAGGTGGAAACCTATGCGCAGGCCACCGCCTGCGACATCCCGGCATTCAACCGATTCTTCCACGCCATGCTGGACCAGGGCGTGTTCCTGGCACCGTCGGCGTACGAGGCCGGCTTCCTGTCCAGCGCGCACGACGATGCGGTGATCGAGGCGACGCTGGCCGCCGCACGCGTGGCGTTCAAGGCTGCCAAGGGCTGAGCCCAGCTCTGGCAGGTGCCAACCTTGGTTGGCATTGCGGTGCACCGTATCCACGCACGGCGTGGATCTACTGCACTGCGTACGGCGATTTATCTGTAGAGCCGAGCCATGCTCGGCTCATCGCGCGCAGCGCGGAAAAGAACAGTCGAGCATGGCTCGACGCTACAAGCGGCATCAACCGAAGACGAACTTGCCCTTCATCATCGCGAAGTGGCCGGGGAACGAGCAGAAGAAGGTGTAGTCACCGCCCTTCTGCAGCCCCTGGGTGGAGAAGCGCACGCGCGTGCTCTCACCGCCACCGATCACCTTGGTGTGCGCCAGCACGCGCTTGTCGGCCTTCGGCAGGTAGCTGTCGGCCAGGGTCATGCGCATGCCGGCCATCGCCACCGGCTGGTAATCGGCGGTGCGGGTAAGTACCCAGTTGTGGCCCATGGCAGTGGCGGCCAGCTTGCCGGTGTGGCGCAGGGTCAGGTCCACTGCGGTGCAGTCGGCGGCGACCTTGATCTCGCGGCTGCTGAAGCTCATCTGGTCGGTGCTGTCGATGCTCACCGCACACACCCGCGCCATCGCCGACGGCGCCAGCATCAGCGCCCCCAGTCCTACTGCCACCATCCAAGCCTTCATCGTTGCGTCTCCTGCAGGTTCAAGCGCCATTCTAGGCAGGCACCTGCAGCCGTGTCTGCGACCGTCTGTCGCACGCGCACTCCAGGGTTTCCGCACATCGGCCACGATGGCATGCTCGGCCGATGCGGATCGATCTGTTGCTGCTGGATGTGGATGGCGTGCTGGTGCAGTACCAGCGCACGCAGCGTGTACTGCACCTGGCGCAGGCGCTGGGGGTTCCGACGCAGGCCGTGCAGGCTGCGCTGTACGACAGCGGCCTGGAAGCCGCGCATGACAATGGCGCGCTGGATGGCCCGGCCTATCTGGCGCGATTGGGAGAGCTTCTGCACAGGACCGTCGACGTGCACACCTGGACAGCAGCGCGGCAAGCCGCCAGCCATCCGCAGCCCGCAGTATTGCAACGGCTGCAGGCCCTGCAGCTGCCGATGGCGGTGCTGACCAACAATGGCGCGTTGATGAAGCAGGCGTTGCCTTCCCTGCTGCCGGAGCTGTTCCCTGCCCTGGTGGGGCGCGTGTTCTGCAGCGCCGATTTCGGCCTGCGCAAACCGGCGCCGGAGGTGTTCCTGCGCGCGCTGCAGATGCTCGATGCCGCGCCTGCGCACACGCTGTTCGTTGATGACCTGTTCGCGAACGTACGCGGTGCACGCGCCGCCGGCCTGCACGCGGAAACCGTGCGCGATGGCCGTGGACTGGGCAAGGTGTTGAAGCGCTATCGGATTGCGTGAACCGCCGTAGAGCCGAGCCCATGCTCGGCTGCTGTTGCCTGGCATCGCGATGAGCCGAGCGTAGGCTCGGCTCTACAGATGCCTCTGCTGGCGTCAGCGCGCGGCAATGAACGCAGCAATCGCTGCGCGCAGGCGCTTCAGGCCTTCGGCCACTTCTTCGTCGGTGATGTTCAACGACGGCACGAAGCGAAGCACGTCCGGGCCGGCCTGCAGGGTCAGCAGGCCCTGCTCGGCGGCATGGTCGAGGATCGCTCCGGCCTGGCCAGCGAAGTCCTTGCTCAGCACCGCGCCCAGCATCAGGCCGCGGCCACGCACGTCGCTGAACACACCGAACTCGTCGTTGATGCGGGCGAAGCCATCGCGCAGCGCCTTCGACTGGCGGCTGACATTGGCCGCGATCTCCGCCGAGGCCAGCTTGCGCAGTGCCACGCGGGCGACCGCAGCAGCCAGCGGGTTGCCACCGAAGGTGGTGCCGTGCGCGCCGAACTGCATGGTCTCGGCCACCTTCGGGCCGGCCAGCATCGCGCCGATCGGGAAGCCACCGCCGAGTGCCTTGGCCAGGGTGACCATGTCCGGCACCACGTCGTCCTGCCAGTGCGCGAACAGCGTGCCGGTGCGGCCCATGCCGGCCTGGATCTCATCCAGCACCAGCAGCGCGTTGTGCTGGTCGCACAGCTCACGCACGCGCTTGAGGAAGCCGGACTTGGCCGGCATCACGCCGCCCTCGCCCTGGATCGGCTCCAGCATCACCGCTGCCACGTCACCGGCGGCCATCGCGGTTTCCAGCTGCACTTCATCGTTGAAATCGATGTAGCGGAAGCCACCGGGCAGCGGCTCGTAGCCTTCCTGGTACTTCGGCTGGGCAGTCGCGGTCACTGCGCCCATGGTGCGACCGTGGAAGCTGCCGCGGAAGGTGATGATCACCCGCTTGTCGGCCGGGCGGCCCTGGCTGGAGGCCCACTTGCGGACCATCTTGATCGCCACTTCATTGGCTTCGGCGCCGGAATTGCACAGGAACACGCGCTCGGCGAAGCGGCTGGCCTTCACCAGCTCCTCGGCCAGGTGCAGTGGCGGCGCGCTGTAGAACACGTTGCTGGTATGCCAGAGCTTGCCGGCCTGTTCGACCAGCGCGGCCACCAGGTCCGGGTCGTTGTGGCCCAGGCCGCACACGGCGATGCCGGCGGCCAGGTCGATGAACTCACGGCCCTGGCTGTCCCACACGCGGGCGCCCTGGCCTCGCTCCAGTACCACCTGGCGGGGCTTGTAGACCGGCAGGTAATAGTGCGAAAGGGAGATCAGCGGATCGGTAGCGGCGGTCATGGCAGTCGGCAGGATTCAGGAATCCCCATTCTCGCGCCGGAACCCCTGCGGCACAATGCGCCCATGCGACCGTTTTCCGCCCCCCAGCTGAACCCCGCCACCGAGACCGGCTGGCGCCGCCGGTGGTTCGACATCATCTACCGCCACGACACCCGCCCTTCGCGCAATTTCGACCTGATCCTGGTGGTGGCGATCGTCGCCAGCATCCTGGTGGTGATGATCGACAGCGTGCAGCACCTGCACGCCGAATGGTCCACCGGCCTGTACATCCTGGAATGGGGCTTCACGATCATCTTCACCGCCGAGTACCTGCTGCGGCTGGCGGTGGTCAAGCGCCCGCTGCGGTATGCGGTGAGCATCTGGGGCATCATCGACCTGCTGTCGATCCTGCCCGCCTACCTGTCGATGTTCATCCCCGGCGCGCAGAGCCTGCTGGTGGTGCGCGCACTGCGCATCCTGCGCGTGTTCCGCATCCTCAAGCTGACCCGCTACATCGAAGAAAGCGGCGTGTTGATGACGTCGCTGTGGCGCAGCCGGCGCAAGGTGCTGGTGTTCCTGTTCACGGTGATCACCATCACCATCATCGCCGGTGCGCTGATGTACGTGATCGAGGGCCCCGAACACGGCTTCACCAATATCCCGGCCAGCATGTACTGGGCGGTGGTGACCATGGCCACGGTCGGCTTCGGTGACATCGTGCCGCAGACCGTGCTCGGCCGCTTCGTCACCTCGGTGCTGATCCTGATCGGTTACAGCATCATCGCCGTGCCCACCGGCATCTACACCGCCGAACTGGCCAGCACCATGCGCGAGGCCGAACAGGCCGCGCGCCGCGATGCGCGTGGCTGCCCGGACTGCGGGCTGGAAGGCCACGAACCGGATGCACGGCACTGCCGCAAGTGCGGCGGTGAGCTGCCCGATGCGTTCAACCATTGAGGCACATGCCGGCCAGCGGCCGGCACTACCGGACCAACCTGGTGCGCGCCGGGCATGGCCCGGCGTGGAACCAGCTCAACGCATGCGGTTGCTGGTGGTCACCAGGTCGTTGTAGGCCGCCAGGATCGTTGACTGTGCCCCTTCCGGGTCGGTCGTAAGCCAACTGCCCGATGCCTTGCGCTCTGCCGCCAGCGCTTCGGCGGTGATCGGCTTGTGCTGCTCCAGACGCTCGACGCCGCGTCCCGCGGTACGCACCAGCTTGTCCGCCGAACGCTGCACGTGGCCCCACATCGGGTCGTCCTTGCCGACACCGCCATTCTGGATTTCCGTCACCAGAGCCTGATAGTCAGCCAGCTGCGCGCGCAACGCTGCAACGTCCGGTGCGTCGTGCTGGAACGCGGTGGCCAGTTGCTTGCCATCGCCCAGCAGGCGAAGGTGGTAGTAGGCCAGCGAACGCCCTTCGCTTTCCTCGATCTGCTTCAGCTGCGCGGCACGGCGATCGTTCTCGTTCTTTTCCAGCGCCACATCCATCGCTTCGCTGGCCTTGAAGAAATCGGCGTAGGCCTGCATCAACGGGGCATGCTGGCTGCGCATCCCTTCACCGCCATCACGGCGATAGTCCTCGCGGGTGAAGTAGCCATCGGCACGCTCGACCAGGGTGTTCAATGCCTGGAATGCCTGCTGATAGTCACGCGCGGGGCCATCCATCGGCAGTGCCGGGGTCTTCGCCAGCGCGTCGGTCAGTGGCTGGCCGCAGTACTCGACGCGGTGCGACAGCACCTTTCCGGGCGAACGCGGCTGCGCTTCCTTGCCGGTCGGGCCGGCTTCGGGGTCCTTCATCCAGCTGGTGTAGGCCTGGAAGCCCTCGTGGACGGGCTGTTCGACGCCGTTGTAGCACTCGATGTAGGCGTTGACCTTCTCCAGGCCAGGATCGGCCACAGCCAGTCCAGCCGGCTTGCTGCAGCCTGACAGGCCGGTCACAGCGCCAACCAGCAGCAGCGGCGCGATACGCAGAGTGGAAGTCCTCATGGCCTCTCGCGGGGGGACTGATGCGCGGGTCACTGGCGGTTGCTCTGGAAAACGAGCGTGTTGTATTCCTGCATCAGCTTGCTGGCCGAACCGCGCGGCGCCATCGAGGGCGAGTCCAGCATGCGTCGCTCGAAATCGCTGTAGGGCGTCTTGGTACTGACCCGCTGCAGGCGCTCCTTGCCCTCGCGCCGGAAATTCTCGGCCCCACGTTCGAAGCCTTCCCAGTCCGACTTGCCCGGCTCCTGGTCGGCAACCTTGGCATGGGCTTCATCGGAGATGCGATTGAAGGCATCCAGGCGTTCGCGGGCCTTGGCCTGATCGAAATCATCTTCGCTCATCAGATCCATGAGGGCCTTGGCCTCCAGCATCATCGCCAGACGGTAGTACTCGCGCGTGCGGCCCTCGGCCTGCTCCAGCGCCTTGAGCTGCTCGCGCTGGGCGGCATCGTTCTGATGCTCCAGCTCGGCATTGAAGGTTTCGCTGGCAGCCACGAAATCCTTGAAGGCGGCCATCAACGGCGCGTGCAGCTGCTTGCCCTTGGCAAACTGGTCGTCTTCGTAGTCCTGGCGATCGTAGTAGTCGTGCGCGTCCTTGCTGACCGGCACCAGCGCCTTCAGCGCCTGCTGGTAACGGCCTGCAGCAGCATCGAGTTCGGCCAGCGCCGGCTTGGCAGCGATCGCCTCGGTCACCGGGGCGTCGCACTGCTTCATGTCGTAGTCGCTGATCTCGAACGGGCCGTACACGTGCGTCTCACGCCCGGTCGGGCCAGCGTCGACATCCTTGATCCAGCGCGTGTAGGACTGGATGCTGCCGTGGGTCTTCGAATCCAGCGCGTTGAAGCAACCGATGTAGGCGTTGAGCTTGGCGGTCAACTGCTGCTGTGTATCGGACGAGGCCGCGCTGGCGTCCGGCGTGCCGGAGGAATCAGCGCCGCCCGCAGCTGCGGGGGCCTTGCCACCGCAGGCGGTCAGGATCAACGACAGCGAAGCGGCCAGCGCCGCGACGGAAAGAGTGCGTGACATGTGCTCACATCCTTGTTGGAAACGATTACAGCCGCGCATTCTAGCGCAGCAGGCCGAGCGTCGCAGCCCTCGGCCTCTTCCGGTAGTGCGATATCAATCCAGGAACAGATCCGGCAGCAACGGCCGCGACGGGTCCACCGCGTAGCCCGAAAGATCGGTGACGCCGGCCTGCGCCAGCACTTCATCATCGATCAGGAACTGGCCATGGAAACCGGCCGCTTCGCGCACCAGCACCGCATGCGCCGCGTCGGCCATGATCTGTGGCGTGCGGCAACCGGCCGCATCCACGCCCGGAATCATGTTGATCGCATCGGTGGCGATCACCGTGCGCGGCCACAGCGCGTTCACCGCCACGCCCTGCGGACCGAACTCCGCAGCCAGCCCCAGGGTGACGAAGCTCATGCCCATCTTTGCCAGCGTGTAGCCGGTGTGCGGTGCCCACCACTTCGGCTCCAGGCTCGGCGGTGGTGCCAGGGTGAGGATGTGGGGATTCGGCGCCTGCAGCAGGTACGGCAGGCAGGCCTGCGCGCACAGGAAACTGCCGCGCGCATTGACCTGCTGCATCAGGTCGAAGCGCTTCATCGGCGTATCCAGCGTGCCGCGCAGCCAGATCGCGCTGGCGTTGTTGATCAGGATGTCGATGCCACCGAAGGTATCGACCGTGGCCGCGACGGCCGCCTGCACCTGCTCTTCCTCGCGGATGTCGCACTTCAGCGCCAGGCCCTGCCCGCCTGCCGCCGTCACCGCTTCGGCAGCGGTGTGGATGGTGCCCGGCAGCTTCGGATTGGGCACCGACGACTTGGCCGCGATGGCCACATTGGCACCGTCGCGCGCAGCGCGCAGTGCGATGGCCAGGCCGATGCCACGCGAGGCACCGGTGATGAAAAGCGTTTTGCCCTGCAGACTGCCCACGTTCCACACTCCAGCGTATGCAATGAGCCGCTAGTATGCCGCGCCGACGCGGAGTTCACCCGGCCTTGACGATACTCGGGCCTCCAGCCAACGCACGAGGTTCACGCCATGCGCCGTTCCCGCCTGTTGCTGCCTGCCTTGGGGCTTGCCCTGCTGACTGCCTGCCAGGGCCGTTCGCCGGAACCCGGCAAGGAGCCGCCCGCCGGTGACGCGCCCAGCGCGGAGAAGGCTGCCGCCGACGGAAAGATGCGCTGGAGCGAGGCCGTGGTCTGGGATGGCGATCTGAACGCATGCCGCCAGGGTGAGAATGCGGCCACCCGGGATTGCCTGCGCGATGCAATGCGAGCGGGCGGAGCGAGCGCCGAGGCGATCACCGCCGCCGAGCAACTGTCCAGCGCCGGGGAACTGGCGTATGTCACAGCGTGGCATGAGAACGAGGGGCTGGGCATTGCCACGGTCGAGTATCCCTTCCGGGCCAACACCAACGAAGGCACCCGCCTGGTCGACGCCAGCGGCAAGCGCATCGATGTGGATGCCGTGCAACTGGACGACACGCTGCGTGCCGACCCGGCCGTGCAGGAGCTGCTGAAGGCCAACCCGCAGGCCACGCCGTTCGCGCCTGCGCAGTCGGCCGGAGCGACACCGCTTGAGGGCGGCGGCATCCGCCTGCTGTACCGCACGCCGCTGCGCGACTGCCACGCCTGCCCCGACGTGGGCCAGCTGCAGATCGCCTATGACTTCGATGCCAAGCGCAACTTCATTGGCCAGCAGGTGGTACCGGCGACGCCGTAACCCGGAAACGCCGCGTGTCGTCGGGCCACGCCCGGCGCACGCAGTGTCGCGTCACCGGTAGGCCTGCACCTGCTTCTGCAGCAGATGCGGCACGATCAACCGGTGCACGGGCGCGACCGGCAGCATGTAGAGGCGCCCGAACGCGTTGTGCGTATGCACCACCGTCGCCACTTCCAGCACGTCACCCTGCCATTGCAGGGCCAGCTGTACGCGCAGATGGCGATCATCGTCTTCCAGCACGATGGCATCGTCATCCAGCAGCTGCAGGGTGAAGATGCCCAGCCGCTGGCCGTGCGCCGGATCGACAGTGCCCTGCACCGCCCGCAACGACCCCAGATGCTTCATGCCCAGCAGGCGCATGCCGTGGTTGCGCAGTGCCATCAAGCCATCGAACCAGCCGGGAATGGACGCCGCCATGTCGCGGTAGGCCTGCAGTGCGGTACGCCCGTCGCGCCGGGTGGTGGCCTGGCAGGCGTGCACGAAATCCGCACCGGGCAGCTGAGTGCGCAGCACGCTGCCCGCGCTCGGCGGGGCGCTCATCACCTGCGATGCACTCACGGCTTCGGTCCCTGCCCCTCGTTGTCTTCCCAGTGCAGGATGCGGCGGGTGACGAAGCGATAGACCGGCTTGCCGGTGGCGAACCACAGCTCACGCACCCACGAGGTACGCTTGAGCACGCGCTTCTCCACCGGGGTGAGCGATTCACGGCAGTACATGCGCTTGTGCTTGAGCAGGTGGCGCAGGTCCTCGCGCGCCAGCAGGCGCATCCAGCGCGAGCGCGGGTTGCCGATCACTGCCAGCTGGAAGTCGATCAGCGCCGGGCGGCCGTCTTCGGTGACCAGCCAGTTGGCCTCCTTGGCCAGATCGTTGTGGGCTACACCGTTCCGGTGCAGCTGCTGCAGCAGGCGCCGTGCGGAACGGAACCAGGCCAGGTCGCCGCGCGGCGGACGCTGGTACATGGCATCGCCGGCCATGAAGCTGCGGTCGAGATGGCGGCCATCCCATGCAAGCAACTGCGGCACATCGGCCATGCCGTGGATATGGCGCAACGCACGCGCTTCACGCCGCGCCAGCCACCACGCGGGCAGCCGCAGCCACAGCGGCGTAGCGCCCAGATCGCGGCGCACGAACGGTCCGTCGGGCCCTTCAACCAGAAGGATCCGGCCGAAACTGTCGGCCTTCAAAGCATGGTGGGGAGCGTCTGGCGTATGCGGCATGACCCCATTCTAGGCGATGACGCCGGTTGCAAACGGTCACGAAGCGGCTGGGAACCAGTCACCTTCACGCCCCTATAATCGGGCAATGGACTCTTCATGGATCGACGCCACGCTCGCGTGGATTGCCGCTCACCCCGTGCTGGCGGGCGCCGTTATCTTCCTCATCGCCTTCTGCGATGCGGTGATCATTCTCGGCGCCATCGTGCCGGCCCTGCCATTGCTGTTCGCGGTGGGCGTGTTCATTGGCCTGGGCCAGATCTCCGGGCCGTACGCGGTGGCGGCTGCGGCATTGGGCGCGTTTGCCGGCGATGGCATCAGCTACTGGATCGGCCGCCGCTGGGGCGACCGGCTGCGTGGCGTGTGGCCGTTCAGCCGCTATCCGCAGCTGCTCGACCGTGGCGAGAACCTGTTCCGCCGCAATGCATTCAAGAGCATCCTGGTGGCGCGCTACGTCGGCGCGATCCGCCCATTCGTGCCAGCCATCGCCGGCATGATGAAGATGCCCGCCAGCCGCTACGTGCAGGCCAGCGGCATCGCCAGCATTTCCTGGGCAGTGCTGTTCCTGGCCCCGGGCTGGATCCTCGGCGAAGCGTATGACGCGGTGGCTGCCGTGGCCGGGCGACTGGTGGTGGTGGTCGGCCTGCTGGCGGTGATCCTTGGCCTGGCCTGGGCCATCGTGCTGTATGGCTACCGCTGGTCGGCCGCACGCATGGACAACTGGCTGGCACGCCTGCTGGACTGGTCCAACCGCCACCCGACGCTGGGCCGCTACACCGTGGGCGTGCTGGACCCGAAGCGCCGCGAATCGGTACCACTGGCGATGCTGGCGTTGATGCTGCTCCTGCTGGGCTGGGGCTGGTTCGCGCTGCTGACCGTGGTGGTCGCACACGGCGAGCCGCTGGCCATCGACCTGCTGGTGCACCAGGCCATGCTGGCGCTGCGCAACCCGCTGGCCGACTACCCGATGGCCGCGCTGGCGTCGCTGGGGGCGTGGCAGGTACTGCTGCCGGCCACCGCTGCGGCGATGGGCTATTTGATCTGGCGCCGGCGCTGGATGGCGGCCGCGCACTGGCTGGCCGCCCTCGCCTTCGGCCTGGCACTGACCATGCTGCTGGGCGCCACCGTGGATGTGGTGCGCCCGGTCGATGCCAGCAGTGGCTTCGGCTTCCCGTCGGTGTCGGTGACCATGGCCACCATCACCTTCGGCTTCTTCGCGGTGCTGATCGCACGCGAGATGCCCGGCCGCACCCGCGTCTGGCCGTACCTGGTGTCGGGCATCGTGGTCAGCCTGATCGGCTTCTCGCGCCTGTACCTGGGCGCGCACTGGCTGAGCGACGTGATCGGCGGCATGCTGTTCGGCACGTTCTGGCTGCTGGTGCTGGGCATCGCCTACCGCCGCCGCTTCAACCGCTCGTTCTGGGTAAAGCCAGTCGCCTGGCTGTTCTACGGCGTCTTCGCCGTGGCAGCGATGTGGTACGCGCCGCGCCACATTCCGGTGAAGCTGGAACGCTTCGAACCGACCCTGCCGGCACCGCAGGCGATGGACATGCAGGCCTGGTGGCAGCACGACTGGGCGCAGTTGCCCGCACGCCGCAACGAATTCGACGACGATCAGCGCTGGCCGCTGGACGTGCAGGTGGCCGGCCCATTGGCACCCCTGCAGGCGCAGCTGGAAGCACGTGGCTGGAAGCGGCAGGAACAGGCCGGCTGGCAGCAGGCGCTGCTGATGCTGGACAAGAACACCGGTGCCGATGAACTGCCGGTGCTGCCGGCGACGCTGGAAACCCGCGTGGAAGCCCTGCTGATGGTGCGCCAGGGCGCGAAGCCGGATGAGCGCTATGTACTGCGGCTGTGGCCAGCACCGGCCCAGCTGCAGCCGGGCCACGCGCCGCTGTGGCTGGGCAGCGCGCAGACCCTGCGTTACGAACGCCACTTCGAGTGGATCGGCATGTGGCACCCGCTGCGTGGCGTCGACCCGGCATTGAATGCCGTGAAGGAAGCCGTGCAGGACCTGCCGCAGCGCGAGGATGTGCACAGCGAAACCGGGTTGCCGGTGCTGCGGTTGAAGACTACAACGCCCTGACCGGTACCGGTGCGCGATCACCCACTGTAGAGCCGAGCCCATGCTCGGCTGCGCTTCCCACGATCCAACAAGCCGAGCATAGGCTCGGCTCTACAGTAGATCCACGCCATGCGTGGATGCGGATTCCACGGATACCCCGGCGTGTGCCCCAAGGTGCACAACCACCCGAGGATGGCTTCTACGGCATCCAGCCCAGCAACTGCTGCAGACGCTGGTGCGGATCATCCAGCTGCAGCAGCTGCAACCGCTGCTGCTCGCTCAGCGGCAGCAGCTCGGCCAGCCGCCAGCCGACCCAGCTGGCCTGGTCCAGCAACGCCGGATTGGCCGGCGCATAGGCCTCACCAGCCTGCTCGATGATGTGCCCCAGCACCGTGGCCAGCAGTGCATGCTGCGGCCGCAGTTCGTCATCGGGGTCTTCCTCGCACCAGCGCACATCGGCCACCACCAGCCCGTTGTCGCGCACGCGGGTGCGCTCGACATGGAAACGGCGGGTGCCGCGCAGGCGCAACTGCAGCACACCGTCGGCGCCGACATCGAAGTCTTCGATGCGCACCTGCACGCCATAGGCCGCCGGTGTTGCCGGGGCTCCCACTTCCTGGCCGTCGAGGATCAGGCAGACACCGAAGCCTTCGCCACTGCGGCCGCTTTCGCGCACCAGATCAAGGTAGCGCCGCTCGAACACGCGCAGGCCCACCGCCGCACCCGGTACCAGCGTGGTGTGCAGCGGAAACAGCGGCAGCGAACCGTCGACGCTCATCGGGCCTGCAGCGCGGCGAGGAAGCGGCGCGGTGCGCCGTCGAAGCCACCATTGGACATGAACACCACGTGGTCGCCGCGGCGCGCGCTGGTCTGCAGCTGCGCCAGCAGCGCGTCGGTATCCGGCACCGCGTGCGCTTCACCACGCACCGCGGCGATCACAGCGGCGGCATCCCAGGCCAGTTCCGGGCGGTGCAGGAACACCACGTCATCGGCCAGTGCCAGCGAAGGCGCCAGCGCCTGCGCATGTGCGCCCAGCCGCATCGAATTGCTGCGCGGCTCCATGGCAACCACGATACGCGCATCGCCGACCTTGGCACGCAGACCTTCCAGCGTGGTGGCGATCGCGGTCGGGTGATGGGCGAAATCGTCGTAGACGGTGATGCCCTCGTGGCTGCCGATCACTTCCATGCGGCGTTTGACGCTGCGGAAGCGCGCCAGCGCCGGGATCACCTCGGCCGGTGCCACGCCCACCGCATGCGCGGCGGCCAGCGCGGCCAGGCCGTTGAGCACGTTGTGCCGGCCCAGCAGCGACCACTGCACATCACCCAGCGCCTGCCCGCGGTGGTACACGCGGAACGCGCTGCCATCGGCAACCAGCAGTTCCGCATGCCATTCCAGGGTCGGGTCGAAACCGAAGCGCTCGACCGGGGTCCAGCACCCCATCGCCAGCACCTCGGCCACGTGCTGGTCCTCGCCGTTGACGATCAGGCGGCCACGCGCCGGCACCGTGCGCACCAGATGGTGGAACTGGCGCTGGATCGCCGCCACATCGGGGAAGATGTCGGCATGGTCGTATTCAAGGTTGTTGAGGATGGCCACCAGCGGCCGGTAGTGCACGAACTTGCTGCGCTTGTCGAAGAAGGCAGTGTCGTACTCATCGGCTTCGACCACGAATTCGCGGCCCTGGCCCAGGCGCGCGGAAACGCCGAAATCCTCGGCCACGCCGCCGATCAGGAAGCCCGGCGAACGCCCGGCGCTTTCCAGCAGCCAGGTGAGGATGGTGGTGGTGGTGGTCTTGCCATGGGTACCGGCCACGGCCAGGGTGTCGCGGCCCGGCAGTACCTGTTCAGAAAGCCATTGCGCGCCCGAAATGTAGCGCTGGCCGGCGTCGAGCACGGCCTCCACGGCCGCATTGCCGCGCGAGAGCGCGTTGCCGATCACCACGTCATCGGTTCCGGCCGGCACGCTGTCGGCGCGATAGCC
Organism: Stenotrophomonas sp. SMYL89; assembly: GCF_036319985.1. NCBI lineage: Bacteria > Pseudomonadati > Pseudomonadota > Gammaproteobacteria > Lysobacterales > Lysobacteraceae > Stenotrophomonas > Stenotrophomonas sp. SMYL89. The sequence goes on along the minus strand of NZ_JAWIRW010000019.1, from coordinate 28,500 downwards.
CTGGTCCAGGGTGATGCCCAGCTGTTCCAGCTGGGTCGACATCGGCGGATAGATGGCCTGGTCGCTGCCACTGACCGTATGGCCGAGTTCCCGCGCCAGGGCGGCCACGCCGCCCATGAAGGTGCCGGCGATTGCAAGGATATGTACGCTGCTCATGACCGGGGATTGTGACCGATGACGACTGTATAGGGCCAATGTCCGCCCCCGGGTAAGACAAGTCCTACACGGGATGTGAGAAAACTCCAATCTTCTGTCAGGGAATTCCCGATAGCGATGTTCTGTGAACCCGGACACAATTCGAACTGCCAGCCGCAGTACCCGAACCGGTCCTACTCCCCAAGAGGCCATCCCCAAGGGAGCTCATGCTGCGGGGCCCTGAGCAAGCCCTCTGCTGGCGCCTATGAAACGACACAGGCCTGATCCTCGCGGACCAGGCCTGTGTTTTTTCGCCCGAAGGGCCGGCAGCGGGCCGGCCCCGCCGGATCAGGCCTTGATCGCCGCCAGGATTCGGGCTTCGATCTCGTCCAGTTCGCCGACGCCGTCGACGCGGGCCAGGGTGCCACGGCCGGCGTAGAAGTCGACCACCGGGGCGGTCTGGTCGTTGTAAACCTGCAGGCGCTGGCGCACCGCTTCCGGATTGTCGTCGGCACGACCCTGTTCCTTGGCGCGACCGGCGATGCGGTCGACCAGCAGCTCGGTGGCCACGTCCAGCTGCACCACGGCATCCAGCGGCTGGCCGATCTTGGCCAGCAGGCCGTCCATCGCATTGGCCTGGGCCACATTGCGCGGGTAGCCATCGAGGATGAAGCCCTTGGCGACATCGGCCTGGGTCAGGCGCGACTCCAGCATGCCCAGCAGGATGTCATCCGACACCAGGTTGCCGGCATCCATCACCGTCTTGGCCTGCTTGCCCAGCTCCGTGCCCGCGGCGATTTCCGCGCGCAGCATGTCACCGGTCGAAATGTGGGCGATCCCCAGCTTTTCCTTCAGGCGCGTCGCCTGTGTCCCCTTGCCCGAACCGGGCGGTCCCAACAGAACCAATCGCATTGACCTGACTCCAACGTGTTGAAAACAAAGAAGGTTCGCGTCCCGGACGGACCGGTATCGCTGCACCGCAATAGCGCCACTTTACCGCATCCGGGTAATGTCCCTGCAATGTCCTTTCCCCCGAGCAGGTAGACGCATGCGCAACGGTACTCTCCTCTACGCCCAATCCGGTGGTGTCACCGCCGTCATCAACGCCACGGCGGCGGCGGTGATCGAGCAGGCCCGGACCAAGGGCATCAAGGTGCTGGCCGCGCGCAACGGCATCCTCGGCGCGCTGCGCGAGGAACTGATCGACACCAGCAAGGAGAGCGCTGCGGCCATCCGCGCCCTCGCCCATACCCCGGGCGGCGCCTTCGGCTCGTGCCGGGTCAAGCTGAAATCGCTGGACGCCGACCGCGCCCGCTACGACCGCCTGCTGGAGGTGCTGCGTGCGCACGACGTGCGCTGGTTCCTCTACAACGGCGGCAACGACTCGGCCGATACCGCGCTGAAGGTCTCGCAGCTGGCCAAGGCCTCCGGCTACGACCTGACCTGCATCGGTGTGCCCAAGACCATCGACAACGATCTGGCAGTGACCGACACCTGCCCCGGCTTCGGCTCGGCGGCCAAGTACACCGCCGTGTCGGTGCACGAGGCGGCGCTGGACGTGGCGGCGATGGCCGAGACCTCCACCCGTGTCTTCATCTACGAGGCGATGGGCCGTCACGCCGGCTGGCTGGCTGCGGCCGCCGGCCTGGCCGGCAATGGCGAAGACGAAGCCCCGCACATCATCCTGCTGCCCGAGCGCGCCTACGACGAGACTGCGTTCCTGGCCAAGGTGAAGGCGGTGGTCGAGCGCGTCGGCTACTGCGTGGTGGTGGCATCGGAAGGCATCGCCACCGCCGACGGCCGCTTCGTCGCCGACGCTGGCGGCGGCAAGGACTCGTTCGGCCACTCGCAGCTGGGGGGCGTGGCCGCGCACCTGGCCGGCCGGGTCAAGGACCAGCTGGGCCTGAAGGTCCATTGGGCGCTGCCCGATTACCTGCAGCGCTCGGCCCGCCACCTGGCCAGCAGGACCGACTGGGAGCAGGCGCAGGCGGTCGGCAAGGCCGCGGTGCAGCTGGCGCTGAAGGGCCAGAACGGCGTGATGCCGGTGATCGTGCGCAGCAGCGACGCTCCCTACCGCTGGAAGATCGAAGCGGCGCCACTGTCGAAGATCGCCAACCACGAGAAGAAGATGCCGGCCGGCTTCATCCGCCGCGATGGCTTCGGCATCACGGCCAAAGCGCGTGCCTACCTGTCGCCGCTGATCAAGGGTGAAGCCCCGCTGCCCTACGGTGCCGATGGCCTGCCGAAGTACGTCACGCTGAAGAACGTGGCGGTGAAGCAGAAGCTGCCGCCGTTCGAGGGCTGACCCGAAAAAGGGGACGGAGGGGATTAAGTCGTATCTGCCCTCTGCCCCCTTCAGCGCCAGCAAAACGTCGAATACGACTTAATCCCCTCCGTCCCCTTTTCGTGGAGGAACATGATGGCACTGCGTGTTGTTCGACTCGGTACGCCGCGCGCCGCTGGCGAGGGCCTGCGCATCGGCACGGTGCGCAGGCCGCCACGTGGCGTGCCGCGCAGCGAGTTCGCCCGGCAGGACTGGTATGACGTCTGGTTCCCGACACTGTCACCCAGCGCGGAACTGGTGAAGCAGGCGCATGAGGCGAAGACGGCCGCCGACTGGAATGCGTTCTTCCGCCACTACAAGGCGGAGATGAAGGCGCCGGATGCGTCCCACTCGCTGGACCTGCTGGCTGCGATGTCGCAGAACAGCGACCTCAGCGTCGGGTGCTACTGCGAGGATGAGGCGCACTGCCACCGCAAGGCGCTGCGCGAGCTGCTGGTGGCGCGTGGGGCGACGCTGGCAGAGTGACGATTGCAGGGTTGCCGGCCAGCGGCCGGCACTACCCGCGGATGACCGCGTGGGTACACCGCCCACGCAATTTCAATTGCAGGCCTTGCCTTCCACCTGCAACTGCGCCGCAAACATCGTCACCTGCGGAATCTGGCCGGCCGCCGCCTGCTTCTTCGCCTCTTCCAGGTAGATGCGCGACTGGCCCTGCCCGTCCAGCTCGACCTTGTTGCTCGACGGCAGCCGCCACACGCGCACCACCGCCTGCTGCGCCGGGCACGCAGCGCTGGGCACACGGATCACATCATTGAGCTTCCAGCCCTTGTCGGCACTCGGCTGGGCCTTGGTGTAGTCGACGAAGCGCGCGCGCGGCTGGCATTGTTCGCTCGTACGCACCGCAGAGAAGCGATACGGTTCGGCGGCCTGGCCGGTGAATGCACCTTCCAGGCGCGCACAGGCCTCGGGGATCTGCCGCAGCGTATGCACCGCGCCTACCGCCTGTGGTGCACCCACGGCGCGCTGCAGTTCCGGGGTTTCCGCCGCGAAGGCCGGCAGCGCCGGGACCAGGGCGGCGAGCATCAACAGGGACAGGCGCATGGGGAATCTCCTTCAGGACTGTGCGCAGGCTTGCAGAGATTGGCTTAACGGGGTGCAAAGGCCGTTGGCTCGCGAATCATGCCCAGGGCCCGACGGCATGCGCCGCGGCTCCCAGGCGCCAGTCGAGCATGGCTCGACTCTACAAGTGGCGGCACGCATACTGCGGGCACCAGGGAATGCTGAACACCGCCATACGTCGGACGACCGCCAAGGTCGGTACGGGTTGGTTCCAGGCTGCAGCCCGTCGTCCCCCTCTTGGTGCCGTTCATCGCCACTGGATGCCTACATCCATTCTGCGGAGGGGTCTAATGCTGGAACGTCACGGGCTGTCATTGGCGCTGGGCTGCGCCATCCTCGCAATCCTGTTCGGAATCGTCTCGGCGCGCTGGATCCTGCGCCAACCCACTGGCAATGAACGCATGGTCGCGATCGCCACCGCGATCCAGGAAGGTGCGCGTGCCTATCTCAACCGCCAGTACCTGACCATCGGCGTGGCCGGCGTGGTGCTGTTCGTGCTGGTCGGGGTGTTCCTCAGCTGGTACACCGCGACTGGTTTCGCGGTCGGCGCAGTGCTGTCCGGTGCCGCAGGCTACATCGGCATGAACGTCTCGGTACGCGCCAACGTACGCACCGCCGAGGCCGCACGCCATGGCATCAGCGCGGCGATGGACGTGGCGTTCCGCGGCGGCGCGATCACCGGCATGCTGGTGGTCGGCCTGGGCCTGCTGGGTGTGGCCGGCTATTACGCGCTGCTGCTGCGCATGGGCCTGCCGATGGAGCAGGCGCTGCACGCGCTGGTCGGCCTGGCCTTCGGTTCGTCGCTGATCTCGATCTTCGCGCGCTTGGGCGGTGGCATCTTCACCAAGGGCGCCGACGTCGGCGCCGACCTGGTCGGCAAGGTCGAAGCCGGCATTCCCGAGGACGATCCGCGCAACCCGGCGGTGATCGCGGACAACGTCGGTGACAACGTCGGCGACTGCGCCGGCATGGCTGCCGACCTGTTCGAGACCTATGCGGTGACCGTGATCGCCACCATGCTGCTGGGCAGCCTGATGCTGGCCGAAGCTGGTGCCAATGCGGTGCTGTACCCGCTGGTGCTGGGCGGCGTATCGATCATCGCTTCGATCATTGGTGCGCTGTTCGTCAAGGTGAAGCCTGGCGGCTCGATCATGGGCGCGCTGTACAAGGGCGTGATCGTCTCCGGCGTGCTGGCCGCGATCGCGTTCTACCCGATCACCACCGGGCTGATGGCCGACAACGTGCACGGGCCGATGGCGCTGTACGGCTGCGCGCTGATCGGCCTGGTGCTGACCGGCCTGATCGTGTGGATCACCGAGTACTACACCGGCACCCAGTACAAGCCGGTGCAGCATGTGGCCCAGGCCTCGACCACCGGCCACGGCACCAACATCATCGCCGGCCTCGGCATCTCGATGAAGTCCACCGCGCTGCCGGTGGTGGCCGTGTGTGCGGCAATCTGGGGCGCGTTCGCACTGGGTGGGCTGTACGGCATCGCCATCGCCGCCACCGCGATGCTGTCGATGGCCGGCATGATCGTTGCCCTGGATGCCTATGGGCCGATCACCGACAACGCCGGCGGCATCGCCGAGATGGCCGAACTGCCCTCGGAGATCCGCGACATCACCGACCCGCTCGATGCCGTGGGCAACACCACCAAGGCGGTGACCAAGGGCTATGCGATCGGCTCGGCGGCGCTGGCCGCGCTGGTGCTGTTCGCGGACTACACGCACAACCTGCAGGCCGCACATCCCGGGCAGGAATTCCGCTTCGACCTCAGCGACCACACGGTGATCATCGGCCTGCTGATCGGCGGCCTGATTCCGTACCTGTTCGGTGCGATGGCGATGGAAGCAGTCGGTCGTGCGGCCGGCGCGGTGGTGGAAGAAGTGCGGCGCCAGTTCCGCGAGATCCCCGGCATCATGCAGGGCACCGGCAAGCCGCAGTACGACAAAGCGGTGGACATGCTGACCCGCTCGGCGATCCGCGAAATGATCGTGCCCTCGCTGCTGCCGGTGGCGGTGCCGGTGGTGGTCGGCCTGCTGCTGGGACCGCGCGCGCTGGGCGGGCTGCTGATCGGCACGATCGTGACCGGCCTGTTCGTGGCCATTTCGATGACCACCGGCGGCGGCGCCTGGGACAACGCCAAGAAGTACATCGAGGATGGCCATTTCGGCGGCAAGGGCAGCGAAGCGCACAAGGCCGCGGTGACCGGCGATACCGTCGGTGACCCGTACAAGGACACCGCGGGGCCGGCGATCAATCCGCTGATCAAGATCATCAACATCGTGGCGCTGCTGCTGGTGCCGCTGCTGTAAAGGCCTTCTGTAGGGCCGAGCCCATGCTCGGCTCAACGGCTTCGCGGGATCGGAGAACAGCCGAGCATCGGCTCGGCTCTACAAGGTCACCGCCCGCGCAGGAAGAACGACACCGGCACCATCACTTGCACCGGGTCGCCGGCCACTTCGGCCGGCGGCGCCGGTACCGGGCTGGCGCGCTGCACGGTATCCAGCGTCTCCTGGTCGAGCAGTTCGAAGCCGCTGCCGCGGCCCAGCTTCAATCCGGATACCGCACCATCGCGGGCGACGGCAAAACGCACGTACACCACGCCCTGCTGGCGCAGTCGTTCGGCCTGGCGCGGATAGCGCCGGTGCTTCTGCAGATGCCCCAGCAGGCGGCCTTCCCAGGTCGCCTCGGCACGACTGCGTTCGCCGGCCGTGGTCTGCGGCGCGGTATAGCGTGCGGCCGCATCGGCGGCGACCTGCGGCGGTGCGCTGGTCTGCGCGACATTGGCGTCGGCAGTATCCGGCGAGGGCGCCGGCTCAGGTGTGCGCGGCGGCGGCAGGTCACCCTGCGGCTGCACCGGTGCCTTCGGCTGCTCGCGTAGCGCCGGCTTCGGCGCCTGCCGCTGCTGTTGCTGCTGCAGGGGCCCGGTTGCCACCTCGCGCCGCGGCACCGGGGGCGCCTGTGCCATCGGCGCCAACTCCAGCATCAACGCCGCGGGCGCCGCTACGGTAGCCACCGCCGGTGCGCACGCCGCCCACCAGCAGGCCACGCCAATCAGCAGCGCATGCACCAGCAGTACGATCGCCAGGCTGGTCGCCCAGCGCCGCAGTCCGCTCATCGCGCGCCCTGCTCCAGTCCAACCAGTGCCACCTTCAGGTAGCCCGCAGCACGCAGCGCATCCAGTGTTGCCATCAATTCACCGTAAGGCACGCGGGTATCGGCGCGCAGGAACAGGCGTTGCGAGGTGTCACCGTGGGTGGCTACCTGCAGCGCAGCCGCCAGCCCGTTGCGTGCCACCGCTTGCTCACCAACCCGCAGCGACAGATCGGCCTGCACTGTGACGTACACCGGTGCCTGTTCCGGCGGCGTGGCACTGGCACTGCTGGCCGGCAGCTGCACCGGTACCGACACGGTGGCCAGCGGTGCCGCCACCATGAAGATGATCAACAGCACCAGCATCACATCGATGAAGGGCGTGACGTTGATCTCGTGCGCTTCTTCCGGCGTGTCGTCGCGGTCGGACGCGGTCCTGATCGCCATCGCCGCGCCTCAGTGCACCGCACGCAGCGGCGTCGCTGCGCTGCGCGAAGCGGCACGATCGAGATCGCGCGAGACCAGCTGCTGCACGGCCGCCGACAGATCGCCAAGCAGCCCCCGCAAGCCGACCAGCACGCGGCTGAAGTGGTTGTAGACCAGTACCGCCGGAATCGCGGCGACCAGGCCGAGCGCGGTGGCCAGCAGCGCCTCGGCGATGCCGGGCGCGACCACCGCCAGATTGGTGGTGTTGCTGTGGGCGATGCCGATGAAGCTGTTCATGATGCCCCACACCGTGCCGAACAGGCCCACGAACGGCGCCACCGCACCGATGCTGGCGAGCACGCCGATACCGCGCCGCTGCACGCGTGCGGTTTCCAGCTCGATGCGATCCAACCGCGACGCCACGCGTTCCTTGGTGCCGTCGCGGCTGTCCAGCTCCTGCGACAGGCGCAGTTCGGTGCGTGCGGCGTCCAGCATCGCCAGTGCGGTGCCTTGCTGCAGGCTTGCCGCTTCGCTCTGCGCCGGCAGCTGTGCAGACTGCAGCAGCAGCGCGCGCGCCGCCCGCAGCTGCCGCGCTTGCCGGGCCAGTTCCCAGCCCTTGGCCAGCAGCACGGTCCACGTGGCCAGCGACGCCAACGCCAGCGCGATCATCACGGCCTTCACCACCACATCGGCGGCCAGGTACATGCCCCACGGCGTCAGTGCGGGGGCAGCCACGGGGGCCAGGTCAGCAGGCAGCATCGTCTCGGGTTCCATCTGTATCGGGGGGCACGGCACGGCGGCGGGCCGCGCGCGGATCGTTGGCGTCGTCCACTTCCACCAGCGGCGTGGGTTCAATGCGTGGTGCGGGTCGACTGAGCACATAGCCGGCACTGACCGCGAAGAACAGTCCCACGCCCAGCAACAGGCGCCACGACGGATGCGCGCCCCAGCAGAACATCGCGAAGCCGACCACCATGCCGGCGCTGGCAAAGGCCTTGCCCTTGCGCGACACCGCGCCCTGCTCGCGCCACAGCCGAAGTGATGGGCCGTAGCGCGGATGCGACAGCAGGCGCTGCTCGAACTTCGGCGAGCTGCGCGCGAAGCAGCCCACCGCAAGGATCAGGAAAATGGTGGTCGGCATCACCGGCAGCAACGCGCCGATCACGCCGAGGCCGACCATCACCCAGCCCAGCGCGAACCAGAGCCAGCGCATCAGCGCTGCACCCGCGGGTGGCGGGCGTTCATCAGGCGAATTCCACTTCAACGTGCCCGTGCACGCTGCGGAACGCGGCATCGGCAGCGTCGATCACCTGCTGCTCCTGCTCGGCGCTCAGCGGCACCGCGTCCAGCGCGGCGGTGAACTCGCGCCAGTGACGGGCGGCGCCATCCGGATGCGCGGCCAGGTGGCGGGCACCGAAGTCACGGTCCAGCCCGAGCTTGGCCGCCATCTTGTACAGGATGGTACCGCCCAGGTTGGAGCCTTCGGCCACGTACAGCCAGCCCAGCGCGGCCGGCAACGCGAGATCCGACGGCAGCGCGGCGATGTCCGCCCCCGGCAGGGTCTGCTCCAGGTCCTGCAGGTCACGTGCCACCTGGGTCAGGCGGCGGCGCTCGCCGAGATCGGGCAGCAGTGCGTCCAGTGCAGGGTTGGCGTACAGCGCGTCGATGCTGCGGTGGAAGCGGTACTGCACGCGCAGGAAACGGGCGAAGTTGCTGCGGTCGGCGAAGATGTCGCCGGCCATGATGCGCTTGTCCAGGGCGCCGTGGCTGTCGCGGGTGGCAGCCTTGAGCCGCAGGCTGCGGCTGTCTTCAGGGGCAATGTGTGCGTTCATGGGGGATGCCAAAGGGGTCGTCGTGCTGTAGACGTTCGCCGCGGGGCTTTCCCCAAGCTCGTCTGCGCCGATAATGAGGCATCCCTTCTTCCCGCAGGAACCGACGATGATCACCACCGAACCGCGCATGACCAACCTGTTCCTGCAACTGGGCCTGGATGCCAGTGCCGAGGGCATCGCCCGCTTCATCCGCGAGCACCAGCTGGCCACCGATGTGGATGTGGTCGAGGCACCGTACTGGAACGATGCCCAGCGCCAGTTCCTGTCAGAATCGCTGCAGGCCGATGCAGCGTGGAGCACCGTGGTGGATGAGCTGAACGAGTCGCTGCACGAAGATGCAGTGAAGGCCGCGACCGGGCTGTAAGCGTTCGCCGGGCATGGCCCGGCGCTACCGATTACGCGGCACTGTAGATCCACGCCATGCGTGGATGGCCGGACCCGATGGGGTCAGAGCCCTTTCCGCAGGAAAAGGATCCGACCCCGCTGGCAGATCACCCGTGGATCAGTACTTCCAGGTCAACGCCAGGCGCGCGGTGCGGCCCGGGGCCGGCATCACGCCCAGGGCGAGCGGGTCCAGGTAGTAGCGGTCGGTCAGGTTGTCCACGCCCGCTTCCACCGACCACTGGTCATTGAAGTTCCAGCTGGCGAACAGGTCGACCAGCGTGGTCGGCCGGTACAGCTGCTGGATCGCCGAGAGGCCAACGTTCCATTCCTTGTCCAGCTTGCTGATCGGGCCGGCGTTGTGGATCACACGGGTACCGAAGGTCAGGCGCTCGTCGAACAGGCGCGAGCCCAGGGTCAGGTTGACCATGTAGCGAGGCGGGTTCTGCGTGTTTGTGTACGAACCCTCGAAGCCGCCATCCACGCAGTCCGGCGTGCCGGCCAGCTCTGCGTTCCTGCGCTGCACGCCATAGGCGCGGCGCTCGGCGGCGATGTCCGGCGCGCAGGTCTTGGCCTTGAAGTAGTAGTGCGCGGACAGATCGGCGAACACCTTGCCGCTGTCATAGCTGGACTGGAACTCCAAGCCCGACACCTTGAACTGGTCGACATTGCGGATCAGGCCCGCCGACAGCGTGCGGTAGTCGCGGGTGATCAGATCGTCGATGCGGGTATCGAAGTAGGCCAGCTTCAGCGCCAGGCGATCACCGGCAGTGAACAGGTCGTAGCGGATGGTGCTCGCGCCGATTTCCCAACTGCGCGCGCGCTCCGGCTTCAGCTCGCCCACCGGCTTGGCGGCAGTGAACAGGCCCAGCGTGGTCTCGAACAGGCTCGGCAGCTTGGTGCCCTCGGCGTACTTCACGTAGACCATGGTGTCTTCGCTGAAGCGGTAGGCGACGCTGGCGGTCGGCGAGAACGCGTTGTCGCGACGGCGGATCGGCTGCGACCAGGTCCAGCTGACCGGCACTTCCAGATCCTGCGGCTTGCCGGCGTCATAGAAGTTCCAGCCCGCGATGTCGGCCACGGTGCCCTTCTTGTACGGCGACGCCAGCAGCGAGGCCTGGGTGAAATTGCCGTTGGCGTCCGGATACCAGTTCAGCAGCGCGATGCGCTTGGCACGCCACGACGGCAGCGCCGGGTTGCCATTGAGCAGTTCGGTATAGCGGTACCGGCCCTGCACCTCGTAGGCATCCGGCGTTGCCAGGCGGTTGCGGTCGTGCACATCCACCCGGTTCCAGCGGCCACCGGCCAGCAGCTCCCAGTGTTCGTCGGGCTGCCACTTCAGCGACGCCACGGCACTGTATTCCTTGCGCTCGGCGTTGCGCAGGAAGCGGTTGTTGACCAGGTCATCGTGCATGACCGGGCCGGAGCTGCCTGGTGCAATGTCCTCATCGCTGTAGGACAGGCCGTAGTCCAGCGTGAACGCCCCGGCACGGGTGTCGAACTTCGACGTGTTGCTTGCATCCAGGTTCAGGCGCTTCTGCCGCAGCGGGTTGCGATACGCATCCTTGTAACCGGGGTCACCGCTGAAGCTCGGGGCGTCATACCACTCGGTGCGGCGGTCGAAGTACCACGGGGTGATGCCGGTCAGGCTGTTGTACATCACGCTGTCGGTATCGGTGTACGCAGCATTGACACGCAGGTCGACCAGATCGCTGTCCGGGTTGAAGCGGTAGCGCAGGTTGTAGCTGTCCATGTCGACATGGCCCGGGTCCCACTGCGGAATGCGATCGCGGTCGACGCGGATGATCTGCGAGGCCATGATCTCGCCGGCGGTGCCTTCGTAGCGACGGTAACCGGCTTCCAGCGTCTGCGCGTCATCGATGCGCCAGGTGCCTTTGAGCAGCGCCGACTTCGAGCGCGACGAGGTGTTGAACACTTCGGTACGCGGCGGATTCAGCGGCGCCAGCGTGCGACGGGTCTGCGGGAAATCATCGTAGCCGTGCTTGCCGGAGAAGTAGTTGCCGTTGTCACGGTAGGCATAGGCGGCGACCAGATCGAAGCGGTCCCAGTGGCCGGCGCCGGCCACGTTGAAGAACTGGCTGCCGGTAGCGCTGCGGTCGCTGCGCGGCGCGGCGCTGTAGGCCGGCAGGTTGTTGGCGCTGCCATTGGCCAGGCCGCCACGCACGCGCACGCCGAAGTCGCGCCCCTCGCGCAGCACGTCACCGATCTTCAGCGTCTCCATTTCGACCACGCCGCCAATGCCACCGGAGGCGTTGGCCTGCAGGCTCGGGCCCTTGGTGATGGTCAGGCTGGAGATCAGGTCCGGGTCGAGATAGGTGCGCTGCGACTGGCCGGCATAGCCACGGTAGGTGTCCATGCTGGACTGGCCACCGTCGATGATCACCGGCACGCGGCCCTGGCCCTGGATACCACGGATGTTGACGTCGAACCCATTGCCCACGCGCGGGTCACCGGCGGTGACGCCGGCCACGCCCTTGACGATGTCGCCGTTGGAAGTGCCGCGGAAACGCTCCAGCTGCGTGCGGTTGAGCGTGGTGGTGGAACCGACGCTGCGATAGCTGTCGAGCAGCCGCGCTTCGTCACTGCCTGCGCCGCCGTCGACACGGTCGCCGGCCACGCTGAGCGTATCGGTGACGATCACACCGCTGTCGGCCTGGACCGGCGTTGCCGCTTCCATGGTCACCGCATCGGCACTGACCCGGCGCATCGCCAGCCCGCTGCCCTGCAGCAGCTGCTGCAGCGCCTCGTTGGCCGACAGGCTGCCGTTGACTGCGCGCGAGGTCACTCCCTGGGCGAGGGTGGCCGGATACACGACCTGCACGCCGGACTGGCGCATGAAGCTGCGCAGTGCTTCGTCCAGCGGCTGCGCCGGAATGTCAAAGCGCTGCACGGCAGCGTGATTGCCGGTGGCGCTCTGTGCCAGCACGGACGGTGCGGCGCTGGCCAGGCCGGCGGCCAGCAGGGCGATGCACAGGCGGGACGGGCGCAGCACGCGGCCCGGGCGGTGGGAGTCGAACATGGGGAACCTGTCAGGTAATCGGTGCCGCAGGCGCGGCGTCATCCGCAACACAGGCGGACACGGCGACGTACGTGGCGGCGGCGGGTACGTTCGCGGGGTAAGACGGGTGGCGCGGCAGGAACCCCAAGAGGGATTTGCGATCGCGGTGGGTGCCGACCGTTGACCGGCACAATGGGATCACCGCGACGATCATCCACGCATGGCGTGGATCTACTGGACGATGGCGACGCCGAATGGAAGGCGGGTAACCTGCAATCCCGCCGTTGCCGCCAACGCGTCCAGCGCCTGTTCCGGGCGATCGATGCGCAGCGCGGCACTGACCGCCGGCAGCCGCGACAGATCGCCGCGCACGAAGGTCGGGCCGGCACGGTAACGCCCCACCCACTGCACGGCGTCGGCGACGCTGGCCTGCTCCAGCAGCAGTTCGCCCTGCCGCCACGCGCCGACACTGTCGGCAGCCACGTCCTGCAGGCGCGTCACGCCACTGTGTTCGCCATAGATGGCACGCTGGCCCACCCGCAGATACGTCCAACCACCGTCAACCGGGCTGGCCACGCGCACCCTGCCCTGTCCGACCTGGGTTTCCACCTGGTCGCTGTCGCGTGCGACGGAGAACGCGGTCGAGATGTCCTCGACCACGCCATTGCCCGCACGCACGCTGAAACGCCGCTGCGCATCCGGGCTGACCTCGAACCACGCGCGCCCGCGCAGCAGCTCGATCTGGCGTGCATCCGCATCGAACCGCACGGCGATCGCGCTGTCCGCATCCAGCACCGCGCGGCTGCCATCGGGCAGCCGTACGTCCTGCACGACATGCGTACTACGGTGATCGGCCTGCAGGCGCAGCCAGGCTTCCGGCCATGCCACCAGCATCGCCAGCGCGGCCGCCGCAGCCATCGCCCATCGCAGCCGCTTCGGGGGCCGGCGTTCGACGCGCCCGGCCTGCGGCCGCGGCCCGACACTGCGCCACAACGCGCGCTCGTGTTCGAAGGCGCGACGGTGCCCAGGCTGCTGGAGCCAGTGTTCGAACTCATGCATGCGCACATCGCTGATATCGCCTGCGGCCAGCCAAGCGATCCAGCCCCGGGCCTGTTCGGCCAGGGCATCGTCATTGGCGGCGGGCAGCATGTTCGGCGGGCTCATCGGCTGGCAGACAGGCGCATTCAAGCGCGGGCGGGGGAACTAGACCGCATCCTCGGTCCAGTGATCAAGACGTTTCAGCGCGGGCCAGCCCCAAGCCGGGGTGATCATCGGCCGCTGCGCGCCCAGGCCAGGCGTTGCAACGCGGTGCGCACATGGTTCTCGACCGTGGTCACCGACACGCCCAGGCGGCGTGCGATCTCGGCCTGGGTCAGGCCCTGCAGGCGGTTGAGCCGGAAGATGGTGCGGGTCGGCTCCGGCAGGTGTCCCGCCGCGTCGAGCACCCGCTGCAGCTCGTCCTGGGCCATCGCCTGTTCCTCGGTCGAGATCACCTCGTCCGGTCCCCACAGGTAATGGTCGGCCAGCAGGCGGTTGCGCCGGGTCGATTCGCGGCCATGGTCGGTCGCCAGGTTGGCGGCCAGCCGGTAGAGATAGGCGCGCGGGTTGTCGATGGCCTGGCTGTCGTCAACCCTGCGGGCCTTGAACCACACGGCCTGGATCACGTCCTCGGCGCCATTGTCGCCCCCGAGGATGCGCTGCACCCGGCGCAGCAGCGCAGGCCGCTCGCGGATCAGCAGTTCAGTGAGGGAGGCGGCATTGGAGGACATGCGCGGAACCGGGACGACAGGCGGAAGGCGCCGCGCATGCTACTCCGTTAATGAGAATCAGTCACGTTCGCATCAGTGGATGCAGCCGGTCAGCCCGTCATAGACGCTCTCCGACGTTCCGCGCAAGGGATCGTGCAGCGGATTGCGGGCCGCCAGCGCCGCGTGGAAGTCCTCCACCGGAGTGCCGGGCACCAGCGGCAGCCGGCACAGCCAGGTCGGCTGCCGGGCCACGATCGCACCGTCATGCCGCGACACGGCCAGGTCACTGGCGGCAAATGCCCAGAGGCACTCATGCACCGTGCCGCGCACCGCGTCCACCGAACACCGCAGGCGCAGCGCACGGATGTCGCTGTACTCACCCTCGCAGAAGGTGTCTCCGCAGATCCTGTCGAAGCCATGCTGCAGACGGCCTTCCAAGGCAAAGAAGCGATCCCAGTTGGCTTCCTGCCGCGGGTAATCGATCAGGTCGACGTAGGGGAAGGCCTGGGCTGCGGGGGCCATCAGCAGCGCGCAGAACAGGCCGGAAGACAGGGCAGGAAGTCTCATGCGGCAACTCCTCGGGAAGGTGCATCCAGCCTGCGCCCCCATGCCTGCCGGCCCCATCGGTCCATCCCTGCCAGCAGCGTCGGCCCCTGCCTCGACCTGCCGTCAGCCCCCTCCCCTGCACGGCGCCCGGCAAAGGCATAAAATGGGGAGCTATCCGTCTACATCCCCCACCTGGAGCACGACCATGGGTCTGGAACTCGTCTCGCCCGGCAAGAACCCGCCGGAAGAAATCAACGTCATCATCGAGATCCCGAAGGACTCGGAGCCGGTGAAGTACGAAGTGGACAAGGAAACCGGCGCGATCTTCGTCGACCGCATCCTGTCCACCCCGATGCGCTACCCCTGCAACTACGGCTACGTGCCGAGCACCCTGTGCGGCGACGGCGACCCGGCCGACGTGCTGGTGGTGCTGCCGCTGCCGCTGGTGCCGGGCTCGGTCGTGCGCTGCCGTCCGGTCGGCGTGCTGAAGATGAGCGATGAGGCAGGCAGCGACGAGAAGATCCTGGCCGTGCCGGTGTCGAAGATCTTCAGTGGCTACGCCCACGTTGAAGACATCGCGCAGGTCTCGAGCCACTGGCTGGAGCGCATCGGCCACTTCTTCGAGCACTACAAGGACCTGGAGAAGGGCAAGTGGGTCAAGCTCGATGGCTGGGGCGGCGCCGCCGAGGCCAAGCAGATCCTGATCGAGGCGCACCAGCGCCATCTCGACAGCAAGGCCTGAGCCTGAACCGGATCGCTCCGGCATGCCGTGCCGGAGCGATGCGGGTCACGTTTCATGATGACGGCACATCACTCTTGCCGTCGTATTAGGTAAATTGCGTCACTTCACACGTCATCGACATCCATCGTCGAGACAGCCAGGGGAATGTGTCGTGCGTATTCTGCTTGTTGGGGATGCAGCCAGCCTGCCGGCTGAGCTGACCGAATTCATTGCCGATCTTGGGGAAGACTGGCAGCCGCTGACCGCCACCGATGGCCAGGCCGCGATGACCGCGGTTGCCACCCAGGGCGTGGACGCGGTGATTGTCTGCCCGCAGCTGCCGGACCTCAATGCCACCACGCTGCTCGGCCAGATCCGGACGCTGCGTCCGGAAACCATCCGCATCGCGCTGGTGGATGCACAGCACGGCAACCGGCCGCCGCCGGCGCGCCTGATCGGCGTTGCCCATCGCTTCCTGCCGCTGCCACTGGCGCCGGAAGTGCTTCTGGAAGCGCTGACCAGCCTGGAAGAGCTGCGCGAAGTGCTGGACAGCCCGCGCCTGCGCGATGCCATCGGCCGCATCGAGAAACTGCCGTCGCCGCCGCACCTGTACCTGAGCCTGACCCAGGCGCTGGAGCATGACGACGATGCCGACAGCGCCGACGTCGCCAAGCTGGTGGCCGCTGATCCGGCCATCGCCGCCAAGGTGCTGCAGCTGTCGAATTCGGCGTTCTTCAGCCAGGGCCGCACCATCGCCGACCTGCGTACCGCGGTGACCCGGCTGGGCCTGGCAACACTGCGCGACCTGGTACTGGCCAGCGAAGTGTTCTCGGCGCCGACGCTGTCGACCGCCGAACGCAACTCGCTGCAGCAGCGCGCCCTGCTCGCCTCGCGGCTGGCCGCACGCCTGCTGCCCGAATCCAGCGCCGAACTGGGCGCAACCGCAGCACTGCTGGCCGACATCGGCCTGCTGCTGCCCGGCGTACGCAACGAGCGCACCGAGCCGTCGCTGGCCGGCGATACCCGTCCGGGCCACGCCGAAGCCGGTGCCTACCTGTTGGGGCTGTGGGGCCTGCCGATGCCGATCATCGAGGCGGTGGCGTTCCACCTGCAGCCGCAGCGCGCCAACACGCGCAGCTTCTGGGTGACCGGTGCGGTGCATGTGGCGCTTGCGCTGGTCAACGGCGATCCGGTGGATGAGGACTACCTGCAGCGCGCGGGCGTGCTCAACAAACTGCCGCAGTGGCGCGAACATGCCAACAGCCTGATGGGGCTCACGCCCAGCGAAGCCTGAGCACACCGGCAATGCATGCGATGAAGGCGCGCCCGCAAGGACGCGCCTTCGTTGCATCAGGGCTGCGCGCAGTGGTCGTACACGCAACGTTCGAAGAGAAGCTGGCAGTACGCCGCATCTTCGCCGGCCTTGATGCAGTCACTGCGCACTTCGGCGCAATAGCGTCCATTGGCACACACCAGCGGGCTGGCCGACACACTACCGGCCAGGCTCAGGACGGCAAGAACTGCAGCAGCGAACATCCGTGGCATCGCGTTGTTCATTTCGCGCTCTCCTTGGTCCGGAATGGACCTCCGCGACCGTACCAGCGGTCCAATTGCGACAAGCGTGACCCCTGTCGCTGAACCGCCCGATTCAGAGTTTCCCGACCCGGCTCTGCCAAACGCAAAGAGGGCGGGCCTTGCGGCCCGCCCTCCTCGTCTTGCCTTCAGGCTTCGATGGATCAGAAGCGCTGGTTGTACTGGATGAACAGGAAGCGGTCGTAATCCAGCATCGGGTCCAGCTGCACGGCACTGGCGTTGGTCACCGCGTAGGTGATCGGCGGGGTCTTGCCGAACACGTTGCGGGCACCGACGGTCACGCTGCCGTTCCACGGGGCCTGCCAGGTGGCCGAGATGTCGTGATAGACGATTGCGCCCTTCTTGTTGGCACCCAGGCCACCGCTCCAGCCACCGTTCTCGGTGTAGTAATCCGGCTGGTTGCACTCCAGGCCATTTTCCTGGTCGTAGCAGAAGTCGCGGAAGCCGCCGTAGTAACGCATGGTCCAGGTGGCCGACAGGTCGCCCTTGGTCCAGGTAGTCGCCAGGGTGCCGCGGACACGCGGGTAGTTCCAATAGCCTGCGTAGTCATCCCATGCAGCACCCTTGGTGGCCTGCTGACGGAAGCTGGTCAGGTAGTTGGTGTCCAGGTTGAACGACAGGGTACCGAAGCTGTATTCCGGCATACGGTAGCGGACGCCGAAGTTGTAGCCTTCGGTTTCCAGCGAGCCCAGATTGGCGTTGCCGCGGCTCAGGCCGGTGACCTGCTGGCCATTGGCAACGTCGCCACGGCTGTACTGGTCACAGAAGGCCTGCACACCGTTCTGGTAGCACTGGTTCAGCACGTAGTTCGCCGACAGCGCGGTGATCACGTTGTCCACGGTGATCTTGTACCAGTCCAGCGAGACGTTCAGGCCGCTGACGAAGCTCGGGCTCCACACCAGGCCCGCGGTGCGGGTCTTGCTGGTTTCCGGCTGCAGCTTGTCGTTGCCCACGCCCGAGTTGAACGGGTTGTTACCCTGGGTGTCACGGGCACTGATCGGACGACCAGCAGCGTCGGTCTGACGGAAGTCGGACGCCAGGCCTTCAGCACCGCAACGGGCGGCAACGGCCGGGTTGCTGCGCTGGCCGAACACGGCATCACACGGATCGGTGAACTTGTCGAAGGTCTGCGAACCACCACCGAAGGTGTCGTCCAGGGTCGGGGCACGGAAGCCCTCGCCGTAGGTCGCACGCACCAGCAGGTCGTCGATCGGCTTCCAGGTCACGCTGAACTTGCTGTTGACCGT
The DNA here is from genome assembly GCF_036319985.1 of Stenotrophomonas sp. SMYL89. Taxonomy (NCBI): domain Bacteria; kingdom Pseudomonadati; phylum Pseudomonadota; class Gammaproteobacteria; order Lysobacterales; family Lysobacteraceae; genus Stenotrophomonas; species Stenotrophomonas sp. SMYL89. The sequence continues at coordinate 10,350 of NZ_JAWIRW010000019.1, read as the reverse complement.
GTTGCCGAACTTGTCGTAGTCCGAGTAGCGGCTGGCGACATCCAGCGACAGCTCCTTGGCACCCGGCAGGTCACGCAGCAGCGGCACCATCAGTTCCAGGTAGAACTCGTTGGTCTTGTACTTGCCTTCGGTCGGCTGCGCGGCCAGCTCGGTGGTGTAACCCGAGGAGGACAGTGCGTCCGGATGATCGTAGCCCGACACTTCGCGATGCTCGTAACCGGCAGCGAAGGCGAACTCGCCCGCATCGCCCGGCATGTCGAACAGCGAACCGGTGATGTTGGCGAAGTACTGCTTGCTCTTGCTCTGGCCGGTCGAGTTCAGCAGGGTGTTGATGTACTTCAGCGCATCCGGGGTCGCGGCGCTGGCGCCGCCCAGCAGGTCGAACGGGACGCAGCTGCCCGGGCTGGTGCCCAGCGCGATCGGGTTGGCAGCGGTGCCGCACTGGGCGACGCCGTTGGCGTTGATGAACGACGGGCCGAGGGCATTCTTCAGGGCCAGCAGGTTGATGTTGCCCGAGCTGGTCTGGGTCACGTCGAACTGGTTGTAGTTGATGCCCACATCCCAGTCGAACGGACGGTTGTTGAAGTCGAAGTTGCCTTCCAGGGCCGCGTCGAAGTGCAGCGACTTGACGTTGTTCTGGGTGATGCGCGGCAGTTCGAAGATACGACGGCCCCAGCCACCGATGTCAACGCCGGCGCCCGGGTTGGCCCAGTTGCCCAGCGGGTTGTAGATGCTGTCCTTGCTGATCGCCACTGGGAACTGCGGCTGCGAGGTGCCGGTCAGCGGGTAGCCGGCGATCTGGCGCTTGGAATCGCGCTCGGAGTACATCGCCGTCGACTTCAGACGCAGGTTGTCGTTGATGTCGTAGCTGGCCGAGGTGAACATGGTCTTCGACTCAGCGCCCTGGTTCAGCATCATCTGCTGCGAGGCGTTGTAGTAGTCGTCCAGACCAATCAGGTGGTAGTTGTTGAAGTTGTTCGACGGCTGGCCAACGCCGACCGGGGTGTCCCACGAACCGGTGTGGTTGACCACCCAGGTGTTCGGGACCCACTTGCCAGCCTTGTTGTATTCGCCAGCACCGGCGGTGCCTTCGGCACGCGGATCGGTGAAACGGCCCCACGGGCCAGCCGGGCTCAGACCGTCTTCCTTGTGGCCCTGGCCATAGGAGTACTGGGTCAGGCCACGATCCTTGGCCCACACCGGATCTTCCTTGATGTAGTTCGCGCCGAACACGATCGAGGAGCGCTCGCCGCTGGCACCCAGGGTCAGGCTGTACTGGGTCTTGGAACCGTCGCCGTGGCTGTTCTGGCCATAGTAGGCACTGGCCTCGGCGCCGTCGAAGTTCTTGCGCAGGATGATGTTGACCACGCCGGAGATGGCGTCGGAACCGTAGATCGCCGAGGCGCCGTCCTTCAGGACTTCAATGCGCTCGATCAGCGAGGTCGGGATGGTCGACATGTCGGTGAAGCCGGCCAGGCTGGTGCTCCAGCGCTTGCCGTTGACCAGCACCAGCGTGCGCTGCTCACCCAGGTTGTACAGGCTGACGTACTGGCCGCCCTGTTCCGGGTTGGACGCCAGCACGGCCGCCTTGCTGAAGGTCTGGGTGCCTGCCACGGACAGGTTCTGCAGCAGGTCGCCGACGCTGACCAGGCCCGAACGCTGGATGTCCTCATGGCTTACGGTGAGGACCGGCTGGGAGGTTTCCACATCCACCGAGCGGATGCGGGAGCCGGTGACTTCCAGGCGATCAAGGGTGGTCGGGGCACTGGCTTCCTGTGCGGAAGCAAATGCCGGTGCCAGCGCCAGCGCAATGCCGGCGGGCAGCAGGCCCAGCCGCACGGCAGGGGTGCGAACGTTCATCAATCTCTCCAAGGTACGTGTTAGTAGCGTGTTAAAACGCTCCAGCACGTTACGATTGCGTTGCGATGCTGTATTTGCGCGACCCAACCGGAGACTTTGCAGAATGTGGCGGGAGCAAGCCACCGTTCTCCCTGAACCGGGAAGCAGACTGCCCGTAGCGGGCGCGGAAGGCCCTGGCGAAGCTGCAGCAGTTGTCGAATCCGCTGGCTGCAGCGACCTCGCCCACCATCATGTCGGTGTCGCGCAGCAGATCGGCGGCCCGCTCGAGGCGCAACCGTGCCGAAAGCGACTGGGGGCTCTCTTCATACAGGCTCTGGAAGGTCTTGGAGAGGTACCAGCTGGAGAAGTTGGTCAGCTCGGCGAGTTCGCCGATCCGCACTACGCGGTGGCTGTTGCCCTCCAGATAGAGACGGGCACGCTGCATGCGGCCGAACACCTGGCGCTTGCGGCTGCGCGAGCGACCGGGGCAGCGCTGTACGTTGTCGGCCAGGTCACGCTGCAGGCCGGCCAGATGCAACAGCAGCGGGCGCAGCGCCTGCGCAGGCAGGCCGCTGTCGAGCGCATCGCGCCACAGGCGCAGGGCAACGCGGGCGTCGCCGCGGCTCATGCGACCGCGACCGGCATACAGGCCGCAATCGGCCATCTCGGACAGCACCCGCATCGCCTCCGCATTCAGGCTGAGGCCCACGCACAGTCCGTTACGGCCGGCCTGCACCAGCGGGCGCGACTCCTTCTCGAAGGCGATCCACTCACCATGGCGCAGGCGGAAACGCCCTTCCTTGGCTTCCACCCAGGAACTGCCCCGGACCTGAAGCCAGACCGTGAAGCTTGACCCTGCCGTCTGCAGGCTGCCGAGCCGGGCCACGCCCATGCAGGTCGGCGCGAGATCGTCGAGCGCCTTGTCGAGGGAGACGGTTTGGCCACGATCGGCCAGCGAGAGTTGACGCATGGGGCACCACGGGTTTGCCTGATACAGGCTTCCGTTTTGCCTAATCAGGCGTCAGCCCGTCAGGAAAATCCGCCGAGATCGCCACGAATTCGCGGCGAGAACTCCACGAAGAAATCACGAAGAGATATTTTTCTTCAGGATCAATGACTTGAGAAATGCCGGGAACAGTGCTGGCGTCGACCGGGGCAGCTGCATGACGCCGATGTCGGCACCATCGCTGACCGCCAGGGCGACGTACAGATCCCGGCCATCGGCGCTGGCACTGATACCGTTGCCCGCGCTGAGCCGCTGCCGGTCCAGGCAGCGCTCGGGGGCTTCGGTCCCGGCCTGGATATGGATCAAGGTCGTACCGCACTCGGTCGAGTTGCCGAGATACCCGATGCCGCCGGTGCCTGCCACCGTCCAGGTGCGATAGCGCCAGCGGCTGGGCCTGTCTTCACTGACCTGCTGCACGCTGGCCGGGGACAGCGCCGCATCCACCGACCACAGGCCACCGGACGCCAGGCGGGTGAACAGCACGCGGCCATCGCCCCGATCGAAACGTGCCTGGGAGACGCCGTCGATGCTGGCCAGGCGGCGCCAGGGGGTCACGCTGCGATCGAACAGGCTCAACCGGGTGCGCTGCTCTGCATCGCGCTCGACCACCAGCAGCTGTTCCGGGGTTGCCCCGTACAGGGCCTGCAGGGGCTGATCCACCGGAACCGGCAACGACTGCAGGTGTTCGTCGCGCGGGGCGATCTCGTAGACCACCGTACGCCCATGCTCATCGCGCCCGACCACCAGCAGCTGGCGGCTGTCGGCCGACCAGTCCGGCGCCTGCCGCCCCTCCGGGCGCAGGCCCTCGATCGGCCGCAGTGAATCGGGCCGCTGCATGTCCGCCCACCAAAGCGCGAAACTGCCGGAACGATCGGAGGTGAAGACCAGTTGGCGACCGTCGGGCGCCGCCATCGGCTGCCCGTCACGCCCGCTGGACGCAAACAGCCGCTCGGCGCTGCCACCGGCCATCGGCACCTTGAACACGCCGAACTGGGCACGGCGGTGAACGAAAGCCAGCACGTCGCCGTGGCGTGACACCGCAGGCCATTGTGCGTCGTCGAGGCCGGCATCACGCAAAGTGCGGCGCTCGACATCCAGGTAGTACAACCGCACTTCGCTGTCCACGCGCCGGCCGAACACGATGGTGCGCCCATCGCCCAGCCAGGCCCAGCCACGCTGTTCGGCCGATTCGTTGGTCAACTGCTCCAGTTCACCGCCTCCGGCCGGCATCCGCCACAGGTCGCCCATCTGCGGATTGCGCACGAACACCAGCCACTTGCCATCGGGCGAGTAGCGTGGCGCGTAGTCAAAATCATCCTGGTCGACCGCATAGTCCAACGCCCGCCACTGGCCGCTGGCCAGGTCGAGCACACGGATGCCACGATGGGCATAGCGGCCCACCATGCTGCCAAAGACCAGGCCACGGCCATCCGGCGTCCAGTCGAAGCTGAGCAGCTCGGTTCCGTCGCAACGGGTCGCCTGGCGCACACCGCCGCCGGTAGCGCTGGCGATCAGCACCTGGCAACCGCCGTCGGCTCCAAAGCGGGCAAAAGCGATCTCGCGCCCGTCCGGTGACCAGCTCGGGAAGCGGTCACTGGCCCCCTTCGGCGGCAGCGCCAGCTGCCGGGCCGGCGCATTGCCTGAGGTCTGCACCTTGATCGCGCCACCACCGGTGCCATCCTCGTTGGCGCCTTCGTAGGCAACCTGGGAGCCATCCGGCGAAAGCGTGGGATAGGTTTCAAAACCACTGGTGGCGGTGATCAGGCGATAGGGACGCTGCGGGCTGCCGATCACCCGCACGCCGTTCTCGACCGCGGCATCCACCGGTGAACTCGACTCCGGCCCACGCCGGAGCAGCAATGTGGCCATGACCAGCAGCGCGGCCAGCATCATCACCCCCAGCACCCACAACAGCTGGCGGCGCAGCTGGCGCCAGCCACGCCGGCGCGAAGGCGCTGCCGGCACGGCCATCGCCGGAATCACGCCGGCACCGTCCGGCGACGGCATCACGCCCGCAACGGCCACCGCGTCCACTTCCGCCACGGGATCGACGTCGTCCAGCGCCTGCACCGGTACCAGCAGCCGATAACCGCTCTTGGCGATGGTCTCGATGTAGGCCTGGCCGTTGTCGTCGTCGTTGGCGAACGCCTTGCGCAGCTGGGTGACGGCCTGGGTCAGTACGTCATTGGTCGGCAACGTATCGGGCCAGACCTCGGCAAACAGCTCTTCACGGGTGACCACTCGCCCAGGCTGCCGCATCAACACGCGCAGTACGCCCAGCGCTTTCGGCGTCAGCCGCCGGGGACGGCGCGCGCCTTCAACCTCGACCTCACGCGAGGACAAGGTAATGACGCAGTCGCCGACCTGCACTCGGTCGGCCTCAATGGGCGCGAGTTCGCTGCTGTTCATTTTCCGCTATACAGTAGGGACGGGACCTGGGCAGGGCTCACCAGCAATACCGTCCCCACCGTCCCTGGACAGGGTCATCGAAAAGCCAGATTCCGCACAAAGCATCGGCGCATACCGCAAAAACAATAACGCCCCCGGATATTAGCCTAAGCCGGTTACCCCGCCTATGACGGGGTCGACACTCAGGCTCTCTCTCTCGCCGACGCATTCACATAATCTGCATCACTATTCGCGCCCTTTTGGGCGCGAAATTTTTATCTGGCGTTCATTTTCACATGCGCCGAAGCATGGTCAACCCGACCAGACGCGACACCACAAGGCCGATATACATGACGCCTGCGAACTGTTCGAGCATCACCAGGGCCCGTGCCTGCGGGTGCAGCGGCACGACGTCGCTCAATCCAACGCCGGACAACAAGCTGAAGCTCAGATAAAGCAGCTCCATCCAACTGCGCTGATCACCGCCGCTGGCGCCATGGAAACTGCCGGGATACCACTGCTGGCACACCGCGAACGCGAAAGCAAACGCCCAGGCCAGCAGGGTGAAGGTTGCCCCGGCCGCGAACAGTTCGTCGCGGGTGACTTTATGATCCTGCAGCATGTAGGCGATCAACGCGCCCGCCGTATAGAAGTACAGCAGGCTCTCCAGCAGCTGGGCGGTGGTCAGCAGCCCGCTGCGGTCCAGCAGGGCACCGGCCAGTGAGAACACCACCGAGGGAATGGCCAGCAGCAACGCCAGCCAGGTTCCCAGCGGGCTGCGCTGGACCACCCACAGCGCCAGGCCCAGTACCGCCATGCCGAACATGCCCAGCGCTGCACGGCCACCGGCAGTGTCGTCGAGCGCCGGGTACAACAGCACCGCCAGCAGTTGCGCACCCAGCAGCCAGGCCGAGGGGTGGCGGCGGGCGATCGCCAGCCAACGGGTGGTCAGAGCAATGGGCATGGCGTCCTTTCCACGGGGCGATGGCCGGAGCATAGCGGGTAGCGCCGGGCTACGCCCGGCGGCTTTCCGGGACCGATGCGCTCGCCGGGCGGCGCCCGGCGCTACCTGCGCGGCATCACCCCTGGTGGTAGACCTCTGCACCTGCGGCGCGGAATTCGGCGGACTTCTCCTTCATGCCGGCCTCGGCGTAGTCACGCACATCCTGGGTGATCTTCATCGAGCAGAAGTGCGGGCCGCACATCGAGCAGAAGTGGGCCAGCTTGTGCGCATCCTTCGGCAGTGTCTCGTCGTGGAATTCCTTGGCCTTCTCCGGATCCAGCCCGAGATGGAACTGGTCCTCCCAGCGGAACTCGAAGCGCGCCTTGCTCAGTGCATTGTCGCGTACCTGCGCGCCCGGGTGTCCTTTGGCCAGGTCCGCCGCGTGCGCGGCAATGCGGTAAGCCATGATGCCGTCGCGCACGTCCTGGCGGTTGGGCAGGCCGAGGTGCTCCTTCGGCGTCACGTAGCAGAGCATGGCCGTACCGAACCAGCCGATCATCGCCGCACCGATCGCGCTGGTGATGTGGTCGTAGCCCGGCGCGATGTCGGTGGTCAGCGGCCCCAGCGTGTAGAACGGCGCTTCGCCGCACTCACGCAGCTGCTTGTCCATGTTCTCCTTGATCAGCTGCATCGGCACGTGGCCGGGGCCTTCGATCATGGTCTGCACGTCGTGCTTCCAGGCAATCTTCGTCAGCTCGCCCAGCGTCTCCAGTTCACCGAACTGCGCTGCATCGTTGGCATCGGCGATGCAGCCCGGGCGCAGGCCGTCTCCCAGCGAGAAGGTCACGTCGTAGGCCTTCATGATTTCGCAGATCTCTTCGAAATGCGTGTAGAGGAAATTCTCCTTGTGGTGCGCCAGGCACCACTTGGCCATGATCGAGCCACCGCGGCTGACGATGCCGGTGACCCGCTTGGCGGTGAGCGGCACGTAGCGCAGCAGTACGCCGGCGTGGATGGTGAAGTAGTCCACGCCCTGCTCGGCCTGCTCGATCAGCGTGTCGCGGAAGATTTCCCAGGTGAGCGCCTCGGCACGGCCATCGACCTTTTCCAGCGCCTGGTAGATCGGCACGGTACCAATCGCCACCGGCGAGTTGCGGATGATCCATTCACGGGTTTCGTGGATGTGCTTGCCGGTGGACAGGTCCATCACCGTGTCGCCGCCCCAGCGGATCGCCCACACCAGCTTCTCCACTTCCTCGGCGATGCCGGAAGACACGGCGCTGTTGCCGATGTTGGCGTTGATCTTGGTGAGGAAATTGCGGCCGATGATCATCGGCTCGCTTTCCGGATGGTTGATGTTGTTGGGCAGCACCGCACGACCACGGGCGATCTCGTCGCGCACGAACTCAGGGGTGATGATCTTCTGGATCGACGCACCGAACGCTTCGCCCGGGTGCTGCTGCAACAGGCCGGCATCGCGGATCGCGTCCAGCCGCTGGTTCTCGCGGATGGCGACGAATTCCATTTCCGGGGTGATGATGCCGCGCCGCGCGTAGTGCATCTGGGTGACGTTGGCGCCGGAACGCGCACGTCGCGGCAGGCTGCGCGCGGGGAAGCGCACGGCATCGAGCTTCGGGTCATGTTCGCGGTCGCGGCCGAATGAAGAGCTGAGGCCGTCGAGCTGTTCGGTGTCCCCGCGTTCCTCGATCCACGCACGGCGCAATGCCGGCAGGCCCGCGGAAAGATCGATGCGGGCCTGCGGATCGGTGTACGGGCCCGACGTGTCGTAGACCGTCACCGGCGCATTCTCTTCGCCGCCGAACAGCGTGGGCGTGCGGGTCAGCGCGATCTCGCGCATCGGCACCTGCAGGTCCGGGCGCGAACCGGGCACATGGATCTTGCGCGAGCCGGGAATGGGCCGGGTCACCGATTCGGAGAGTTGCTGGGCCTGTTGCTGCAGGGCGGAGAGCTGTGCGTTCATCGGGCATCGTCCAGGAAGGTCAGGGACGAAGCGGCGGCGCACGGCACCCGCGCACGGGCGGTCCTTGGGCGGAGTCCGGGCACGGCTGCATTGCAAAGCTTCCCTACGCCGGTATGAGCCGGATCAGGTTCCAAGGGACTGTCTCAACCGTGGCCACATGGCTCGGTACCCCCGCTTCTTGCTGCGCATTAGAGCATAGACCGCCCGCCTCCGGGGTCGGATCCGCTTTCCCGCGGAACGCGGATCCGACCCCGATCGGCATTCGTTAACGGAACCATGACGCCGCGTTCAGTAACGTGCACGCCCATCGCGTCGCTGAGATCGATGCGTTCCCCGCCGCCTTCGCGGCCCCTGCCCGGCGCGTGCTGCATGCCGCCGGCCCTTCGCTGCAAGCTCTGCTCGCTCCCCTCAATCCCCTTGATCGGAGAAGCTCCTTCATGGTGTTTCGCGTTTCCATCGCGCTGGTTCTGTTGCTGGTGCTGCTGGCCGGCATCGCGCCCGGCCCCTTCAATACCGTTGTGCAGTCCATGCTGGCCGAGGTCATCCGCAGTGTCGGCTGGCTGTACCTGCTGGTGGTGTTCCTGGCGCTGGTGTTCCTGATGTACCTGGCCTTCGGCCGCTTCGGCAACTTGCGCATCGGTGGCGAAGATGCCGAGCCCGAGTTCTCGCGTGCCAGCTGGATGTCGATGCTGTTCGCCGCCGGCATGGGCATCGGCCTGGTGTTCTGGGGCGCGGCCGAGCCGATTTCCCACTTCGCCAAGCCGCCCGAGGGCCTGGCGCCGCAAAGCCTGGATGCGGCGCGCGCATCGATGCGCTATGCGTTCTTCCACTGGGGCCTGCATCCGTGGGCGATCTATGCGCTGATCGGCCTGGCGATGGCCTGGTTCCAGTTCAACCGCAATGGACGCGGCCTGGTCAGCGACATGCTGCAACCGATCATCGGCCGTCACCATCGCGGCTGGATCGGTCGGGTGGTCAACATCGCCGCCGTCGTTGCCACCGCGATCGGTGTCGCTACCACGCTCGGCTTCGGCACCATCCAGATCGCCGCCGGTATCGAACGCGTGTTCGGCGTGCAGGCCACGGTCGCGGTGCAGATGACCATCATCGCCGTCGCCTTCGTGCTGTACATGGCCTCCACCGCCAGCGGCGTGGAGCGCGGGGTGAAATGGCTGTCCAACTTCAACCTGGCGTTGGCTGCGCTGCTGGCAGCCATCCTGCTGGTGCTTGGACCGACCGGCTTCATCTTCGATACGTTCACCACCACGCTGGGCTCCTACCTCAACCAGCTGGTGACGATGAGCCTGCGCATGTCACCGTTCTCCGGCAGCACCTGGGTGGCGGACTGGACGATCTTCTACTGGGCCTGGTGGATCTCGTGGGCACCGTTCGTGGGATCGTTCATCGCGCGCATCTCGCGCGGCCGCAGCGTGCGCGAGTTCGTGATCGGCGTAGTGCTCGCGCCGACGCTGCTGGGCTTCTTCTGGTTCGCGGTGTTCGGCGGCACCGCGCTGTGGGCACAGATCTTCGGCCACGCCGATCTGGTGCAGGCGCTGGGCAATGGCTACGAAACGGTGCTGTTCACGCTGTTCGACAGCATGCCGCTACCGCTGTTGCTGTCGTGCATCGCGCTGGTGCTGCTGATGATCTTCTTCGTGACTTCGGCCGATTCGGCGGTACTGGTGCTGGCCAGCATGTCCACCGACGAGGCTGGCGACCCACCGTTGAAGCGCAAGCTGGCCTGGGGCATTGCGGTGGCATTGATCGCAGCGGCGTTGCTGCTGGCCGGTGGACTGGACGCGCTGCAGGGCATGATCACGATTGCCGCGCTACCGTTTGCCTTGCTGATGGTGCTGGTGATGGTGTCGCTGTACCGGGTGCTGGACCAGGAGTACACGCGCGAGCGGCGGCAGGCGCAGCGCCAGCGGCACATGATTGACGCGTGGATCGCACGCGAGATGGCGGCGCAGGAGGAGACCCAGGCGGAGGCGGCGCGCGCGCAGGATCGGGATTGAGGGTGTTTTGCAGCCTGCGGCTGCACCGCTTCTTTCAAGCAAGTGCAAGTGCAGAAGCCAAGGCGGCTCTGGGTTTCTGCTGGTTGGGGGGGGAGCGGTGTGGGTGGACAGGACACGCCGTAAACCCATCCCTGGGGGCTCGATGGCGCCATCCATGGCGCCAACGGTCCTGCCAACC
>NZ_JAWIRW010000018.1:0-68531 GCF_036319985.1 Stenotrophomonas sp. SMYL89 | reverse complement strand
CCCGCCCCCCCCCCCCCCCCCCCCGCCCCCCCCCCCCCCCCCCCCCCCCCCCCCCCCCCCCCCCCCCCCCCCCCCCCCCCGGCCCAATCACATGATCCCGCTTTCCGGAACCCACCGCAGAGGGGGCTGAGCCCGGTGGCCGGGAAACCTCAATACCCCGCCGCCTGCCCATCCTTGCGACTCTCCGACGCGCCGTAATACACGCCGGTTTCCGGATCACGCATGATCGCCTGGTACCCACCATACGGACCATCGGCGAACACGATGCGATGCCCCTTGCGCATCAGCGCGCGCACGGTCTCGTACGGGAAGCCGGTTTCCAGATTCACTTCGCCACCGTCGGTCATCGCCATCGCCTGCCCGGTCGGCTCGGTGGAACCTTCGTGCTGGATGCGCGGTGCGTCGCCGGCTTCCTGCAGGTTCATCCCGAAGTCCACCAGGTTCATCACGATCTGCGCGTGGCCCTGCGGCTGCATCGCGCCGCCCATCACGCCGAAGCTGGCGTACGGCTTGCCACCCTTGGTGATGAAGGCCGGAATGATGGTCTGGAACGGGCGCTTGCCCGGCGCATAACCGTTCGGATGATTCTTCTGCAGCACGAACATCTCGCCACGGTCCTGCAGGATGAAGCCCAGCCCCGGCGGCGCCATGCCACTGCCCATGCCACGGTAGTTGGACTGGATCAGCGACACCATCATGCCGTCGGCGTCGGCCACGGTCATGTAGATCGTATCGCCCTCCTCCAGCTGCTTCGGTGTGCCCGGCTGTACTTCCTTCAAGGCCTTGTCCATCGAGATCAGCGCGCGACGCTGAGCCGCGTACTCCTTGGAGATCAGTTTCTGCACCGGTGCCGGCTGGAACGCCATGTCGGCGTAGAAGCGCGCACGGTCGGCGAAGGCCAGCTTCTTCGCTTCCACGAACAGGTGCACATGCTCGGGTGAGCCGAACGGAATCTTCGAGAAGTCGTAGCCTTCCAGCACGTTGAGAATCTGCAGCGCAGCGATGCCCTGGCTGTTCGGTGGCAGCTCCCAGACGTCGTAGCCACGATAGTTGCTGCTGACCGGCTCGACCCACTCGCCATGGTGGTCAGCCATGTCCTGGTAGCTCAGGTAGCCGCCGTTGGCCTTGAAGTAATCGCCGATGGTGTGGGCGATCTCGCCCTTGTAGAACGCATCACGGCCGCCGTCGGCAATCTTCTGCAGGGTGCTGGCCAGGTTCGGGTTCTTCCACATCTCGCCCTTGCGCGGAGCATGGCCGTTGATCGTGAACTGCTCCTTGAAGCCCGGGTACTGCGACAGCTTCGGCACCGAGCGATCCCAGTAGTAGGCAATCACCTCGGCCACCGGGTGCCCTTCGCGGGCGTAACGGATGGCGGGGGCCAGGTTGTCGGCCATCGGCTTCCGGCCAAAGCGGTCGTGCAGGGCGAACCAACCATCGACCGCGCCGGGCACCGACACCGGCAGCGGGCCGGTGGCCGGGATGTCCTTCAGGCCGCGGCGCTGGAGCTCAGCCAGGGTCAGCGATTTCGGCGAGCGGCCCGAACCGTTGTAGCCATAGAGCTTCTGCGTCTTCGGGTCCCAGACGATGGCGAACAGGTCGCCGCCGATGCCGTTGCCGGTGGGTTCCATCAGGCCGAGCGCGGCGTTGGCGGCAATCGCCGCGTCCACTGCCGAACCGCCGCCCTTCATCACGTCCAGCGCGATCTGGGTGGCCAGCGGCTGCGAGGTCGCGGCCATCGCGTGCGGGGCGATCACCTCCGAACGGGTGGCGAAGGTCTGGCCGGTGATGCGGTCGGCGGCGAAGGACAGTGCAGGCACCGCGGCGAGCACGGCGGCGGCGAGCAGGGAACGGGCAAGGCGTCGGGACACGGTCGGGTTCCGATGGAAGGGTGGTTCCCCGATCTTCGCCGCTGTGGCCTTCACGCGGTATCGGGCAGAGGTCATGGGCGATGGTCTTTCGGTGGGTGCGGACCCAGATCCACATCCACCAGGGCGACAACAGCCCGGAATCCGCGCAAAAAGCGCACTGAAAGGAGTGAATTCGGGTTCACCGAAACACTTTCAGCAGCAACCATCCTTGTGCCGCAAGCGATTGCGCTGGATGCAGCGGAAACCGAGAAAAAATCTGCCGCCAGGGTTGACACTGCCGAAATGGCTGTGTTTCTCTCGATCACATGTTGCATCACAACACGCCACCGCGAACCCACATTGAAGCCGCCGACACCGGCGCCGCCTCGCAGCGTTCGATTCTTGTGCTCGTACTTATTACCCAACCAACAGGTGCGGGACGAGCCAGCGTGTAAGCAACAAACACACCGGAACTCATTAAAACCCGCACCTGCCCCGGTGCGGGTTTTTTCATTTCAGGACCTGGTTTCAGACGCAACCACCATGCATACCGCCAACTTCAAAACCCGGACCCACACCACCACGACGCCTCGTGGCGGGTGTTCGCGTGCGATGCATGGCGCCTCCCCCACCGCTTTCCCCTGACCGGCCGGCACGTCACCTCGACGACCGGCCGTTCTTTTTTCTTCCCACCGCAAGGAACCTCCCCCATGAGCACCAACGACCTGCCCCAGACCAAGATCGCCGTCATCGGCTACGGCAGCCAGGGCCGCGCCCACGCGCTGAACCTGCGCGAATCCGGCTTCGACGTGGTGGTAGGCCTGCGTCCGGGCGGCCCCACCGAGGTCAAGGCGCAGGCCGATGGCTTCTCCGTCAAGGCACCGGCCGAAGCCGTGAAGGATGCCGACTTGGTCGCCGTGCTGACCCCGGACATGGTGCAGAAGAAGCTGTACGACGACGTGCTGGCGCCGAACATGAAGCAGGGTGCGGTGCTGCTGTTCGCGCACGGCCTGAACGTGCACTTCGACATGATCAAGCCGCGCGAGGACCTCGACGTGGTGCTGGTCGCACCCAAGGGCCCCGGCGCGCTGGTGCGCCGCGAGTATGAAATCGGCCGTGGCGTGCCGTGCATCTGGGCGGTCTACCAGGACAAGAGCGGCAAGGCGGCCGAGTACGCCCTGGCCTATGCCGGTGGCCTCGGCGGTGCCCGCGCCAACCTGATCCAGACCACGTTCAAGGAAGAAACCGAGACCGATCTGTTCGGCGAGCAGGCGGTGCTGTGCGGCGGCGCTTCGGCGCTGGTGCAGGCCGGTTTCGAGACCCTGGTCGAAGCCGGTTACCAGCCGGAGATCGCCTACTACGAAGTGCTGCACGAGCTGAAGCTGATCGTGGACCTGTTCTACGAAGGTGGCATCTCGCGCATGCTGGAATTCATCTCCGAAACCGCGCAGTACGGTGACTACGTGAGCGGCCCGCGGGTGATCGACGCCGGCACCAAGGCGCGCATGAAGGAAGTGCTGAAGGACATCCAGGACGGTACTTTCACCAAGAACTGGGTGGCCGAGTACGAAGCGGGCCTGCCGAACTACAACAAGTTCAAGCAGGCCGACCTGGAACACCCGATCGAGAAGGTAGGCAAGGAACTGCGCGCCAAGATGGTCTGGTTGCAAGGTCAAGCCGCGTAACAACGCGGCACCCCCACCCGCTCTGCAAGGTTCCCCCATGAACTCTCCCACACACCGCAGCACGCCGCCCAACGGCGCGCGCTGGCTGACCCAGGCGCTGGAGGCCGAGGGCGTCCGCACCCTGTTCGGCTATCCCGGCGGCACCATCATGCCGTTCTACGACGCGCTGGTGGATTCGTCGCTGAAGCACATCCTGGTACGCCATGAGCAGGGTGCGGCGTTGGCGGCCAATGGCTTCGCCCGCGCCAGCGGCCAGGTCGGCGTCTGCGTGGCCACCTCCGGCCCGGGCGCGTCGAACCTGGTCACCGGCATCGCCGACGCGATGCTGGATTCGGTGCCGATGGTCTGCATCACCGGCCAGGTCGGCACGCCGCTGCTGGGCACCGATGCCTTCCAGGAACTGGATGTGTTCGGCCTGACGATGCCGATCGTCAAGCACAGCTGGCTGGTGCGCAGCGTCGATGACCTGCCGCGCGTAGTGGCCGACGCCTTCCGCATCGCCCGCGAGGGCCGCCCCGGCCCGGTGCTGATCGACCTGCCCAAGGATGTGCAGCTGGCCGATGCCAGCCATCTGCCGGTGCACGTGCCGAGCAGCGTCGAACCACCACCGGCACCGGCCGACGCGGCCATCGCCGAGGCCATTGCCGCGCTGGCGGCAGCCGAGAAGCCGGTGGTCTACGCCGGTGGTGGCATCGCGCTGGGTGATGCGGTGCAGGACCTGCGCGACTTCGTTGAAGCCAGCGCGATTCCCACCGTGATGACCCTGCGCGGACTGGGTGCACTGCCGGCCAACCACCCGCAGTCGCTGGGCATGCTGGGCATGCATGGCACCCGCGCGGCCAACATGGCGGTGCAGGAAAGCGACCTGCTGCTGGTGCTGGGTGCCCGCTTCGATGACCGCGCCACCGGCAAGCTGGCCGAGTTCGCCCCGTTCGCCCGCGTGGTCCATATCGACGCTGACGCCTACGAGATCTCCAAGCTGCGCAGCGCCGATGTTGCCGTGCCCGGCAATGTCGGCCATGCGATCCGCGCCCTGCGTGCGGCCTTCCCCTCCCCCAAGGCCCACCAGGACGCATGGCGCAGGCGCTGTGCACAGCATCGCGATCGTTTCGCTGCGCGCTACGACGCGCCGGGCCAGCACATCTACGCGCCGGCCATGCTGAAGCGCCTGAGCGAACTCGCCCCGGCCGATGCGGTGATCGCCTGCGACGTTGGCCAGCACCAGATGTGGGTGGCGCAGCACTGCCGCTTCAACCACCCGCGCAACCACCTGACCAGTGGCGCGCTGGGCACCATGGGCTTCGGCCTGCCGGCCGCGATGGGCGCGCAGTTCGCCTGCCCGGACCGCACCGTGGTGCTGGTCTCCGGTGATGGCAGCTTCATGATGAACGTGCAGGAACTGGCCACCATCGCGCGCTGCCGCCTGCCGGTGAAGATCGTGCTGCTGGACAACAGTTCGCTGGGCATGGTGCGGCAGTGGCAGGAGCTGTTCTTCGCCGAGCGTTACAGCGAGATCGATCTGTCCGACAACCCGGACTTCGTGGCATTGGCGCAGGTGTTCGGCATTGCCGCCACCCGCATCGACGCGCGCGACGACGTCGAGGGCGGCCTGGCCGCGCTGCTGGCCGAGCCGGGCCCGGCGCTGCTGCACGTGGCCATCGATGCACGCGCCAACGTGTGGCCGCTGGTGCCGCCGAACACCGCCAACAGCACGATGCTGGAAAGCAACCCTGCCCACGCCCGCCAGGAGACCCCCAATGCAATACCGGCTTGACCTGGTGCTGCACCCGGCCGAAGGCGCGCTGCTGCGCGTGATCGGCATGGCCGAGCGTCGCGGTTTCGCGCCGCGCGCGATCAGCGGTGCGCCGGTGGCCGCCGATGACGGCCGCTGGCACCTGCAGCTGGTCGTCGATGGCCAGCGCCCGGCGGAAACGCTGTGCCGGCAGATCGAGAAGATCTACGACTGCGTGTCCGTGCAGGTCACCGCCGTGGAAGGAGTATCGCCATGAACACCCGTACCGTAGCGACCACGGTGCCGGTACGGAGGCGTCTTCTTCGCCGCCCGTGCCCGCATGCGGCGGTCGACCGCACCCCGCTGGTGGCCCATGCCGGCCGCTGATGCCAGCCAGGAAAGCGATGTCGGCGACGTAAGCGTCGCCGACGTCCTGGCCGCGCAGGCCCGCCTGCGCCGCTTCCTGCCACCCACCCCGCTGCACCATGCCGAGCGCTTCGGCACCTGGCTGAAGCTGGAGAACCTTCAGCGCACCGGCTCCTACAAGGTGCGCGGCGCACTGAATGCACTGCTGGCCGGCCGCGAGCGCGGCGACACCCGGCCGGTAATCTGCGCCTCTGCCGGCAACCACGCCCAGGGCGTGGCCTGGGCCGCCTACCGTCTGGACGTACCGGCCATCACGGTGATGCCGCATGGCGCGCCCGCCACCAAGATCGCCGGCGTCGCCCATTGGGGTGCGACCGTGCGCCAGCACGGCAACAGCTACGACGAGGCCTACGCCTTCGCGGTCGAGCTGGCGCAGCGCCACGGCTACCGCTTCCTGTCCGCGTTCGATGATGCCGACGTGATCGCCGGCCAGGGTACGGTCGGCATCGAGCTGGCCGCACACGCACCGGACGTGGTGATCGTACCGATCGGTGGTGGTGGACTGGCCTCCGGCGTGGCCCTGGCGCTGAAATCACAGGGCGTGCGCGTGGTTGGTGCACAGGTGGAAGGCGTTGACTCGATGGCGCGCGCGATCCGTGGCGATGTCCGCGAGATCGCACCTGCCGCCTCGCTGGCCGACGGTGTGCGGGTGAAGATCCCAGGCTTCCTGACCCGCCGCCTGTGCACCTCGCTGCTGGACGATGTGGTGATCGTGCGCGAAGCCGAACTGCGCGAAACCCTGGTACGGCTGGCACTGGAAGAACACATCATCGCCGAGGGCGCCGGCGCGCTGGCGCTGGCTGCCGGCCGCCGCGTCGCGGGCCGCCGCAAGTGCGCGGTGGTCTCCGGCGGAAACATCGATGCCGGCGTGCTGGCCGGCCTGCTTACCGACATCCGACCGCGCCCGCCGCGCAAGCCGCGGCGACGGCGCAGCGAAACACCCCGCTCGCCCGCCAAGGCCAGCGCGCCGCCCTCCCCCACCTCTTCCCCTTCCCACCTGCAAGCCGCAACGCCCGCTGTCGAGGAGATTTCCCTGTGACCACCATCGAACGAATTACCACCCCGCGCATCCGCATCTTCGACACCACCCTGCGTGACGGCGAGCAGTCCCCCGGCTGCAGCATGAGCCCGCCGCAGAAGCTGGTGATGGCGCGTGCGCTGGACGAACTGGGCGTGGACATCATCGAGACCGGCTTCCCGGCCAGCTCGCAGTCCGACCGCGAGGCGATGGCACTGATCGGCCGCGAACTGCGCCGCCCGAGCCTGAGCCTGGCGGTGCTGTCACGCTGCCTGCAGGCCGACATCGAAACGTCCGCACGTGCGCTGGAAGCAGCTGCGAATCCGCGCCTGCACGTGTTCCTGTCGACCAGCCCGCTGCACCGCGAGCACAAGCTGCGCATGACCCGCGAGCAGGTACTGGAGTCGGTACGCAAGCACGTAGCGCTGGCGCGCTCCTACATCGACGATGTCGAATTCTCGGCCGAGGATGCCACCCGTACCGAGCTGGATTACCTGATCGAGGTCTCGCGCGTGGCGATCGCCGCCGGCGCCACCACCATCAACCTGCCCGACACCGTCGGCTTCACCACGCCGGAGGAAATCCGCGCGATGTTCCAGAAAGTCATCGCAGGCGTGGCCGACGTGCCGAATGCCGCCAACGTGATCTTCAGCGCGCACTGCCACAACGACCTGGGCCTGGCCGTGGCCAACTCGCTGGCCGCCATCGAAGGGGGCGCGCGACAGGTCGAGTGCACCATCAACGGCATCGGTGAACGCGCCGGCAACTGCTCGCTGGAAGAAATCGCCATGGTGCTGAAGGTTCGCCAGGCCTTCTACGAGCAGGACAGTGCGATCAACACCCCGCGCATCGTCGGCACCTCGCAGCTGCTGCAGCGTCTGGTCGGCATGCCGGTACAGCGCAACAAGGCGATCGTCGGCGCCAATGCCTTCGCCCACGAATCGGGCATCCACCAGCACGGCATGCTGCGCCACCGCGGCACCTACGAAATCATGCGTCCGGAAGACGTGGGCTGGGAGGACTCGCAGATGGTGCTGGGCCGCCACAGTGGCCGCGCCGCTGTTGAAGCGCGCCTGCGCGCGCTGGGCTTCTGGCTGGACGAGGACGAACTGAAGCTGGTGTTCGAGCAGTTCAAGGGCCTGTGCGAACAGCAGCGCGTGGTCACCGATGCCGACCTGCAGACGTTGATGCAGGGCGGTTCCAACGCACAGGGCTACCGCCTGGCGTCGATGACCATCAGCGATGTCGGCAGCCGTGCCAACGCGCTGGTTGAACTGTCCGACCCGGACGGCAACCGCGTGGCCGAGACCGCGCAGGGCGACGGCCCGGTCGATGCGCTGTTCGGCGCACTGTCAGCCGCCACCGGCGTGCAGCTGATGCTGGACAGCTACCACGTGCACAGCGTCGGCATCGGCGCCGATGCACGTGGCGAAGCCAACCTGAGCGTGCGCCACGAGGGCGTGGAGTACGACGGCACCGGCACCAGCAAGGACATCATCGAAGCCTCCGCGCTGGCCTGGCTGGATGTTGCCAACCGCCTGCTGCGCCAGCGCCAGGCCGCCGCCCACAGCAGCACCGACGTTGCCACCCCCGCCACCGCCTGAGGAAGCCGAGATGAGCGCCTTCGACACCCCCACCCCGACCAGCGCCGCTGGCCAGCAGTGGAACGCCCAGGACTATGCGATCGATGCCGGCTTCGTGCCGCTGCTCGGCGGTGCGGTGGCGCGCCTGCTCGACCCGCGCGGCGGTGAACGCATCCTCGACCTGGGCTGTGGCGATGGCGTACTCAGCACCGAGCTGGCGCTGAGCGGCGCACGCATCCACGGTGTGGATGCCTCCCCGGAACTGGTGATCGCCGCCCGTGCGCGCGGTGTCGACGCGCAGGTGATGGACGGCCACGCGCTGTCGTTCGACAGCGAGTTCGATGCGGTGTTCAGCAATGCCGCACTGCATTGGATGGGCAACCCCGACCAGGTGCTGGAAGGCGTGCGCCGCGCCCTGCGCCCAGGCGGCCGCTTCGTCGCAGAGTTCGGCGGCCACGGCAACGTGGCCACGATCATCGCCGCGCTGCAGGCCGCGCGCGTGGCCCACGGCCATTGCGCCAGCACGTTCCAGTGGTACTTCCCGACGGCCGATGCCTACGCCGACCGGCTGCGCCAGCATGGCTTCCAGGTGCAACTGATCGAGTGCACGCCGCGCCCGACTGCGCTGCCGACCGGCGTGGCCGGCTGGCTGCGGGTATTCGCCGCGCCGCTGCTGGACGACCTGACCAGCGAGGCCCGCGCCACTGTGCGCGACGCCGCCGCTGCACTGCTGGCCGATCTGCCGCGCAACACCGCCGGCCAGCCGCTGGCCGACTACGTGCGGCTGCGCGTGCTCGCCCGTCGTCGCTGACTTGACCGTTCCGCCTTCTTTACTGATGTTCGCTATTTCGTACTTCTGCCAGGCATACGCATGACTTCCGCACCCCGCACCCTGTACGACAAACTGTGGGACGCCCACGTGGTGGTTCCCGAATCCGACAGCGCGCCCGCCGTGCTGTACATCGATCTGCACCTGATCCACGAGGTCACCTCGCCGCAGGCGTTCACCGAGCTGCGCGAGCGTGGCCTGAAGCCGCGCCGCCCGGATCGGACCAAGGCAACGATGGACCATTCCACCCCGACTCTGCCGGCCGGTGCCGACGGCAGGCTGCCCTATGCCAGCGCCGCCTCCGAAGCGCAGGTTGCCACGCTGGCACGCAACTGCGCCGAGCACGGCATCGAGCTGTTCGACATGGCCTCGGACAACCGCGGCATCGTCCACGTGATCGCGCCGGAACAGGGCTTCACCCAGCCGGGCATGACCATCGTCTGCGGCGACAGCCACACCTCTACCCACGGTGCGTTCGGCTCGCTGGCCTTCGGCATCGGCACCAGCGAAGTCGGCCACGTGCTGGCCACGCAGTGCCTGCTGCAGCGCAAGGCGAAGACCTTTGCCATCACCGTCGATGGCCCGCTGGCGCCGGGCGTCGGCGCCAAGGACGTGGTGCTGCACATCATCGGCGTGATCGGCGTCAACGGTGGCACCGGCCACGTCATCGAGTTCCGTGGCAGCACCATCGAAGCGATGGACATGGAACAACGCATGACCCTGTGCAACATGTCGATCGAGGCCGGCGCGCGTGCCGGCATGGTCGCCCCGGACCAGGTCACCTTCGACTTCGTGGCCAATACCCCGCGTGGCCCCAAGGGTGCCGAGTTCGACGCCGCCGTCGCACGCTGGCAGCAGCTGCGCAGCGATGACGGCGCACGCTTCGACAGCGAAGTACGCATCGACGCCGCCGACATCCGCCCGACCCTGACCTGGGGCACGCATCCGGGTACCGCCATCGCGGTGGATGCGCCGATTCCCGCCGCCAACGATGCGGCCGCGCAGAAGGGCCTGGACTACATGCACTTCCAGGCGGGCAAGGCACTGGCCGGTACGCCGGTGGACGTGGTGTTCGTCGGTTCGTGCACCAATGGCCGCCTGAGCGACATGCGCGAAGTCGCGCAGGTCCTGCGCGGCCGCCGCGTCGCCGAGCGGGTACGCATGCTGGTGGTACCGGGCTCGGAGATCGTCAAGCGCGAGGCCGAGGCCGAAGGCATCCATGAGATCGTGCGCGCGGCCGGTGCCGAGTGGCGCGAGCCGGGCTGTTCGATGTGCATCGCCATGAACGGCGATCTGGTCGCGCCTGGCCAGCTGGCCGTGAGCACCAGCAACCGCAATTTCGAGGGCCGCCAAGGCCCCGGTTCACGTACGCTGCTGGCCTCGCCGATGAGCGCGGCCTGGGCCGCCGTGAACGGGCACGTTGCCGATACCCGCGAACTGTTCGCACAGGAGGTGGCGTAATGGCCGGTTTCCGTACCCTGACCTCGTCCAGCGTGGTGCTGGCACAGACCAACATCGACACCGACCAGATCATTCCGGCGCGGTTCCTGTCCACCACCGAACGCGCCGGCCTGGGTCGCAACGCCTTCAATGACTGGCGCTGGCAGGCCGACGGTTCGCCGGTGGCCGACTTCGCCTTCAACCAGCCACACAATGCGGGCCGCAGCATCCTGCTGGCGGGTCGCAACTTCGGCTGTGGTTCCTCGCGCGAGCATGCGCCGTGGGCGCTGACCGACCTCGGCCTGCGCGCCATCGTCAGCAGCGAGATCGCCGACATCTTCCGTGGCAACTCGCTGAAGAACGGCCTGCTGCCGATCGTGCTGGACGAGGCCGATGTGCAGGCGCTGATGCAGCGCCCGGACGATGAGCTGACCATCGATGTGGCCGCACGCGAGCTGCGTACCCCCGATGGCCGCGTGTATTCCTTCCCGCTGGATGGCTTCTCGCAGACCTGCCTGCTGGAAGGTGTCGACCAGTTGGGGTATCTGTTGGGCCGTGTCCCTGAAATCGAACGTTACGAGAGTGAGCATGCACGCTGAAATTGTTGTCCTGCCCGGTGATGGCATCGGCCCGGAAGTGGCCGCCGCCGCGGTTGCCGTCCTGAAGTCCGTCGCCGAACGCTTCAACCACACCTTCACCTTCAGCGAGCACGATATCGGTGGCATTGCCATCGACCGCCACGGCGAACCGCTGCCTGCGTCGACGCTGGCTGCCTGCCAGGCCGCCAATGCGGTGCTGCTGGGCGCGGTCGGTGGCCCGAAGTGGTCCGACCCGAATGCCAAGGTGCGTCCGGAACAGGGCCTGCTGGCAATCCGCAAGGCGCTGGGCCTGTATGCCAACCTGCGCCCGGTGCGCACCCATGAAGCCGCGTTGCATGCCTCGCCGATCAAGGCCGAGCTGCTGCAGGGCGTCGACTTCGTGGTGGTACGTGAACTGACCGGCGGCATCTATTTCGGCGACAAGACCCGCGATGCCGAAAGTGCCAGCGACCTGTGCCGCTACACCGTGGCCGAGATCGAGCGCGTGCTGCGCAGTGCCTTCCGCCTGGCCCAACAGCGTCGCGGCAAAGTCACCTCGGTGGACAAGGCCAACGTGCTGGAGACCTCGCGCCTGTGGCGTGATGTGGCCGCGCGCATCGGCCGCGAGGAATTCCCGGACGTTGCGCTGGAGCATCAGCTGGTCGACTCGATGGCCATGCACCTGCTGGCCAAGCCGCGCGAGTACGACGTGATCGTGACCGAGAACATGTTCGGCGACATCCTCACCGATGAGGCCTCGATGCTGGCCGGTTCGCTGGGCCTGCTGCCGTCGGCGTCGCTGGGCGAGCCGGGTGCGGTCGGCATCTATGAACCGATCCATGGCTCGGCCCCGGATATCGCCGGCAAGGGCATCGCCAATCCGTACGCAACGATCTTCAGCGCGGCGATGCTGCTGCGCCATTCGCTGGGGCTGGAAGCAGAAGCCGCCGCCGTCGAAGCGGCGGTGCATGCCGTGCTGGACGACGGTGTGTTCACCGCCGACCTGGCCGCCAAGGGCCAGGCGGTGAGCACGGCAGCCGCCACCGACGCGGTGCTGGCAAAGCTGCGCTGACCCATCGGGCAACACCTGTAGAGCCGAGCCATGCTCGGCTCATTCAACAGCAGTCGAGCATCGCTCGACTCTACAGGTAGCCGGCGGCCAGGCCATGCGTGGCTGCCTTACTTGGTGGTGTACCCACCATTGACCAGAATCGTCTGCCCGGTCATCCACCAGCCATCGGTCACCAGGAAGCGGATCCACGGCACGATATCGGCGATGTCGGTCAGGCCGGTGCGGGTGAACGCCGACAGCGCCGCCGCGGTCTTGTGGTACGCCTGCGCATCGGCATTCTCGGCCGGGTAGAAGAACGGCGTATCCATCGGCCCCGGCCCGATCGCGGTCACCGAGATGCCGCGCTCACCAAACTCCTTCGACGCCGCACGGGTGAAATGCTCGACCGGCGCCTTGGTGCCGGCGTAGCTGGAGTAGAACGGTGTGTAGGCACCCAACAGCGAGGTGACCAGGGTGCAGATGCGGCCACCGTCGTTGACGTGGCGCCCCGCCTCCTTGAGGAAGAAGAACGCTGCCTTGGCGTTGACCGCGCTCATCTCGTCGTACTCGGCTTCATTGATCTCCAGCAGCGGCTTCTTCAGCACCTTGCCCACGGTGTTGATGGCAATGTCGGGACGGCCAACCGAGGCCACGGCATCGGCGAACAGGCGCTCCATCGCTGCCGCCGACGTCAGGTCGCCCTGCAGGGCCACCGCCTTGCTGCCGGCGGCCTGCACCGCAGCGACGGTCGCCTCTGCATCGGCGTGGGTGGCGGCACTGTTGTAGTGAACCACGATGGCCTTGGCGCCTTGTGCGGCGAAGTCGCGGGCGATCAGTCCGCCCAGGTTCTTGGCGCCTCCGGCAATCAGCACGGTCTTGCCCTTGAGGGAATGGTCGGTCATGGCTTCGATCTCGGGAGGGGGCTGCCCGGGGTGGCAACCCTGCCCTGACGACGATATCGTGCAGAAAATAAGGATAAAGCCCACCACATTGACTTAACTTTCCAGAGCCAGCGAACAATGGACCGGATCGATCGCTTCCGCATCTTCACCCGGGTGGTGGAGTGCGCCAGCTTCACCCGCGCTGCCGACCAGCTCGGCCTGCCCCGCTCCACCGTCTCGGCAGCCATTGCGGAGCTGGAACAGCGGCTTGGCACCCGCCTGCTGCAGCGCTCGACCCGCCGGGTGTCCACCACCCATGATGGCGACGTGTTCCATGCGCGCTGCCTGCGCCTGATCGCCGAAGTCGAAGACGCCGAATCGCTGTTCCGGCAGGACGATGCGCAGCCGGTGGGCCTGCTGAAGATCGACGTGCCCAGCCGCATCGGCCGCCGAATCATCGCCCCTTCCCTTCCGGATTTCTTCGCGCGCCATCCGCAGGTGGAAGTGGATCTGGGCATGACCGACCGCGCGGTGAACCTGATCGAAGACGGTTGCGATGCGGTGTTGCGTGTCGGCCAGCTGGGGGATTCCAGTCTGGTGGCGCGCACGCTGGGCCAGCTCGACTTCGTCAACGTCGCCGCGCCGGCGTACCTGCGTGAACACGGCATGCCGCAGCAGCCTGCCGACCTGCAGCAGCACCGTGCAGTGAACTACGCCTCGCCGACCACGGCACGGGTGGAACCGTGGGAGTGGCAGGAGGGCGCGCAGCTACGCACATTGCCGATGCCCGGCTGGGTGCGGGTGAACAGCGCAGAAGCGTCGATCGCGTGCTGCGTGGCCGGGCTGGGGTTGCTGCAGATTCCGCGCTACGACGTGCAGGCGGAACTGCAATCCGGCGAACTGGTGGAAGTGATGCCGCAGTACGTGGCACAACCGCTGCCGGTGACCCTGCTGCTGCCGCATCGGCAGCACCGCGCACAACGTGTACAGGTGTTCATCGAATGGCTGCTGCCGGTGCTTCGAAACGGCCTGCGATTGCGGTAGATCCACGCCATGCGTGGATGCTTCTGTAGCGTCGAGCCATGCTCGACTCATCCCACCATCATGCGAAGAGCAGCCGAGCATGGCTCGGCTCTACAGAAAGCAGATCCCGCGATCAGATCACTCCACGCCATGCGTGGATGCTTCTGTAGCGTCGAGCCATGCTCGACTCATTCCATCATCGTGCGAAGAGCAGCCGAGCATGGCTCGGCTCTACAGAAAGCAGATCCCGCGATCAGATCACTCCACGCCATGCGTGGATGCTTCTGTAGCGTCGAGCCATGCTCGACTCATCCCACCATCATGCGAAGAGCAGCCGAGCATGGCTCGGCTCTACAGAAAGCAGATCCCGCGAGCAGATCACTCCGCGCCATGCGTGGATGCAAAGCGCAGTGCCAACCCAGGTTGGCACCTACCAGAGGCGGTGGCCGTAGAACCCGGGGTGTTACGCCCCGGATTCGTCCGGCTTGACCCGGAACCACGCCGCGTACAGGGCCGGCAGGAACACCAGGGTCAGCACCGTGCCGACGATCAGGCCGCCCATGATCGAGATCGCCATCGAGCCGTAGAACGCACTGCGCGACAGCGGAATCATCGCCAGCACCGCTGCCAGCGCGGTCAGCACGATCGGGCGGAAGCGGCGCACCGTGGCGTCGATGATCGAATGCCAACGGTCATGCCCGGCATCGATGTCCTGCTGGATCTGGTCGATCAGGATCACCGAGTTGCGCATGATCATGCCGGCCAGCGCAATCGTGCCCAGCAGTGCCACGAAACCGAATGGCGCGCGGAACAGCAGCAGGAACAACGTCGCACCGATGATGCCCAGCGGCGCGGTCACCAGCACCATCGCCGCGCGCGAGAAGCTGCGCAGCTGCAGCATCAGCAGCGTGGCCACCACCACCAGGAACAGCGGCATGCCGGCCTTGATCGAGTTCTGGCCACGTGCCGAATCCTCCACGGTACCGCCGGTCTCCAGCAGGTAGCCGCTGGGCAGCTCGGCACGGATGCCGTCCAGCGTCGGCAGGATCTGGTGCACCACGTCCAGTGGCTGCATGCCATCGCTGATGTCGGCGCGCACGGTCACCGTCGGCAGGCGGTTGCGGTGCCAGATGATGCCGTCCTCGAAGCCGTACTCCATCGTCGCCACCTGCGACAGCGTGATGCTGCCGCCGTTGGCAGTCGGCATCGACAGGCTCGACAGCAGCTCCAGCTGGTTGCGCTCATCGGCCGGGCCACGCAGCAGCATCTCGATCTGGCGGTTGCCTTCGCGGTACACGCTCACCGACTGCCCGGCCAGCGAACTGGACAGGAACTGGCTGACCTGTGCACTGCTTACGCCCAGCGCGCGGGCACGCTCCTGGTCGATCACCAGCCTCACCACCTTGCTCGGCTCGCTCCAGTCCAGGTTGACGTTCATCACGTGCGGGTTCTCTCGCACCTTGGCCTCGACCTGGCGTGCGATCGCCTGCACCTTCTCGATGTGCTCGCCGGAAATACGCATCTGCACCGGATAACCGACCGGTGGGCCATTTTCCAAACGGGTCACGCGCATCTGCACGTCCGGGAACTTCGGGATCACCTCGTGCAGCAGCCAGTCGCGGGTGCTTTCGCGCGACTTGATGTCCTTGGCCAGCACCACGAACTGGGCGAAGTTGGTCGCCGGAAGCTGCTGGTCCAGCGGCAGGTAGAAGCGCGGCGAACCGGTGCCCACGTAGGACACGTAGTTGGCGATGCCCTCGCGGCTGGACAGCAGTTTCTCCAGCTTCTCGGCCTGCGCCTGGGTCGAACGCAGCGAGGCGCCCTCGGCCAGCTCGATGTCCACCATCAGTTCCGGCCGGGTCGAATCCGGGAAGAACTGCTGCGGCACGAAGCGGAACAGCATCAGCGAACCGATGAACAACGCGATGGTCGCGGCGATCACCCACCAGCGCCGGCGCAGGCAGGTATCCAGGAAGCGGCGGAAGCTACGATAGAACGGGCGCTGGTACGGATCATGGTCATGCCCGTGCTGCGGCGGCGCGATCAGGTTGGCCAGTGCCGGGTAGCGGTCGGCCCACTGCTGGCGCTTGGCGTGCCAGCGCGCAGGCAGGCTGCCCGGCTTCGGCGGCTGCGGATTGAACAGGTCCGGCAGCATCTTGTCGCCCAGGTACGGGATGAACAGCACCGCTGCGATCCACGACACCACCAGCGCGATGGTCACCACCTGGAACAGCGAGCGGGTGTATTCACCGGTGCTCGATGCCGCCGTTGCAATGGGCAGGAAGCCGGCCGCGGTGATCAGGGTACCGGTCAGCATCGGGAACGCGGTCGACTCCCAGGCGAAACTGGCCGCGCGCAGGCGGTCATAGCCCTGCTCCATCTTGGTGGCCATCATTTCCACCGCGATGATCGCATCGTCCACCAGCAGGCCCAGCGCCAGCACCAGCGCGCCCAGCGAGATCTTGTGCAGGCCGATGTCGAAGTAGTGCATGACGAAGAAGGTCATCGCCAGCACCAGCGGAATGGTCACGCCCACCACCAGGCCGGTACGCAGGCCCAGCGAGAAGAAGCTGACCAGCAGTACGATCACCACCGCCTCGGTCAGCACCTGCACGAACTCGCCGACCGACTCTTCCACCGACTGCGGCTGGTCGGACACCTTGCGCAGCTGCATGCCGGCCGGCAGGGTCTTCTGCAGGCGCTCGAACTCGGCATCGAGGTTGGCGCCGAGTTTGAGGATGTCACCGCCATCCTTCATCGCCACCGCCAGGCCGATCGCCTCTTCACCCATGAAGCGCATCTTCGGCGACGCCGGATCGGCAAAGCCGCGCTTGACCTCGGCGATGTCACCCAGGTGCACGGTGCGGTCACCGGCGCGGATCGGGAACTGGCGGATCGCTTCGATGTCGTTGAACTGGCCGGTCACGCGCAGCTGCACGCGGTCGGTGGCGGTCTCGAAGAAGCTGGTACCGCTTACCGCATTCTGGTCGGCCAGCGCCTGCTGCACCTGTTGCATCGACACGCCCAGCGTGGCCAGCCGGGTGTTGGACAACTCGATCCAGACCTTCTCGTCCTGCAGGCCGACCAGGTCGATCTTGCCGACGTCGGGTACGCGCTGCAGTTCCAATTGGATGCGGTCGGCGTAGTCACGCATCACCGCATAGTCGAAGCCCTTGCCGGTCAACGCATAGATGTTGCCGTAGGTGTCGCCGAACTCGTCGTTGAAGAACGGGCCGACGATCTCGCGCGGCAGCGTCGCGCGGATGTCGCCCACGCGCTTGCGCACCTGGTACCACAGGTCCGGAATCTGCTTGGAACGCAGGCTGTCGCGGGCCATGAAGATGACCTGCGATTCGCCCGGGCGCGAATACGAGCGGATGAACTCGTACTCGCCGGTGTTCATCAGCGCCTTCTCGATCGGCTCGGTCACCTGCCGCGAGACCTGCTCGGCGGTGGCGCCCGGCCACAGCGTGCGCACCACCATCGCCTTGAAGGTGAACGGCGGGTCTTCGGACTGGCCCAGATGCTTGTACGACCATGCACCGATCAGGGCGAAGGCGAGCATCGCAAACAGCACCAGCGGGCGATTGGCCAGCGCCCACTCGGAAAGATTGAAGCGGCGCACCGGCTTACTCCTTGGCCTTGGCGGCAGCAGGCGGCGCGGCCGGCTTCAGCACCGGGCGGTTCTGGCGGTCCACCGCGATCACCGGCTGGCCGGCGCGCAGCAGATGGCCGCCGGCGGCGACCACCCAGTCAGCGGCGCCAACGCCGGACAGCACCGGTACCGTTTCGCTGCCATAGGCACCGGTGGTGACCGACGCAGCTTTCAGCGTGCTGTTGGCCGGATCGACCACCCACACGCTGGCGGCACCGTTGGCGCCGCGCTGCAGCGCGCCCAGCGGCAGCTGCAGGGTGCCGTGGCGACCGGCACTGCTGTAGACGCGTGCGCTCTGGCCCAGTTCGACATCGGCCAGCGCATCGGCGGCCAGGCTCACCCGGGTGGCATAGGTGCGTGCCTGCGGATCGGCGGCGGCAGCGATCTCGCGGATCGTCCCCGGCAGGCGCTGGCCCGGGCGGTTCCACAGTTCCACCTCGACCGGCTGGCCGACCGCATAGTCGCGGATGGTGGCTTCGGGCAGGTCGATCAGCACTTCGCGGCCACCATCGGCGGCCAGGTTGAAGATGGTCTGCCCGGCGGACACCACCTGCCCGGCTTCGGCTTCGCGGCTGGCGATCACGCCATCGGCCGGTGCGCGCAGCTGTGCGTAGTCGGCCTGGTTGCGCAGCACATCAAGGTTGGCACGGGCCGCATTGGCCTGGCCCTGCGCAGCCTTGAACGCGGCGGACTGCTGGTCCAGCTGCGAGCGGCTGACCAGCTGCTGGTCGGCCAGCACCTGGTAGCGCTTGAGATCGTCACGGGCACGCACCAGATCGGCTTCCGCCGCCGCCAGCTGGGCCTGCGAGGCACGCGCCTGCAGCGCGAAGTCGGCCACGTCCAGTTCGGCCAGCACGTCGCCCTTCTTCACCCGCTGGCCGGCATCGACATGGCGCTTGACCAGGTTGCCGCCGACGCGGAACGACAGCGGGCTTTCCTGGCGGGCACGCACCGTGCCCGGGAACGCCGCCGGCGCCTGTCCGGCCTGTTCGCCGGGGTGAACCACCAGTACGGGCACGGCCGCCTGCGGCGCCTGTTCCTGTCCCGAACAGGCTGCCAGCGCAGCCACCCACACCATACCGCCCATCCAGCGCACGATCTTCATCGGTCAACGTCCTGAAAACGCAGGGTTGCAACAAGGGGGAGCCGCGACTGCCGGCCCAATTTAATAAACCGGTCGGTATAGTATAAATATCGAACCGCTTGGTCTAGTATTGTTGCGATGAGTTCTTCCACTTCCCGCAAGCCGTCGGCCAAGCCTGCTGCCAAGGCCGCCGGACCCGGGCGCCCCAAGGATCTGGGCAAGCGCGCGGCGATCCTTGAAGCAGCCAAGGTACTGTTCATCGAACAGGGCTATACCGGCGTGAGCATGGACGCCATTGCCGCCCAGGCCGGCGTCTCGAAGTTGACCGTGTACAGCCACTTCGGCGACAAGGAAACCCTGTTTTCCGAGGCCGTGCAGTCCAAGTGCATTGAAATGCTGCCCGATGCCCTGTTCGTGGCCGACGCGGACGGCCCGCTGCGCGACCAGCTGATCGGCATCGGCCTGGCCTTCTTCGAGCTGATCACCTCCGATGCGGCGATCTCGATCCAGCGCATGATGATGGCGCCGGAGACCGACGAACGCCTGCGCGAGCTGTTCTGGCAGGCCGGTCCGGAACGCACCTGCGAGGCCCTGGCCGACTTCCTGCGCGCCCGCGGCGAACGCGGTGAGCTGGCGATCCCCGACTACTACCTGGCCGGCCAGCAGTTCCTGACCCTGGTCAAGGGCGAAGTGCACATGCATATGATGTGCGGCATGCCACTGTCACCGGTGGAGTGCGACCCTCTTGCCCATGTGACCGCCAGCATCGACTTCTTCCTGCGCGCCTATGCGCCGCGGGGGGCCGCGACGGCTGAATAACCAAAACTGAACGAACCGGAGGTCGCGATGACTTCCGGCACTGCGACCCCGGCCACCCGGCAGCTGATGCTCTGGGCGCGCCGCCGGCCTCCGGCACCGGTAAAATGGCCGGCCCACTGCGCTGGATTTGAACCTCATGACGATTGATTACGCCCACGCCCGCGAACTGATGGTGGAACAGCAGATCCGTCCCTGGGACGTGCTGGACATCAAGGTGCTCGACGTCCTGGCCCGCCTGCCGCGCGAGGCCTTTGTCGCCGATGCACACCGGGCGCTGGCCTACGCCGATGTCGAACTTCCGATCGGCCATGGCCAGAAGATGATGAAGCCGGTCATCGAGGGCCGTACCCTGCAGGCACTGGATCTGCAGCCGGGTGACGAAGTGCTGGAAATCGGCACCGGCAGCGGCTTCCTGTCCGCCTGCATCGGCGCGCTGGCGCGCGACGTGCTGAGCCTGGAGATCGACCCGGATCTGGCCGCCGCCGCGCGTTCCCGCCTGGACGCCTCCGGCCTGGGCACCAACGTCCGCGTGGAAGTGGCCGACGCCCTGTCCTGGCAGACCGAACGCCGCTTTGACGTGATCTGTGTCACTGGTGCCGTCGACGTGGTGCCGTCACAGTTCGCCTCGTGGCTGCGTCCGGGTGGTCGCCTGTTCGTGATCCACGGCCGCTCGCCGGCGATGGAGGCCCTGCTGGTCAAGGCCGACGGCAGCACCGAGTCCCTGTTCGAGACCGATATCGATTACCTGCGTGGTGCCGCCCCGGCACCCCAGTTCCACCTCTGAGTCCAAGGAAGCCGCAATGATCCGCCGATCCCTCGCTGTTGCGCTGGCCACTGCTCTGCTGCCGTTGTCCGCCCATGCCGCCGACCTGCTGCAGGTCTACGAAATGGCGCGCAACGGCGATCCGCAGCTGTCCGCAGCCGAATCGACCCGGCTGGTCGACAAGGAAGGCGCCGTGCAGGCGCGCGCCGCCCTGCTGCCGCAGATCAACGGCCAGGCCACGCTGAACCGCACGCGCAGCGAGCCGAACGCCGACATCAACTCCGGCTCGTTCACCAACAAGCGCCGCAATTACACGATCGATGGCAGCCAGACGCTGTTCAACTGGAGCCAGATCAACAACCTGCGTTCGCAGCGTGAGCTGAGCAAGGCGGCGGACTTCACCCTCGAATCGGCCAACGACAGCCTGATCGTGCGCACCTCGGCGGCCTACTTCAACGTGCTGGTGGCGATCGAATCGCTGAATGCCGCACAGACCAATGAAGCGGCCGCGAAGAAGCAGTTCGACTTCGCCGACAAGCGCCTGGAAGTGGGCCTGGCGCCGATCACCGACGTGCACGAAGCCCGCGCCCAGTACGACCAGGCGCGCGCCAACACCATCGTTGCGCAGAACACCCTGGCCGATAACTACCAGGCCCTGACCGAACTGACCGGCCAGCCGGTGGTCAACCTGCGTGGCCTGCCGGCGGACTTCCGCCCGGAAGTGCCGGCCAACCGCGGCAACATCGACGAGCTGGTGCACCAGGCCACCACCCAGAATCCGGCGCTGAAGGCGCAGGAACTGAAGGTCAGCGCCGCCGAAGCCGGCGTGCAGGCCGCGCGTGGTGGCCACTACCCGACCCTGTCGCTGGGTGGCAGCTGGGGCAAGAGCGCGACCTGGGGCGACAGCACCGGCTCCGGCTCGCTGTCCCCCGATGCCCGCACCAACAGCATCGGCCTGACCCTGAACGTGCCGATCTTCGCCGGCGGTGCCACCCAGTCCAACGTTCGCCAGGCGCTGGCCCAGCGTGACATCGCCCAGGATGGCTACGAGCAGCAGAAGCGTGCCCTGGACCGCAACACCCGCAATGCCTACCAGACCCTGGTGCAGGGCATCAGCGAAGTGGAAGCCCGCCGCCTGGCGGTGGTCTCGGCGCAGAGCGCGTACGACGCGTCGCAGGTCGGCCTGGAAGTCGGTACCCGTACCGTGCTGGACGTGATCCAGAACCAGCGCATCCTGTTCTCGGCGCAGCTGGACTATGCCCAGGCTCGTTACACCTTCCTGCAGAACCGCCTGCTGCTGAGCCAGTCGCTGGGTGCGCTGGACGTGGCCGAGCTGCAGGACGTCAACCGCCTGCTGACCCAGGACGCGGGCAACCCGGCAACGACCACGCACTGAGTCGTCAGCCTGCCGGTCACGAAGAAGCCACCCGCGAGGGTGGCTTTTTTGTGGGTCGCGCGTACGGAAGCAAGCATGCATCCAGCGACCCGTCAGCCGGGCCAGACCCGCATCCGTTCGACTGCGGCCAGCAGACACAGTGCGATGGCGACGGGCGCCAGCACCGGCAGGGCGCGTGACCGCGGTACCTTTCCACGCAGCACGGCCAGGCACACGGCCCCCATCACCAACAGGGTTGCCGGGCCAGGCAATACCGGCAGGCTGCCCATTGGCGCCCACAACGCCAGCAATGCCGCCGACAGGACGACGGCAACCGGCACCAGCCTCTCCCGGAATTCCAGGGATTCGTCACCTTCCGTCGGCCACAGCTGTATCGCCAGCCGCGCAGCCAACATCAGCAGCACCAGAACGAGCGCCACCAACCCCGCCACTCCCGCCAGCGGCAGCAAGGGCATCATCCAGTACAGCTCCGGGTGATGCTGCAGGGCCACCGACAAAGGCCGCGTGCTGGCCAAGGACGGAAATTCGACCAGGCCAGCCTGCAACGCGGCCAGTACGATCAGCAGCACCATGGCCAGCAGCACGCACACCAGCAGCCGCGGCGTCCGTGCCCTCGCCTGCCTGCCGATGCCAGGGAATCCCAGCACCAGGCCAACGGTGGCGAACACACCGGACAGCGGCACGCTCGCCGCCAGTACACCGCCGATCCCGAAGCGATAGGGTGCCGTTGCCGGCGGCAGCCATGGAATCCAGTACGCGTAGTGCACATGGCGCGCTGCCAGCACCAGCAACAGCAGGCCGACGCCGATCTTCACCGTCAGCAGCACACCGGCAACCAGCACCACACGGTGTGGCCGCAGCAATCCGACCACTGCAAGCAGCAGCAGGCTGGCAGCAGCCATCAGTTGATCCGGCATCCCGTTGCGGGTCTCGATTCCAGAACCGGCCAGCAGCGCATGCAGATGGCTGGCGATCGACTGCGCCACGCCAGCGGTAGTCAGCACCAGTTCCAGCAGCAGCGCACCACCGAGCAGAACGGCCGGCACGCTTCCCAAACGATCCCGCAACACGCCATACAGGCCGTCGGCAGCGGGCCATTGCTGGTTCTGAACGTGCAGGCAGTACAGCAGCGGCCCCATGCCCAGCGCAGCCAGCAGCAGGCTCAGGACGATGGCCGGGCCGGCCTGGGCTGCGGTGTGCTGGCCGACCAGCGCGACCACGCTGCCTCCCAGCAGCAAGGTCAGTGCCACCACTACAAGGCGATCGCCGTACCCGGGCGCATCAATGCCGTCGGGGCTGCTGTCGCGGTCCATCGCAAGTTCCCTTGATATCCGCCAAGCGCGGTCGACAGCAGACTGACAGCCTGTGCCGGGAGGCGGTATCGGAATATGCGCCCTGCGCACCACGATGTGACGGCAGGCACGTTGGCAACGAACCTCCCGGTCCAGCTACGACAGGTTCCCGGTCGTCAAGCAGAATTGACGCGGTCTTTCACGACAGTCGCGTCGCACGCGCCGGCCCTTCGAACTCAGCGGCAAGGTGGCGGCAGGTGCGGTCCGACCAGCGCCAGCGTACGCTGCAGCGCGCCGCGTCCATTGCTGATCAGCGTGCAGCCTGCCCGCGCCATGTCCTCGCGCGCCTGCGGGTCTTCGAGCAGGTGCTGCAGCAGTTCACCGACCGCCTGCACGTCTTCGCCGATCAGCAGCGCGCCAGCCTCGCGCATGCGCCGGGAAATTTCCGAGAAGTTGTGCAGGTGCGGGCCAGTCACCGCAGCGGTGCCCATCGCCGCCGGCTCCAGCAGGTTGTGGCCACCGATCGGCTGCAGGCTGCCACCGACAAACGCCACCTGCGCGCAGGCATAGAACGGCATCAGCTCGCCGAGGGTATCGATGACGAACACATCGGTTTCAACCTCCGGCCACTGCTTCGCGCGCCGGGTTGCCACGTTCCAACCCTGTTCCCGTGCCAGTGCCTCCACCTTCGGGAAGCGCTCGGGGTGCCGCGGCGCCCACAGCAACAACAGGTCGGGGTGCTGCTGGCGCAGGCGCCGGTGCAGATCGATCACCGCCTGTTCTTCACCATCATGGGTACTGGCGGCGATCCACACCGGCCGCCGCGCCGGCACGCGGGCGTGGAACTGCTCGACGAAGCCCTGCACGTCCGGCGTGGTGATGTCGAACTTCAGGTTGCCCAGCGCCTGTACCTGCTCGGGCGCAGCGCCCAGCTGCACGAAACGGTCGGCATCGTCCTGCGACTGCGCGGCCACGCAGGTGACCGTGCGCAGCGCACGGCGGATCAACGCCGCCAGCAGCCGGTAGCCCCGCAGCGAACGCGCCGACAGGCGCGCGTTGAGAATGTAGACCGGAATGCCACGGTCACGGCAACCGAACAGCATGTTCGGCCACAGCTCGGTTTCCAGGATCAGCGCCAGGCTGGGCTGGAAATGGCCGAGGAAGCGGTTGACGCTGCCGGGCACGTCGTACGGCAGGTAGACGTGGTCCAGTGCATCGCCCCACAGCGCACGCACGCGCTCGGAGCCGGTCGGGGTGATGGTGGTGATGACCCAGCGGATGTCCGGCCGCTCCTTGCGCAGCGCGTTCACCAGCGGCGCAGCGGCATTGACTTCGCCCACCGAGACCGCGTGCAGCCAGACCCGCGGTTGGCCGGTGGGCTGCGGATAGGAGGCATAGCGCTCGTCCCAGCGCCGGAAGTATTCACGGACCCGGAAGCCGCGCCAGACCAGGTGGTACACGGTGATCGGCAGCAGGATGTAGAGCACGACCGAGTACAGGCCGCGCAGGATCCATTCGACAGGGTCTTTACGCATGCGGCAAGGATACGGGAGCCCCCCGGGAAAGACACGCGGCCGCCTTGGTAGAATGGGCCAATGTCCGATGCCACCACCGCCGTCCGCCCGTCGCTGCGCGATCCCCGCAACTGGCCGATGTTCGCCGCCATGCTGGGCGCCTTCGCCATCGCCCGCCTGCCGTGGATGCTGCAGCGTGCGCTGGGCCGGGGCGTCGGCTGGATCACCTGGCGCCTGCTGGGCAGCCGTCGCCGCGCCGCCGAGGTCAACCTGCAGCTGTGCTTCCCCGAGAAGGACGAGGCCTGGCGCCAGCGCCTGGTGCGCGACAGCTTCGATGCCCTGGGCGTGGGCGTGTTCGAGTGCATCCGCGCCTGGTGGGGCAGCATCGACAGCATCCGCCCGCAGGTGCAGATCGAAGGACTGGAACATCTGCGGCAGATGCAGGCGGAAGGTCGTGGCGTGCTGCTGGTGTCCGGCCACTTCATGACCCTGGAAATGTGCGGGCGCCTGCTGTGCGACTACGTTGATCTTTCGGGCATGTACCGCAAGCACAAGAACCCGGTGTATGAGTGGGCGGTGAAGTTCGGCCGCCTGCGCTATGCCAAGGCAATGTTCGCCAATGAGGACATCCGCGCTACCGTGCGCCACCTGAAAAAGGGGGGCTTCCTCTGGTATGCGCCGGACCAGGACATGCGCGGCAAGGACACCGTGTTCGTACCGTTCTTCGGCCATACCGCCTCGACCATCACCGCTACCCACCAGCTGGCGCGGATGACCGGCTGCGCGGTGATCCCGTATTTCCATCGCCGCGAAGGCGGGAAGTACTTCCTGAAGATCGGCGCGCCGCTGGAGAATTTCCCCAGCGAGGACGTGGAAGCGGATACCACGCGGGTCAACCAGGCCATCGAAGAGATGGTGCGCGAGGCGCCCGACCAGTACCTGTGGATCCATCGCCGATTCAAGCGGCAACCGGGTGGCCGGAGCGATTTCTACAAGTAACGCGGAGTCAGCTTGGCTCTATCCACGCCATGCGTGGATGCGCAGTTACTTCAGCGCCGGTGATTCGTCCGCGTCGCGGGCCAGCAGGCTGCCGGCGAACAGCGCGGCCAGCAATACGGTCAGCCCCCCCCAGAAGGCCGAGTAGAACGCCAGATGGGTGTTCAGCGGGAACACGGTCACCGCCAGCGCCAGCATCGCCGGACGCGCGCGTTCGCGGGCAATCGCCGGCGCGTAGCGCCATGCACGCCAGGCCTGGGCCACGGCCGCCAGCCACAGCAACAGGCCAATCACTCCGGTCTCTGCGAGGATTTCCAGCACGATCTGGTGGGCGTGCAGCGCCGGCGCATTGCCCCACACCGCCGGCCCCTCCTCCGCCACGCAGGCGGGATAGGCATCGCGGAAACCACGTGCACCCACGCCATTGATCGGGTGCGCTTCAATCATGCAGGCGGCAGCTTCCCAGATCCGCGCGCGCCCTGACAGGGCCTCGTCGACACCACGCTCGCCCCCATCCAGCGCCATGGCCGTACGCGCGAAGCGCTCGCGCAGCTGCGGCACGCTGGCGGTCAGCGCGCCCGCGCCGAGCACCGCCACCAGCGCCAGCGCGGCCAGCCGTTTCCAGCCGAACTGGCGCACACCGCTGTAGGCCAGCACCAGCGCGAAGGTGATCCACGAGGCGCGCGAACCAGCCAGCAGCAGCACGCTGCCCAGCGCTGCCGCAGCCAGCAGCCAGCCCGCATTGCCAAAGCGCCGCGCGACAGGCAGCAGCAGGAACGGCGACAGGCTGGCCAGCACCTGGCCGAACTTCAGGTTGCACGGTCCCAGTGCGCCGCTGAGGCGGTCGGCCAGCGCGGCCTCATCGGCCGGGCACAATGCGTGGCCACTGACCGCCAGCTTCAGGTGTTCCAGTGACCAGAACCATGGGCTGGTACCGGCCACGGCCTGCACCAGCGCATCCAGCGTCCATGCGCCGGTGATCAGCGCCAGACCTGCGAAGGTCAGCCGCCGCCGCTCTGGCGTGGCCACCGCGATCGCCACCAGCCACATGAAGGGCAGATAGCGCAGGCCCGCTGCAGCTTTGGTCCACGAGGCCGCCGGGTCGATCGCATCGAAGGCGGAAAATGCCTGCGGCAGCCAATAGCCGAGGAACAGGATCGAAGTCAGTGCCCAGGCCGCCGTGCTCAACAGATGCGGGCGGCGCTGCAGGCGGCGCATCACCATGCGCGCCGCCGCGTACAGCGCGCCCAGGCCCAGCACGGTTTCGGCGATGCCCGGCAACGGCCACATCGCCACGTACGCCAGCACCCACCAGGGCGCCCAGCGCCCGGCGCGGTCGTCGCGCACGATGACGGCAGGGTCAGCCGGCGAGGTCGGCATAGAGGCGGAGGGTATCGCGCTGCATGGCCTGCAGGGTAAACGGGATGCGGGTCGGCAAGGACGGAGGCTGGGCCAGCAGGGCCAGCGCACGTTCACCCAATGCGCGCGCATCGCCGAGCGGCACGGCACCTGCGGGTTGCAGCTGCCGAAGCAGTTCACCGACGCCACCATGGTCCCAGCCCAGCACCGGTCGGCCCACCGACAGCGCTTCGACCACGGTGCGGCCGAACGCTTCGGGTTTGTCCGACAGCTGCAGCACCAGGTCGCTGGCCGCGTAAGCCTGGGCGATGCGC
Source organism: Stenotrophomonas sp. SMYL89 (assembly GCF_036319985.1). Classification (NCBI taxonomy): domain Bacteria; kingdom Pseudomonadati; phylum Pseudomonadota; class Gammaproteobacteria; order Lysobacterales; family Lysobacteraceae; genus Stenotrophomonas; species Stenotrophomonas sp. SMYL89. The sequence continues at coordinate 41,246 of NZ_JAWIRW010000018.1, read as the reverse complement.
GCGGTCGGTGTGCTGATGTGCACGGCCTCGGCCACGCCGAGCGCGGCCGCCTGCCGGCGCAGATCGGCCACGTAGGCTTCACGGCCGGGTTCATCGGTGCCCAGCATCCACACCTGTGCCGGCACACCGGCGGCGCGCACATCGGCCAGCAACTGCAGCGCATGTGCGTGGCCCTTCAGACGGGTACCCCGCCCCGGCAACAGCAGCAACGGGCCGTCCACCTGCGCCAGCCACGGGTAATCGGTTGCCAGCGCCAGCCGCGGCCGGTGGTCGGCGCGCGCCACCCGCGGGAACTGGGCGACGTCGACACCACGCGGAATCACCTGCAGCTTCTCTTCCGGCACGGTCGGGTAGTGCCGCTGCACGTAATCGCGGACGGTGTTGGACACGCAGATCACGCGCTCCCCACTGGTCATCACGGCGCTGTAGCGGCTGGGCGAATTCAGCCCGTGCACGGTGGTCACCCAGTGCGGGCGCTGCGCGGCGGGCATGGCGCGGATCGCGTACAGGCCCAGCCAGGCCGGCAGGCGCGAGCGGGCATGCACGATGTCCGCGCCAACCTCGGCGAACAAGCGGCGCAGGGTCGGCAGGTGGCGCAGGGTCAGCAGCGACTTGCGACCGATGTCGAGGGTAAGGTGCTCGGCACCGCTATCGAGCAGCGGCTGCACCAGGCGGCCACCGGCGGAAACCACCAGCGCGCGATGGCCGGCGGCGACCAGCGCCGCAGCAATTTCCAGGGTCGAGCGCTCGACACCGCCGGAGTGCAGCGCCGGCAGCAACTGCACCACGGTCAATCGGCGCATCGAGGGGGCAGCCGCTTAGTCGGCCAGCACGAACACGGAACCGCAGTACGGGCACTGCGCTTCGCCATTGGGCTCGTCTTCGATCGGCAGGTACACGCGCGGATGCGAGTTCCACAGCGCCATTTCCGGGGTCGGGCAGCTCAGCGGAAGATCGCTGCGGTGCACGGTGTAGCGCTTCTCGGCGTTGGCGGGCGCGGTGGCGGTATGGCTCATGGCGGATGTCGATGAACGGGTTGCGAGGCCTGTGATTCTAGCATCCGGGCCGCCCCGACATTGCGCCACAACAGGTCTTTGGGCGCCGAGGGCAGATTCCGCGTGGCGTTGCATGGCACCTGGGACGGTCTGTCTGCACGGATTCCCCGGTCGCCCGTGCGGGTTTGTGCCGGGATCCTGCCGATCCGCGATATTTTCCGCATTTGGATCGAACTAAATGGCACTTGTCAGGTCGCTGCCGCTGTTGCAGGATCGGGCCCGGGTCGTGAATCGACCCGTCCAATCGACCCGATCGCATGGCCCGCCCCCACCGGACCGGCATCGCCTCTCCCACTGCCATCCCGGCGGGCGGAGCGATGCTGCCCGTGGTGTCCGCCGATGCGGGTTCTGCCCGCCGCCTGCCCTTCCGGGAGACTCCTGCATGACCCTGTCCGATCCACGCCGCGCCCTGCTTCCGCTTGCCCTGGCCCTGGCCTGTGCGACCACTGCGATGCCGGTGCTGGCACAGGGACTGCAGACCTCGTTCGAACCCGGCGAACCTGCACCGGTGCAGGCCGCTGGCGCCCTGCAGGCAACGATCGGCAACGGCCCTGCCGCGCCTTACACCGCCAAGCGCAACGCCGGCTACAGCGGGCTGCATGCCCTTCGCTACAGCAGCGCAGGAGGCAAAGCGCGGCGCGAACTGTTCAAGACCGACCTGCCGATCGAGGCCGATACGACCCTGTCGTGGCTGGTGCTGCCGGAAATCGTTGGCCGGGACACCGTGGCCTCGACCTATGTGTCGCTGGACCTGCGGCTGGACGATGGCAGCCTCGTGTCGGCCGGCCCGGCACGCGACCAGCACGGCGTAGCCCTTGGCGCACGCGCGCAGGGCGAGTCGAAGACGCTGTACCCGCAACAGTGGGCACGCAAGGCGGTGCGACTGGGCGACGTGCCCGCGCTGAAGGGGCGCCGCGTGGCAGCGATCGAGCTGGAGGTGGCCAGCAGCGATGGCGCCCCGGTGTCCGGCTGGATCGACGACGTGCGCTTGGATGCCCAGCCGCGGCAACAGCCGCAGCGCGTCTCCGACTGGGTGCTGACCACGCGTGGCACCCAGGCCAACGGCACCTTCTCGCGCGGCAACAATTTCCCGGCCACGGCGGTGCCGCACGGCTTCAATTTCTGGACTCCGGTGACCGATGCAAGCGCGTTGAACTGGCTGTACCGCTGGAACGAGCAGAACGACGCACAGAACCGCCCGCAGCTGCAGGCGCTCGCGTTGAGCCACCAGCCCAGCCCGTGGATGGGCGACCGCCAGACCTTCCAGGTGATGCCTTCGGCCAACCGTGGCGTGCCGGAGGCTGATCGCCGCAAACGTGCCTTGTCGTTCGACCGCGGCCACGAAAGCGCCCGCCCCTACCGCTACGACGTGCGCTTCGACAACGGCGTCGCGGCATCGATCGCGCCGACCGACCATGCCGCGCTGTTCCGCTTTGATTTCCCCGAGGGCGGCGATGCCAACCTGCTGTTCGACAACGTCGATGCACGTGGCGGCCTGACCCTGGACGCCGCCACGCAGACGCTGTCCGGCTACACCGACACGCGCAGCGGCCTGTCCAACGGTGCCAGCCGCATGTACGTGGTCGCCAGCTTCGACAAACCCTGGCGCAGCAGCGGTCGCCTCGACACCGGCCGCCCGACCGGCTACATCAAGTTCGATGCCGGCAGCGAGCGACGGGTGACCATGCGCATCGCCACTTCGCTGATCTCGGTGGAGCAGGCACGGCACAACCTGGCGCTGGAAATCGCCGCTGCCGACACGCTGGAGAGCGTGGCCGGCCGCGCACAGGATGCGTGGGATGCGCGCCTGGCCCGCTTCGATATCGGCGCGGCCAGCGACGACCAGAAGACCACGCTGTACTCCAGCCTGTACCGGCTGTACCTGTACCCCAACTCCGGCCACGAGAACGTGGGCAGCGCGGCCGCACCCGACTGGCGCTATGCCAACCAGGCCAGCGCCAGCGATGACAACACCGATGGCAGCGCGACCCGCAGCTTTACCGCCGTGCGCGACGGCAAGGTGTTCGTCAACAATGGCTTCTGGGACACCTTCCGCACCACCTGGCCGGCCTATGCGCTGTTCACGCCCGACGATGCCGGGCAGATGGTGCAGGGCTTCATCGAGCAATACCGTGCTGGCGGCTGGATCGCACGCTGGTCGTCGCCAGGCTACGCAGACCTGATGGTCGGCACCAGTTCCGATGTGGCGTTTGCCGATGCGTGGCTGAAAGGCATCGGCGGCTTTGATCCGGCCGAGGCCTACGCCGCCGCAGTGAAGAACGCGACCGTGGTACCGCCGGACCGCCATGTCGGCCGCAAGGGCATGGACCGCTCGACCTTCCGCGGCTACGCCAGTGCCGACGTGCATGAGGGCATGTCGTGGACGATGGAAGGCGCGCTCAACGATTTCGGCATCGCCAACATGGCCGACGCCCTGGCCAAGCGCGCGACCTCGCCCGCCGCACGCGAGCGCTACAGCACCGAGGCCGACTACTTCCGCCACCGCGCCGCCAGCTACGCGACGATGTTCGATCCGGCGGCCGGCTTCTTCCAGGGCCGCACTGCGGATGGCCGCTGGCGCGTGGACGCCAAGCATTACGACCCGCGCGTGTGGGGCCACGACTACACCGAATCCAACGGCTGGACCTTCGCCTTCACCGCCGCCCACGACGGTGAAGGCCTGGCCGCCCTGTACGGTGGCCGCGACAAGCTGGCCGCCAAGCTCGATACCTTCTTCGCTACGCCGGAAACCGCCGACGCCGCGTTCGCCGGCTCCTACGGCGGCACCATCCATGAAATGACCGAAGCGCGCGATGTGCGCATGGGCATGTACGCGCACAGCAACCAGCCGGCGCACCACATCCCGTGGATGTACCTGTACGCCGGGCAGCCGTGGAAGACCCAGCAGCACGTGCGCGAGATCCTGTCGCGGCTGTATGTGGGCAGTGAGATCGGCCAGGGCTATCCCGGTGACGAGGACAACGGCGAGACCTCGGCCTGGTACGTGCTGGCATCGCTGGGCCTGTACCCGCTGCGCATGGGCGCGCCGGAGTACGTGATCGGTTCACCGGCCTTCGAACATGCGCGCGTGGAACTGCAGGGCGGTGCCGTGCTGACCGTGAACGCAGCCAACAACTCGCGTGAGAACGTCTACGTGCAGTCGCTGAAGATCAACGGCAAGCCCTGGACCAGGACCTGGGTGCCGCACGAGCTGATCGCCAAGGGCGCGACCCTGGACTTCGTGATGGGCCCGCAACCGTCGCGCTGGGGCAGTGGTGTGGAAGACGTGCCACGCTCGCTGACCGCGCGAGGCCAGCGCCCGCAACTGCTGCACGATCTGCTCGGCAGTGGCGCGAAGGCGACGCTGGCCGATGGCCGCGCCCTGCCCGCGCTGGTCGACGACGATGCGGCCACCACCGTGGGCCTGGGGGGCGGCGCAACCATCGCGCTGACCGGCCTGGCCGATGGCACGGCAACGATGTACACGCTGACCAGTGGAGACGGCAGCATCCGTGGCGGTGAATGGACGCTGGAGGCGCGCAATGGCACCGGCAGCTGGACCGTGCTCGACCAGCGCAGTGGCGAAGACTTCGAATCTGCCCGCCAGACCCGTCCGTTCCGCATCGCGAAACCCGGTCGCTACAGCGAGTACCGCCTGCGCCTGGCGGCACCAGGGCGACTGCCACTGGCGGAGATCGAACTACTGGCGGCCAGCACCGTACAATGAGCCGCATGCGCTACCGTCTTCTGCCCCTGGCCCTTGTTGCCCTGTCCTTCTCCAGCTTCGGCCAGACCCACGCGTTCGATACGCAGCTGACCCGCGATGGCGTGACGCTGAACTACCAGGACGCCCGTGGCGCCCTGGCGGCGCCGCAGCGCAAGCGGGTGATCGATACGTTCTTCTTCGCCTATCTGCGCGAACGGGCTGATTTCCACCCGGCCGCGCCGTCGATGTTGCGCATCGTGATCGATCCGGCCTACACCGGCATCGCCTTCGTCGGCGACAAGGACCAGGCCGCAACCATCACCATCAATCCCGGCTGGTTGGCGCAGCACCCGAACGATATCGATCTGGTCACCCACGAGGCGATGCACATCGTGCAGGGCTATCCCGGCTACGGCGATGCACGGGTACCGGGCTGGCTGGTGGAAGGCATCGCCGACTACGCGCGCGACCGCTACGGCATGGACAATGCCGCCGCGGGCTGGGCACTGCCCGGCAAGGTCGAGAAGGGTCAGAACTTCGACAGTGGCTACCGGGTGACCGGTGCGTTCCTGAAATGGGCCGAGGCCGAACATCCCGGCCTGGTGCCGGCGCTGGACAAAGCCTTGCGTGATGGCCGCTATACACCTGCGCTGTGGCAGAAGCACACCGGCAAGGCATTGCCGGCACTGTGGACGCAGTATGCCAAGCCGCGTTCGGATGCACCGCCGCCGGTCCCTGCACGCCGCGGCAAGCGGCACTGAGCGGGTTGCCGACTGGGTATCGGGGCGACTGGGTAAAGTCGACTGCCTTTCGTACAACCACCGAAAACCCCGCGCTTCGCGCGATAGTCGACCAACGGTCGACTCTACCTCCCTGCCTTCTGCGTCTCAGCGCGACTGCACGAAACCGGCGTACAGCGCGAACAGTTGCTGGAAGTAACGCCGCGTCACTCGATTACGCATGACACCCTCGCCGATGGAAAGTTGGTCGGGCCCAGGGTGGGAAGGCCGGTCCGGTCCCTTCCCACGGCCGGGCCGCGTGGGCGTATTGGGCCGCAACGGCGTTGCAGGGAAATGACCAAGTCGCGTCGCGCGTATGGCAGCGATGGAACCGGCATCGGGACCGGCATCGGGACCGGCATCGGGACCGGCATCGGGACCGGTAGAGTCGACTGTTAGTCGACTATCGCGCGATCGCGCGGGGTTTTCGGTGGTTGTACGAAAGGCAGTCGACTAACAGTCGACTCTACCCGTTTCCACTGCGCGGAAACAGAAACGCGCCCCGTGGGGCGCGCTTCTGCAGCTGTCGCTGGAAAGAAGGCTTACGCCTTCTTTTCCGCTTCCAGCTGCTTCCTGATCTGCGCATCAACCGCGGCAATCGCGGTCATGTTCAGGATCCTGCGCGAGGTCGCGCTGGTGGTCAGGATGTGCACCGGCTTGTTCACGCCCATCAGGATCGGGCCGATCGCCACGCCGTCAGTGAACACGCGCACCAGGTTGTAGGCGATGTTGGCCGCTTCCAGGTTCGGCAGCACGAACAGGTTGGCACGGCCCTGCAGGGTCGAGCCCGGCAGCAGCTTCTGGCGCAGCGCTTCGTCCCATGCGGTGTCGCCCTGCATCTCGCCGTCCACATTCAGTCGCGGGTTGCGCTTGAGCAGCAGCTCGCGCACCTGGCGCATCTTCAGCGCGTCCTTCGAGTCGTGGCTGCCGAAGTTGGAGTGCGACAGCAGCGCCACCTTCGGCTCAATGCCGAACAGCTTCATTCGGTAGGCCGCCTGCAGGGTCGCTTCGCACAGCTGCTCGGCGGTCGGGTCTTCCTGCACGTGGGTATCGACGAAGAAGAACACACCCTGCTGGTTGATCACGCCGGTCATGGCCGAGGTCGAGGTGACCTTCGGCTCCAGCGGCAGCACGCTGCGCACGTAGCCCAGCTTCTTGTGGAAGCGGCCGACGATGCCGGTCAGCATCGCATCGGCTTCGCCACGGGCCACCATCACCGCCGCGATCAGCGTCGGGCGCGAACGCATCAGGTTCTTCGCCGCGGCCACGGTCACGCCGCGGCGGCCGGTCAGGCCGTGGTAGTACTGCCAGTATTCGTTGAAGCGCGGGTCGTCGTTGATGTTGGTGACTTCAACGTTCTCGCCGATCTTCAGGCGCAGGCCGAGGCGCTCGATGCGCGATTCGATCACTTCCGGGCGGCCGATCAGGATCGGATGCGCCAGGCCGTCATCGACCACGTTCTGCACCGCCTGCAGCACCACTTCCTCTTCGCCTTCGGCGTACACCACGCGCTGCTTGTCGCTGCGCGCGCGGTCGTAGACCGGCTTCATCATCAGGCTGGTGCGGTAGACGAACTGGGCCAGCTTGTCGCGGTAGGCGCCCATGTCGGCAATCGGGCGCGCGGCCACGCCCGAATCCATCGCGGCCTGGGCAACGGCGGCGGACAGCTCCACCAGCAGGCGGCGGTCGAACGGGCGCGGGATCAGGTATTCACGGCCGAAGCTCGGGGTCTCGCCGCCGTAGGCCGAGCCCATGTCGGTGGCGGCACGGCGTGCCAGCGCGGCGATGGCGCGCACGCAGGCGATCTTCATTTCCTCGTTGATCGCGGTCGCGCCCACGTCCAGCGCACCGCGGAACAGGTACGGGAAGCACAGCACGTTGTTGACCTGGTTCGGGTAGTCCGAACGGCCGGTACCGATGATCGCGTCCGGACGCGCGGCGCGCGCCACCTCCGGCATGATTTCCGGGGTCGGGTTGGCCAACGCGAAGATCACCGGATCCGGCGCCATGGTCTTGACCATGTCGGCAGTCAGGATGCCCGGTGCCGACAGGCCCAGGAAGATGTCCGCGCCATCAACGATCTCGGCCAGGGTGCGCTTGTCGGTGTCGCGCGCATAGCGCTGCTTTTCCGGATCCAGGTCGGTACGACCGGTGTGGATCACGCCCTCGCGGTCGAAGGCCAGGATGTTCTCCGGCTTCAGGCCCAGCTGCACCAGCATGTTCACGCAGGAAATACCGGCCGCGCCCATGCCCGTGGTCGCCAGCTTCACTTCCTCGATCTTCTTGCCGGTGATCGCCATGGCGTTGAGCACCGCTGCGCCGACGATGATCGCCGTGCCGTGCTGGTCGTCATGGAACACCGGGATCTTCATGCGCTCGCGCAACTTGCGCTCGACCACGAAGCATTCCGGGGCCTTGATGTCTTCCAGGTTGATGCCGCCGAACGTCGGCTCCAGCGAGGCGATGATGTCGACCAGCTTGTCCGGGTCGGTTTCATCCACTTCGATGTCGAACACATCGATGCCGGCGAACTTCTGGAACAGCACGCCCTTGCCTTCCATCACCGGCTTGCCGGCCAGTGCGCCGATGTTGCCCAGGCCCAGCACCGCGGTGCCGTTGGAGATCACCGCCACCAGGTTGCCGCGCGCGGTCAGTTCGCTGGCCTGCTGCGGGTCGGCCTTGATCGCTTCACAGGCGTACGCCACGCCCGGCGAATACGCCAGCGACAGGTCGCGCTGGGTCAGCATGGGCTTGGTAGCGGAAACCTTGATCTTGCCGGGCGGAGACATCCGGTGGTAATCGAGGGCGGCCTGTTTGAAATCTTCGTTGGACATCGATGTGGGTTACATGAATGGGCAGAAGGGACAGGGGATGATACCCCCGTTGGAGCGTCCGGACCTGTCGCTATCCTGTCGCAGGCATGCTGCGACCGCACAATTCCGTGCCGTATGCGACGGTACCGCGAGACCAGCTTCGGCGCCTCCCGTGACAGCCGTGGGACGCCCTGAAACGCCGCGGGGCCGTACCACTGTCGTGATCGGCCCCGCGGTACCACACACCTGGATCAGCCCTTGACCGGCAGCGCCTCGGGCAGCGCGTCCACCGGCGGCGGCAGCTCGCTCTCGCGGCCATCCAGCGCCAGCTGCAGGCGGTTGCGGTCCAGCGCGCCTTCCCAGCGCGAGACCACCACGGTGGCCACCGCATTGCCGATGAAGTTGGTCAGCGAGCGGCATTCGCTCATGAAGCGGTCCACGCCCAGGATCAGCGCCATGCCGGCCACCGGCACTTCCGGCACCACGGCCAGGGTGGCAGCCAGGGTGATGAAGCCGGCGCCGGTGACGCCGGCCGCGCCCTTGGAGCTGAGCATGGCAACCAGCAGCAGGGCGATCTGGTGGCCCAGGGTCAGTTCGGTGTTGGTGGCCTGGGCAATGAACAGCGCGGCCAGGGTCATGTAGATGTTGGTGCCGTCCAGGTTGAACGAATAGCCGGTCGGGACCACCAGGCCCACCACCGACTTGCTGCAGCCGGCGCGTTCCATCTTCTCCATCAGCGACGGCAGCGCCGACTCCGACGACGACGTGCCCAGCACCAGCAGCAGTTCGGCCTTCAGGTAGCGCGCCAGCTTGAACACCGAGAAGCCACACAGTCGGCAGACCAGGCCCAGGATCACCGCCACGAACAGGAATGCGGTGAGGTAGAACGAGCCCACCAGCCACGCCAGGTTGACCAGCGAACCGACGCCGTACTTGCCGATGGTGAAGGCGATCGCGCCGAAGGCACCGATCGGGGCGGCCTTCATGAGGATGTGGACCAGCTTGAACACCGGGGCGACCAGCGCCTCCAGGAAGTTCAGGATCGGCTTGCCCTTCTCGCCCACCGATGCCAGCGCGATGCCGAACAGCACCGCGATGAACAGCACCTGCAGGATGTTGCCGTCGACGAAGGCGCTCACCAGCGTCTTCGGAATGATGTCCATCAGGAAGCCGACCAGGGTCAGGTCGTGCGACTTCTCGACATAGCTGTGCACCGCGGTCTGGTCCAGCTCGGCCGGATTGATGTTCATGCCGGCGCCGGGCTGCACCACGTGCGCCACGATCATGCCGACGATCAGCGCCAGCGTGGAGAAGAACAGGAAGTACGCCATTGCCTTGGCAAACACGCGGCCCACCGTGCGCAGGTGGGTCATGCTGGCGATGCCGGTGACGATGGTCAGGAAGATCACCGGCGCGATGATCATCTTCACCAGGTTGATGAAGGCATCGCCCAGCGGCTTCATCTTCTCGCCGACCAGAGGTTCGTAGTGGCCGAGGATGGCGCCCAGGACGATCGCCACGATCACCTGGAAATACAGCTGGCGATAGATCGGCAACGGCTTTGCAGGCGCCGGGGCTGCGGTCGGGATGTGCATGGCGGACTCCGGAAGGGGCGTTTTCAGGCACGTACGGCCCCGGGACAGCGCGGGAACCGTTACCGTGGAAACTGCTCGCAGGCCCTGTGCTGCACGCGCAGGGGTGCGACCAATGGACGCCTTTGTACGCGCCGGGCACGCCGGCGCAGATAACCTATTGGTACTAGCCCCCCGGTTCAGGTGGCGGCGATGCCTACACTGGCGCCGCACCGCCCGATCACGGGGAGGCCGGTGGCCCGGGCTGAACGGCCGGGCGTGTCCTTGCGAAAGTTTCGGCCCCTGCGGCCGTTGTTGTCCTGTCCACACGCAATCTGAGAGAGCCGCACCCAACATGCGCCCGATTCCCACCTTGCTGGCCCTGTCCCTGGCCGCCCTTCCCGCCTTCGCCTCGGCTGCCGATTTCGACAACTGGCCGACCAAGTACACCTTCGGCGACGGCACCGAACTGGCCGCCACCGCCAACATCGCCTACGACTACAACGACTTCTCCTCGGGCAGCGGCCTTGAGGACGACGACGCCGTGCGCCGCAAGGAGTTCGGTGCGACGCTGAAGAAGAAGGGCGTCTACGACGCGATGGTCTACTACGACTTCCAGGCCGACACCTGGCTGGACGTATTCGTGCGCTTCGAGAGCAAGGCCTTCTTCGGCCGCGACGTGGGTCGTTTCCGCTTCGGCTACATGAAGACCCCGGTCGGCCTGGATGCGAACACGTCCTCGCGCGCCGGCACGTTCCTGGAAACCGCGCTGCCCGTGCAGGCCTTCTACGCCGGCCGCCGCACCGGCGTGGAATGGGTGCTGGAGCGCCCCCAGTACCTGCTGCAGGCCGGCGCCTACGGTGGCAAGGACCTGCAGGGTGACAACCCCGGCACCACCCAGGCGGTGCGTGCGGTATGGACCCCGGTGAAGGCGCCGGGTGACGTGATCCACCTGGGACTGGCCTACTCGCAGGAAAATCCGCGCGGCTACAGCGATGGCCGTGACGTGCACCACGAGGCCAGCGCGCGCCTGCGCGCACGCCCGGAAGCCGGCCTGACCGACATCCGCTACGTCGATTCCGGTGCCCTGGTCACCGCCGACCAGATCCGCCGCACCGGCCTGGAAGGCATCTGGATCCGCGGCCCCTTCTCGCTGCAGGCCGAAGCCCTGCGCGCCACGGTCACCCGCCATGACGGCAAGCCGGATTACACCGGCAGCGGCCAGTACGCGATGGCCAGCTGGGTGCTGACCGGCGAGTCGCGCCCGTACAACGCCGGTGCCGTGGCCAACATCAAGCCGGCGCACGACTACGGTGCGGTGGAGCTGGTGGCCCGCTACAGCCGCCTGGACCTGGACGACGGCAGCATCCTCGGTGGCCGCCAGCACGACCTGACCCTGGGCGCGAACTGGTACCTGACCAGCCACTTCAAGTTCCAGGCCAATTACGTGAAGGTCGACGCCAGCCGTCGTGGTGTGCACAGCACGCCGGAGATCTTCGAACTGCGCGCGCAGATGCACTTCTGACCCCTTCCACGTCAGACCCCGGCGGGCGTGCATGCCACGCCCGCCGGCCCTGCGTAGACTGCCGCCATGTACTGGCTCAGCCGCCACCGGATGCTGTTGCTGACCATCGCGGTGATGGTCGGTGGCACCGTGCTGTCTGCAGTGGCCGCCGGCCACTACGCATGGCGGCGTGCCCTGGGCGACGAAAGCAGCCAGGTGCAACGCCAGCTGCAGCTGTATGGCCAAGGCCTGCAGCAGCGCATCGACCGCTTCGGCACGCTGCCGCAGGTGCTGGCGCTGGACCCGGACCTGTTGCACGCCCTGCGCGTGCCGCCCTCGCCCGCCGAACGGCAGCGGCTGAACCTCAAGCTGCAACGCGCCAATGAGGTCACCCGCGCCTCGACCCTGACCCTGGTCGGCCACGACGGCGTGGCGGTGGCGGCCAGCAACTGGGACCAGCCGACCACCAATGTCGGCGAGAACTACAGCTATCGCCCGTATTACCGGCAGGCGCTGGCCAAGGGCCGTGGCCGCTTCTACGGCATCGGCATGACCACCGGCGTACCCGGCTATTACCTGTCGCAGGCCATCGAGGAAGGTGGCCAGCGGCTGGGCGTGGTGGTGATCAAGGTCGAGCTGTCGGCGCTGGAACAGGAATGGCTGAGCAGCCCGGACGTGGTGCTGGCCAGCGACGACCACGACGTGGTCTTCCTGGCCAACCGAGACAACTGGCGCTACCGCCTGCTGCGCCCGTTGGGCGCCGACGAGCGCCGCGAAATGCTCGATGCCCGCCAGTACGCCGACCGTGCGCTGCAGCCACTGCGTGCGCGTACCGAGGACGTGCTGGCCGACGGCGGCCGCATGGTGCGCCTGCTGGATCCCGCATTGCCGCAGCCGATGCTGTGGCAGAGCCTGGCGCTGCCTGTGGAAGACTGGAACCTGCATCTGCTGCACGATGCCAGTGCAGCCACTTCTGCCGGTCGCGCGGCCGCACTCACCGGCGGTGCTGCGTGGCTTGCACTGGGCTTCCTGGTGCTGTTCGTGCAGCAGCGCCGGCGTCTGGCCAAGCACCGCCTGCGCAGTCGCCGCGAGCTCGAAACCCTGCTCAAGCAGCATGCGCAGGAACTGCGCACCGCACAGGATGGCCTGCTGCAGGCTGCAACCGACGCTGACAGCGGCCTCAGCCGCAGCCTGGCGCACCTGCCGCAGGGCGTGGTGGTGATCGACCGCGAACTGCGGCTGGTGGCATGGAATGCACGCTATCTCGAACTGTTCCGGTTCCCGGCAGACCTGGTGCGCGTCGGCCGTCCAATCGAGGAACTGTTCCGTTTCAATGCACGCCGTGGCCTGCTCGGTCCGGGCCCGGTGGACGAGGCCATCGAGCGTCGCCTGAACCACCTGCGCAGCGGCCGCCCGCACATGCGCGAAAGCGAGAAGGACGACGGCACGGTGCTGGAGATCCGTGGCAACCCGCTGCCCGACGGCGGCTTCGTCACCAGCTACGCCGACATCACCAGCTACAAGAATGCCGCGCGCGAACTGCGTTCGCTGGCCGACGCGCTGGAGCACCGCATCGCCGAGCGCACCCGTGACCTGGACGAAGCACGCCGCGAAGCCGAACAGGCCAACCGCTACAAGACCCGCTTCGTCGCCTCGGCGGTGCACGACCTGCTGCAACCGCTCAACGCCGCGCGCATGTTCGTCTCGGTGCTGCGCGGCAAACTGAGCGACCCGGCACAGCAGCAGACCAGCGACCACATCGACGCTGCACTGGCCGCGCAGGACGCGATCCTCAACAGCCTGCTGGACATCGCGCGACTGGAATCGGGCAGCCTGCCCACGCGCGTGCAGGCGTTCCGGCTGGGCCCGCTGCTGCAGACGCTGGCGCGCGAGTTCGGCATCGCCGCACAGTCACGCGGGCTGGTGGTCGACTGGGTCGATACTGCTGCGGTGGTGGTCAGCGATGAAGCGCTGCTGCGGCGCATCCTGCAGAACTTCCTGTCCAACGCATTGCGCTACAGCGAACGCGGCCGCGTGCTGCTCGGCTGTCGCCGCCGCGACGGTCTGCTGTGGATCGAAGTGCACGACCAGGGCCCGGGCATTCCCGATGCGCTGCAGGGCGAGATCTTCGAGGAATTCCGCCGCCTGCACGACGGCCAGCAGCGCGGCGCCGGCCTTGGCCTGGCGATCGTCGACCGCATCGGCCGCCTGCTTGGCCATCCGATCCGGCTGCGCTCGCAGCTGGGCCAAGGCAGCGTGTTCGCGGTTGGCGTGCCTTTCGGCGACGCCAGCGCGATTCCAGCCACCGCGCCAGCCCCGGTACTGGCGCAGGAGCCGGCGGCGGACAATCCACTGCGCGGGCGCCGTGTGTGGGTGATCGATGACGATCCGCACGTCTGCGCGGCCAGCCGCGCCCTGCTGGAACGCTGGGGCTGCGAGGTGATGCTGGCCGATGGCCCGCAGGCCGCGTTGCTGCTGGCCAGTGTCGAAACGGTGCCGGAGCTGGTGCTGCTGGATGTACGCATGGGCGATCACCATGGCCCGGTGCTGTACGAGACGCTGGCCGAGCTGTGGCAGGCGCGCCCACCGGTGGTGCTGGTGACCGCCGAGCGTGATGCGGGGCTGCGCGAGATGGCTGCGGAGCGCGGTTGGGGGATGATGGCCAAGCCGGTGAAGCCGCCGGCGCTGCGGGCGTTGATGAGTCAGTTGCTGATCCGGCATCGCGGGTAGTTTCCAGCCAACGGCACAGCCCCTCGTGGGTGGTGTCTGGCTGGTCGCGGAAGGCAGGATTGCTGAGGGCTGGCCGGGGGGGGGGGGGGGGGGGGGGGGGCCGGCGGCCACCCCAACAAGTGGCCCCCCGCGGGGGGGGGGGGGGGGGGGGGGCCGCGCCCCCCCCCCCGCGCCCCCCCCCCCCCCCCCCCCCCCCGGCCGCTGACAGTTCACGGATGTTCTCCACCCACGGAGAAGAAAAAGAAGATCAAAAGCGGGTCGCGCGCTGCGCTTGCTCGTGTAGAGCCGAGCCCATGCTCGGCTTCGCGGGCCGACCGGAAAGCAGCCGAGCGTGGGCTCGGCTCTACAAAAGGCGGCCTGCCAGGCTGCTTTTTCTTTTGATCTTCTTTTTCTTATCCGTGGCGTCCACCGCGCACCCCACCCGACCGGCTCACTCGCAGCTTTTGCTTTCAACGCCCCCAAAACCACCCACGAGGGGCTGCGCCGTTGGCTGGAAACTACAACCCGATGCCGGCGTCGCCTTCCGGCTCCAGCGCCTTCACCAGCACCGCCGCCTGTGTGCGGCTGTGGCATTCGAGTTTCTTCAGGATCGCGGTGACATGCACCTTCACCGTGTTCTCGGCCAGGCCCAGCGTGTAGGCAATCTGCTTGTTGAGCAGGCCATCGGCCAGGCACAGCAGCACCCGGAACTGCTGCGGCGTCAGCTGCGCCAGGCGGCTGGCCAGCAGCGCATCCGCCTCCGAGCGTTCGGCGGCCATCGCCGGGAACCACAGCCCACCGTCGAGTACGGCCTGCACCGCCTCGCCGATGGTCTCGGCCGGGGCCGACTTCGGGATGAAACCGGCGGCGCCGAACTGCTGGGCGCGGCGGATCACCCGTGGATGGTCGTTGGACGAGAGAATCACCACAGGAATGTCCGGATGCGAGCCTCGCACGTGCAGCAGCGCGGAAAAACCATGCGCACCGGGCATGGTCAGGTCCAGCAGCACCAGATCGACCTCGGGCTGCGCATCAAGGGCTTCGGCCAGCGCATCGGCACTGGCCACCTCGCGCACCTGTGCCAGCGGCAGGCTCTGCCGCAACGACTGCACCACCGCAGAACGCAGCAGCGGATGGTCATCGGCGATCAGGATGGTGTATTCGCTCATGCCGACATTGTACGGGCAGCAAACCGCATCCGCCGGGCATGGCCCGGCGCTACCAGCACATCAGCGCCCTGCCGGCTCTACGCTGCTGCGCCAGGCGTCGAGGAACTGGCGGCGCTTGAGCGCGTCCAGGTACACCAGCAGGCCGGGGCCAAGCTGGATCGGGCGGCGGCTACGGCCGGGGGCATCGTCGCCGCGCGCGTTGCCGGTCACGATCGGCATCAGCCGCGCTTCGCGCGACAGCACCTGCTGGCCACGCGGCGAGAGCAGGTAATCGAGGAAGCGCCGCGCCTCTTCCGGGTGCGGGCCGGTGCGCGGTATGACTGCGGTGCGCAGTACCACCAGCGTGTAGTCCTCGGGCTCGACGATGGC
The DNA here is from genome assembly GCF_036319985.1 of Stenotrophomonas sp. SMYL89. Taxonomy (NCBI): domain Bacteria; kingdom Pseudomonadati; phylum Pseudomonadota; class Gammaproteobacteria; order Lysobacterales; family Lysobacteraceae; genus Stenotrophomonas; species Stenotrophomonas sp. SMYL89. Next base: position 25,571 of record NZ_JAWIRW010000018.1, on the reverse strand, counting down.
CAGCGGCGCGCCGGCATCGACACGGGCCTGCGCGTAGGAGCCGAGCACGTTGTAGACCAGTGACAACTGGCCGTTGGCGACCTGGTCCAGCAGCACGCCGGTGCGTTCCTCGCGCACCACGTCGTTGTCGCCGAGCGCACCCAGCAACGCACCTGCGATGCTACCGCGCTGTGCGTCCTGGGTGGCCAGCAGGTAGCCGACGCTGCTGCGCTCGATGTCATAGGTGCCGACCCTGCCGCGCAGCGGTGCGCCTTCGGCACGCAAGCGATCAAGCAGCTGGCGGCGCGTATGCGGCACCTTTGCCGCGGCCAGCGCACGGGTGTTGTAGACCATCACCACCGGCTCGTAGCTGATGCCGAAGGCCTCGTTGCGCCACTGCGCCCAAGCCGGCAGCGCGGCGGTCTGCGCCGAGCGATGCGGCAGTGCGTGGCCATCGTTGACCAGCTTGGTCTGCAGGTCCATGCCGCTGGAGATCAGCAGGTCCGGCGATGCCGGCCCGGCGCGGTCATGCAGGTAACGCGCGTACAGGTCCTGGGTGATGATGTCCTCGTACACCACTTCGGTGCCGGGATGCAGGCGCTGGTAATCAGCTATCACCACCGCGAACACTTCGATATCGGTGGTGCCGTGAATGCGCAGCTGCGCCGTCGCGGCTCCCTTCGCAGGGAAACGGCGCACATCGCCGGGCGCGGCCAATACCGGCAGGGCCAGCAGCAGGGCAACGGCAGCGGCGAACAGGCGGATCATGGCGTACTCCGGGGCAGGCGGATGGTGGCGATCAACCCACCCTGCGGGCGATTGCTGAGATCGATACGACCGCCGTGGCTGTCGACCACACGCTTGACGATGGCCAGGCCCAGGCCGGCGCCTCCAGACGGTGCTCCGTCGCCACGGGCGAAGCGTTCGAATACGCGCTCGGCGTCGGCTGCAGCGATCCCCGCACCATGGTCGGCGATGGTCAGCACCGCCTGCCCACCGTCGACCGTCAACGCGATCTGCAACGGACCGTCGCCGCCGTACTTCAGCGCGTTGTCGACCAGGTTCTTGATCGCCTCGCGCAGCAGCAACGCGTCGCCGTGCACCTGCACCGGCTCGGCGGTCATCGCAAGTTGCACGCGCGGTGCCGGACCGGCCTGCGGCAGGGCTTCATGCAGGGCCTGGTGCACGGTTTCGGCCAGATCCACCGCCGCAAAGCGCTGCAGGTGCGAACGATGGATCACACTGGCATCGCTGAGCAGCTGGTTGAGCAGGCGGCTCATATGGGTGGCATTGCGCTCGATCGCCTGCAGGCTGCGCCGCATGTCGTCCGGATCGTCATCATCCAGCGCCAGCTGTGCCTGCGCGCGCAGCGCCGCCAGCGGCGTTCGCATCTGGTGCGCGGCCTCGGCCATGAACGCACGCAGCGTTTCGTTGCTGCTGGACAGGCGTTCCATGAAGCGGTTCAGTGCCGCCACCATCTGGTCCATCTCGCGCGGCACGCGCGCGTCCAGCGGCTTCAGGTCGGACGGTTCGCGCCGCGACAGCTCGCGCTCCACCCGTACCAGCGGGCGGAACGCGCGATGCACGCCGAACGCCACCAGCGCCAGCAACAGGCCGGACAACACACCGATCGCCAACAGCGCACGGTTGACCATGTCCTGCGCCACGGCTTCGCGGGCACGCCGGGTCTGGCCCACCTGCACCTGCACCTCGCCCTGCGCCGAGGCCGCGGCGAAACTGCGGCTGACCACCACGAAGCGCACCGTCTCACCGCTGTAGGCAGCATCGAACAACTGCGGCTGCGTACCGGGCCGACGCGGCGGCGACGGCAGATCGGCATAACCGGTGATCAGGTTGCCGCGGCTGTCGGCGACGCGATAGAACACGCGATCTTCTGGCGCCATCGCCAGCAGATCCAGCGCCGCATACGGCAGATCCACCTGCCACTGCCCATCGACCAGGGCGACCGAATCGGCGATGGACAACGCCGAAGACACCAGCAGGTGATCGTAGGAACGGTTTGCCGCACGCTGGCCATAGTCGCGCGCGGCGAACAGCAGCGCCACCGCGAACACCGCCAGCAACGCACCGAGGTAGAGCAGCAGCGTGCGCCGCAGCGAGCCCGGCGCCGCGTTCGCAGCGCGTACGTCAGCCATCGGCGTCGGCGCTGCCATCACTGGCTTCCAGCAGGTAGCCGACACCGCGCACGGTGGTGATGCGCAGCGGTGCGCCCGCCAGTTTCTTCCGCAGGCGACCGACGTACAGTTCGATGGCATTCGGACCGGCTTCGTCGTCGAAGCCGAACAGGCCGTTGCCGATCTCGTCCTTGCCCACTACCTGGCCCATACGGCCGACCAGGATCTCCAGCAGGCGGTATTCGCGGTTGGGCAGCTCGATCGGTTCGCCGTCGAGCGTGACCCGGTGCGCCGCGTTGTCGAACTGGAAGCCACCCACCTGCACCACCTCGCTCGCCTGGCCACGCGCGCGCCGCAGCAGCACGCGGCAGCGCGCCTCGAATTCGCGGAAATCGAACGGCTTGCCGAGGTAGTCGTCGGCGCCGACATCCAGCGCCTGCACGCGGTCCTCGATGCCGTCGCGTGCTGTCAGCATCAGCACCGGCGTGCTGTCGCCGCGCTCACGCATGCCGGCCAGCACGCGCAGGCCGTCGAGCTTGGGCAGGCCGATATCCAGCACTACCAGGTCGAAGCTCTGGTAGCGCAGCACGCTGGCCGCCGCCAGGCCGTCGGCCTGCCAGTCCACGGCATGGCCACTGCGACGCATGCGACGGATGATCGCATCGGCCAGATCCGGGTTGTCTTCGACCAGCAGCAGGCGCATGGGCACGACGGTGGGAGGGGAAGCGAATGCTACCGCATGACGCCGGGGCCGCCCGCCGGGGCGCGCCCGGCGGCCTTTTACGCTGCACCGCACAATCCGTTGACAGGACGATGACAGCTTGCCCGACCCAGACTGCGGCCGCGCACCGTCCGGTGCCCACGATTGCCGCGCGCCTGGCGCGCACCTGGGAGGGTTTGTGGAATTCACGTTTGCCTGGCGGCGTCCTGCCGCCATGATGGCGCTGGCTGCCTTGTCGGCGCCGGCCTTCGCTGCCGAAGACGACCGTCCGGTCACCGCCACTCTGGGTGGCCGCCTGCACCTGGACTTCGCCACCTTCGACAACGACAACCGCGGCACCCCGAACAAGGACGACACCGAAATCCGCCGTGCGTGGGTTGACGTGTCTGGCAAGTTCTTCGTGGTCGACTACAAGCTGGAGGCCGATTTCTCCGGCGACCGCGTCGAGGCCAAGGACGTGTACCTGGCGCGCAGCTTCGGCAAGGCCGGCAAGCTCACCGTCGGCCAGTTCAAGCAGTACTTCTCGCTGGATGACCGCACCAGCTCCAACTACGGCAGCTTCCTGGAGCGCGGCAATGCCGGCACCACGCTGGCGCCGCTGTACCGTCTGGGCGCGTCGTGGCAGGCCAATCCGGGTGACTTCACCTGGGCCGCCAGCATCTACAGCCTGGAAAGCATCGACGCCTGGCAGGTGAAGGGGCGTGCTGCCGGTGGCCGTGTCACCTGGGCGCCCTCGCCCGCCGATGGCGACGTGCTGCACCTGGGCCTGTCGCTGGCCCGCGAGGCCTATGACAATCCGGGCGCGAACGGCGTTCCGGGCCTGAAGATCCGTCCGCGCCCGGCCGGCCACCTGTCCGACAACAGCCGCCTGACCCTGGTCGACTTCTCGGCCGGCCGCGATACCGACGTCAACAAATGGTCGCTGGAGTACGCGCAGGTGCGCGGCCCGTTGTCGTGGCAGGGCGAGTTCAGTGGCGCCACCTTCGATGACGGTGCGCAGCGCGGCGACGTGATGGCCGCCTACGGCATGGTCAGCTGGTTCGTCACCGGCGAAAGCCGCGCCTACGACCGCAAGACCGGCCGCTTCGCGCGGGTGAAGGATATCCGCCACAAGGCCGGCGCGTTCGAAGTGGCGCTGCGCTACGACCAGATGTGGGGCGCGCAGCATCTCGATGGTGCGCCGGACCTGCGCCGCGGCAGCACCGAGGCGTGGACGCTGGGTGGCAACTGGTACCTGCGCGACAACCTGCGCTTCATGCTCAACGTGATCGAAAGCCGCAACCGCGACCGCCTTGCCGGGGTGACGGTGGACCGCACGCGCGCGGTCACCGGCCGCCTGCAGTACGACTTCTAAGCCCGAATTCCCGGGCATGCCGCCCGGGCCCCTTCCACTCCCCCACGTCCTGTATTCGCAAGGAGTCCGCAGATGATGCTGAGCATCCTCGGCTTTGGCATGGTCATTACGTTCATGTACTTGATCATGAGCAAGCGGCTGTCGCCGCTGGTGGCCCTGATCACCATTCCCATCCTGTTCGCGCTGATCGGCGGCTTCGGCGCCGGCATCGACGAGATGATGCTGGAGGGCATCAAGAAGATCGCGCCGACCGGCGTGATGCTGATGTTCGCCATCCTCTACTTCGGCGTGATGATCGATGCCGGCCTGTTCGATCCGCTGGTGCGGGTGATCCTGCGCTTCGTCAAGGGCGATCCGATGAAGATCGTGCTCGGCACCGCGGTGCTGGCGATGCTGATCTCGCTGGACGGCGACGGCTCGACCACCTACATGATCACCGTCTCGGCGATGCTGCCGCTGTACCAGCGCCTCGGCATGAACGCGCTGAACATGACCTGCGTGACCATCCTGGCCGGCGGCGTGATGAACCTGACCCCGTGGGGCGGCCCGACCGCACGTGCGGCCACCGCGCTGCACGTGGATCCGGCTGATGTGTTCGTGCCGCTGATCCCGTCGATGGTGATCGCCTGTGCCGGTGTGCTGCTGCTGGCCTGGTACCTGGGCCTGAAGGAACGCCGTCGCCTTGGCGTGGTGACCCTGCCCAAGGGCGGCAGCTGGATGGACAACAGCGTGTCCGACGACAGCAATCCGCTGCCGACCGTGGAAGACGCCGAGGACATCAAGCGTCCGAAGCTGCTGTGGGTCAACCTGGCCCTGACCGTGGCACTGATGACCGCGCTGATCATCGGCGTGCTGCCGATGCCGGTGCTGTTCATGGTCGGCTTCGCCATCGCGCTGGTGATCAACTACCCGAACCTGGCCGAGCAGCGCCGCCGCGTGGTCAACCATGCAGGCAACGTGCTGTCGGTGGTGTCGCTGATCTTCGCCGCGGGCATCTTCACCGGCATCCTCAACAACACCGGCATGGTCGAAGCCATGTCGCACAGCTTCCTGGCGGTGATTCCGGAATCGTGGGGCCCGTACCTGGCGGTGATCACCGCCGTGGCGTCGATGCCGTTCACCTTCTTCATGTCCAACGACGCCTTCTACTTCGGCGTGCTGCCGATCCTGTCCGAGGCCGCCGGCAACTACGGCATCACCCCGGTGGAGATGGCGCGCGCCTCGCTGGCCGGCCAGCCGGTGCACCTGCTCAGCCCGCTGGTGCCCTCTACCTACCTGCTGGTGGGCCTGGCCAAGGTCGAATTCGCCGACCACCAGAAGTTCACCCTGAAGTGGGCCATCGCCATCTCGATGCTGCTGATGATCGGCAGCCTGCTGTTCGGCCTGTATCCCCTAGCCGCCTGACCCCTTGCCAAGGAGCCTTCTGCAATGACGCTTCGAATCGCTTACGTCACCAGTGGAATGGGCAGTGTCGGCACTGCCATCTGCCAGAGCCTGGCCCGCAGCGGCCACACCGTGGTTGCCGGCTGCGCGCCGAACTCGCCGCGCAAGGCCAACTGGCTGCGCGAGCAGCGCGAACAGGGTTTCGATTTCATTGCCTCCGAGGGCAACGCCACCGACTGGGCCTCGACCAGCGCCGCGTTCGCCAAGGTGCGTGCCGAGGTCGGCGAGGTGGACGTGCTGGTCAACAATTCCGGCGGCAGCCGCGATCTGCTGTTCCGGCAGATGACGGTGGAAGACTGGAACGCGGTGATCGCGTCCAACCTCAATTCGCTGTTCAACCTGACCAAGCAGGTGGTCGATGGAATGGCCACGCGTGGCTGGGGCCGCATCATCAACATCGGTTCGGTCAGCGCCCACAAGGGCCAGATCGGGCAGGTGAACTACGCCACCGCCAAGGCCGCGATGCACGGTTTCAGCCGTGCACTGGCTGCCGAAGTTGCGTCGCGCGGGGTCACCGTCAACACGCTGTCGCCGGGCTACATTGCCAGCCAGGCGATCAGCAGCTTCCCGCCGGACGTGCTGGACCGGCTGGCCGCCTCGGTACCGGTGCGCCGCCTCGGTCGCCCGGAAGAAGTGGCCGGCCTGTGCGCGTGGCTGGCCTCGGACGAAGCCTCGTACGTGACCGGCGCCGACTATCCGGTCAACGGCGGCCTGTACATGGGTTGAGCCCGTCTCCACGCAATGCGTGGACCGCCTCCCCCACGGAGTGCGCGGGGCCGGTGAACCTTTGCTTGCGAGGGGGATCCGGCCCCTTTTTTCATTCGGCTGCCAGACCTGCGCCGGTCCTGCACCGTTCGTTGGTTTTTCGTAAAGAAGGTTTCATGTTCCGTTCGCATAGTGGCCAAGCACCGCGCACGCGTGCCGGTGACCACCCCCAATGCAACGGACCACCATGCAGACCCGATACCTGACGATCGCCGTGGCGATCGCGCTCTCCGCCGCCAGCGCCCACGCTGCCACCACCGCCGATACCGGCGCCAGCACCGATGCCGCGCTGAGCGCGCAGACGCTGGATACCGTCTCAGTGATCGGCCAGGGCGAGACCCGCCAGGTGCAGCGCATCACCACCGTCGACAAGCAGGTGCTGCCGCCGGGTACCAGTGGCCAGAAGATCCTCGACCGCCTGCCGGGCGTGTCGGTGCAGTCCAACGATGCCTTCGGTGCCAATGAGGAATCGCAGACCATCAGCCTGCGTGGCTTCGACAAGAGCCGGCTGGGTTACACGCTCGATGGCATTCCGCTGGGTGACAACAGCTACGGCAACTACAACGGCCTGAGCATCGCCCGCGCGATCATCGCCGAGAACCTGGCTGGCGCCGAACTGTCGCAGGGCATCGGCTCGCTGGGCGTGGCCTCGACCAGCAACCTGGGCGGCACCATCCAGTATTTCTCGATGGACCCGTCCACCGAATTCGGTGGACGCGCCAGCGTCACCGTCGGCGACAACAACCAGCGCCGTGGCTACCTGCGCGTGGATACCGGCGACCTCAACGGCTTCTCGGCCTATGTGTCCGGCGTGCACCAGGACCAGGACATGTGGGCCGCGCCGTACCAGAACCAGACCACCCGCCAGTTCAATGCCAAGGCGGTGTGGAATGTCGGCGACCACCGCTTCGGTGCGTTCGTGGCCACCTCGCGCGCCAGCCAGGCCAACTACGCCTACCTGTCCAAGGACATGCTGGCCCGCGGCCTGGGCTATGACTGGAACATCTACGCACCGGACTGGGATCGCGCCGTCGCTGCCGCGTACTGCGCACCGGGCACGCTTGACCGCAGCAAGTGCAAGTTCAGTGGCGGCGTCACCAGCATCGACGATGCCTACTACCAGAGCCGTGCGCTGCGCGACGACAACCTGTACTCGGTTGATGCCGACCTGCGTCTGGGTGAGCAGGGTCGCCTGAAGCTGCTGGCCTACCACCATGACAACCGTGGTCAGGGCCACTGGTGGGCACCGGGCCAGCCGTCCTACCCGGGCACCGACAAGATGCTGCCGATCTCGATCCGCAGCACCAACTACACGATCAACCGCGATGGCCTGACCGCCGCGCTGTCGTGGACGGTGGGCATCCACGAACTGGAGGCCGGGCTGTGGTACGAGCAGAACGACCATAACGTCTCGCGCAACTTCTACTACATCAGCGGCCCGTTCCTGGACGACCTGTACCTGAAGAACCCGGACCGCCTGCTGTTCAACCAGGACTTCGACATCCGCACGCGCCAGTTCTACGTGCAGGACCGCATGCGCTTCCTGGACCAGCGCCTGACTGTGGACGTGGGCATCAAGAGCCCCAACACCCGCATGCGCGCCACTGCCAAGCCGGGCGTGGAAACCAGCATCGCCTCGGGCACGCTGACCGCCAGGGAATCGGTGCTGCCGCAGGTAGGCCTGGGCTTCAAGCTCAACGCCAACAACGAGTTGTTCGCCTCGTACGCCGAGAACATCGCCGCCTTCGTCGGTGGCGGCAGCGGTGGCCCGCTGCAGGTGTCGCCGGAATCGTTCGCGGCCAGCGCCGGCCTGGAGCCGGAGAAGTCCAAGAGCCTTGAAGCCGGCTTCCGTACCTTTGGCGAGAAGTACCAGGCCTCGATCGCCGCCTACAACGTGAAGTTCGACAACCGCCTGCTGTCGCTGAATCCGTGTTCCAGCATCGAAGTCGGTACGCGTCCGGAGTGCGTGACGCGCTTCATCAACGTCGGTTCGGTGAAGAGCCACGGTGCGGAGCTGACCTTCATCCTCAAGCCGATCGACGGCCTGCAGTGGTACAACGCGCTGTCCTGGAACAAGACCACCTACGAGGATGACTACACCTCGGGCGGCGCCATCGTGCCGGTAGCCGGCAAGATCACGGTGGATACGCCGCAGCGCATGGCCTCCAGTGAAATCAGCTGGAACCGCGACGGCTTCTTCGCCAGCCTGCGTGCCAAGTACACCGGCAAGCGCTACTACACCTACACCAACGACCAGTCTGTGCCGGGCGTGACCACCTTCGACGCCGGTGCGGGCTACGACTTCGGCCCGGGCCTGGGCCTGCGCAACGTGCGGGTGTCGTTGAATGCGACCAACCTGACCAACAAGCGCTATGCGGGCCAGCTGAGTTCGTTCGCACCGACCGATCCGAAGGGCACGCGGTATGCGATCCATGCGAGCGCGCCGCGGCAGCTGTTCATGACGGTGGCGGCGGAGTTCTAAGTCAGAAGCGGGCGCTGCGGCGCATTGCGTATTTCTGCATGGCGCGGAGGCAATGGAAAGCAAGAGCAAAAGCAAAAGCAGAGAGCCGGGCATTGCCCGGCTCTCTGCTTTTCAAGCTCTTCAAGCGCAATCCCTCTGGTGGACTGCTGGCCGTCTCGCGGGAAATTGTCTGGAGCGGGAGGCTTGCGCTGGCCAGGACCGTCCACGGCATGGATGCCGTGGCCGAGCCTACAGGGACGTACTTGCGGCGTGTCCTGGCCAGCGCAAGCCTCCCGCTCTCCCCGATATCAATCAAGACGCCACAATCCGCCAACGCATTTCATTCCGGCGCCAGCTGGTCCATCCGTATCCGGTTGGCAAACAGCGAAAACGCCAGCATCCCGGCCAGGCCGTTCGCCCGGCTCACCCAGTGCGGCAGCCAGCGCGGCGGCTTCAGCACACCCGCTTCGAACAGTGGCGCGAAGGCAATCGCATCGGCCAGGCTCATCTTGCCGGCAAACAACCAGCGGCAGACCTGCAGGCGGTCCTCGGCCAGCATGTGGCGGAAGAAGGTGTGCACCGACACCAGGCCGCGCAGGTACACCGTGTCCTTGGTGAAGGCCAGGCCGCCATTCGGCGGCACCCCACGGAACACGCGCTGTGCCGACGCAAAGCTCTCTTCGGCGTTCTGCCCGGCATTGCAGAAGTAGCGGAACACCTCGATGAAATCGGCACCTTCGCGCGCCATTGCAATCGCTTCGGTACGCAGGCTGATGCGCTTGAGGCGCTCGATGTCGATGCTGCCGGTGATCTGTTCGGCGAAAGTAGCCAGTCCTTCCTGGGTTGCCGTCACCCGTGGCGACGACAGCGCCAGGCTGGGCAGCACCGGCTGCTCGCGGCCGTTCAAAGCGGTCAGCGAATGCACCAGTGCTTCGTGGTGGAACAGCTGCGCACGGTCGTAGGCACTGAAGCGCGCACTGGTGCGCAGGCGGATACGGGTCGGACCGGCGGCGGCCTTGGAGACCAGTTCCGGGTCCAGCTGCACCTGGATGATGCGCGATTCAAAGAACGCATCGAGGTCGTTCTGCAGTTGCAGTTGCAGGGCGATGGCCGAGACCGGCACCTGCTCTTCCGGCGCCAGCAGTTCGTGGTCCAGTTCGGCGGCGATCTGGATGAAGTGCCGCGCCGCTTCGCGCGTACTCGGGCCATTGCCTGGCAGCGGCTGCTCGGGCGCACCAAACAGCTGCACCGAACAGGTATCGACGACGGCGGTGCCCAGCCCTTCCAAGAGCTGCGCGGCCAGGTCCCAGCTCTGCGCCGACTGCTGCACGTAGTGGCCCAGCGGGTGGCTGTCGTCGCAGTCGGCAGAGATCGCCGCCAGCGCGCGGCGCTCCTCGCTGAAATCCAGCCTCGGGTAGTCCACCTTCGGCAGCACCGGTTGCCCACGAGCCACGCTTTCCAGGAACGGCGCCTGCAGCGTTGCCGGCCAGCTGGTCAGGCCCAGCAGGCGGATGCCTCCCACGGCCTCGACCAGGCGCGCATCGAGCGCTGCATGGTGGGCCACGTCACGGTCCAGCGTCGCGGTCGGTTCCATGGGCGGACTATAGCGCCCTGCCGTATCCGGCGCTGTGCGCCGCCGCCCGAGCATCGGCTCGGGCGCTACAGGGTGTCCCAGGATGCAACCGTTGTAGAGCCGAGCCCATGCTCGGCTGCCTTGCTACCGCCTACGCGGCTTTCCGGCCGGGCGGAACTGCTGGCCCTTGCCCTTCCTGCCACCGCGCTCCTGCGCGGTCTCGGCCTGTCGAACGGCCAGCTTGGCGGCGGCGGCGGCCACTTCTTCCTTCAGCTTGAAGTAGTTCAGCAGCCGGCTCTCTTCGATCTCACCGGCCTCGATCGCCGCACGCACCGCGCAGCCCGGTTCCTGCTGGTGCTTGCAGTCGTTGAAGCGGCACTGTGCCGCCAGCGCTTCGATATCGGCGAAGCCACCTTCGGACAGTGTTTCTTCGCCGGTCGGCTTCAACTCGCGCATGCCAGGGGTATCGATCAGGCAGGCGCCCATCGGCAGCGGCATCAGCGCACGATGGGTGGTGGTGTGGCGGCCGCGCGAATCGTTGGCGCGCACCGCGTTGGTCTTCATCCGCTGCTCGCCGAGCAGCGTGTTTGTCAACGTGGACTTGCCGGCACCGGAGGAACCGACCAGCACCACGGTGCGGCCCGGGCCCAGCCACGGTTGCAGCACGGCAACGCTTCCGGCATCCAGGCCGTTGATCGCATGCAGGGCAATGCCCTGCATCTCCAGCTCTTCCAGCACCGCCAGTGCGTCCTCGCTGTACTCGGTCTGGTCGGCCTTGGTCAGCACCACCACCGGTTCGGCACCACCACCACCGACCAGCAGCAGGTAGCGCTCGATGCGGCGCGGATTGAAGTCGGCATCCAGCCCGCAGACGATGAACACCGTATCGATGTTGGCCGCGATCACCTGCTGGTGGTAATGCTCGCCGGCCGCGCCGCGCTTGATCGCGGTACGCCGCGGCAGCAGGGCGACGATGCGGATGCCGTCGAGCAGCACCCAGTCGCCCACCGCCGGCCGTTCATGGCTGGGGAAACGCGGGCGCTGCCATTCGGGCAGCGACTCGGCCTTGATCGAGGCGTACGGGCCATCGGCCACCACGTAGTGGGTGCGGTGCTGTTCGATCACCCGTGCCGGGCGGGCCTGCGGGTGCGCGGCCATCGCGGCCTGCCAGTCGGCCTGCTGCGCCGGGCCCGGCCAGGGCCAGCCGATGGTCTGCAGGGCGATGAAATCGGGGGTCTGGGTCATCGCCGCCATTCTACCTGTGCCGGCGCCCTGCCAGCCCAGCAGTGACGGGCCCGGAGCCCTTGCCATGCATTGCAGCAATTCCGGTAGGATGGAAGCCCCATGCCTTTTGACGGCCCATACCCCATGTCCACCTCCTCGCCCAAGCCCCTGGCCATCCGCGAGCGCCTTTCCGAAGTGCGCTACGAAATCCGCGGAGAACTGGCGCGGCGAGCCCGGGAGCTGGAGGCGCAGGGCCGCAAGCTGATCAAGCTCAACATCGGCAACCCGGGCAACTTCGGTTTCCGCGCGCCCGAGCACCTGCAGCGCGCGATCGCCGACGACATGGGCCGCACCGACCCGTACACCCACCAGCAGGGCCTGCCGGTGGCGCGCGAAGCGATCGCGTCGTACTACGCCCGCCGCGGTGCACCCGATGCGCACCCGGACCGCATGTTCGTCGGCAACGGCGTCAGCGAACTGATCGACCTGTCGCTGCGCGCACTGCTCAACCCGGGCGACGAAGTGCTGGTGCCCTCGCCGGACTACCCGCTGTGGTCGGCCTCGACCATCCTCAACGATGGCCGCCCGGTGTACTACCGCTGCGCCGCCGAAAACGGCTTCCAGCCGGACCCGAGCGAGATCGAGGCCCTGGTCTCTTCGCGCACGCGCGCCATCGTGCTGATCAACCCGAACAACCCCAGCGGCGCCAGCTACCCCCGCGAACTGCTGGAGCGCGTGGTGGAGATCGCGCGCCGCCACAACCTGCTGTTGCTGGTCGATGAGATCTACGACCAGATCCTGTACGACGATGCGGTGTTCCAGCCGGTCGCGCCGCTGGCCGGCGACCACCCGTGCCTGACCTTCAGCGGCCTGAGCAAGGTGCACCGCGCCTGCGGCTGGCGCGTGGGCTGGGCCCACCTCAGCGGCGACGACGCGCGCCTGGGCGATTTCCGCGCCGCGCTGGACCTGCTCGGTGCGCTGCGCCTGTGCGCCAACGTGCCGGGGCAGTACGCCATCGAGGCTGCGGTGAATGGCCCGGACACCATTTCCGAGCTGTGCGCCCCCGGTGGCCGCCTGTATGAAACCCGCCGCGCGGTGATCGAAGCGTGCGAAGCCAGCGAGCACCTGTCACTGGTCGCGCCGGCTGGCGCGCTGTACGCGTTCCCGGCCGTGATCGGCGCCGCCGCCAAGGGCTTCGACGACCATAATTTCGCACTGGACCTGATGAACAACGAAGGCGTGCTGGTGGTGCCGGGCTCGAGCTTCAACGTGCCCTACCGCCATCATTTCCGCGTGACCCTGCTGCCGGAAGCCTCAGTGATGCGCGATGTGTTCGCCCGCATCAACCGCGTGCTGGCGCGCCGTGCCGAGGACGCGACCAAGGTCGTGCCGATGAAGCCACGCCGCTCGGTGGCCTGAGCCGTGGCGTTGTCCTACCTGGCGCTGGGCGATTCGTACACCATCGGTGAAGCGGTTGCAGTCGAAGGCCGTTGGCCGCACCAGCTGGCCGCTGCGCTGCGTGCGCAGGGCATCGACTTGTCCAACCCGCAGACCATTGCGACCACCGGCTGGACGACCGACGAGCTCGACGCGGGTATCGACGCGACCGCACCGCAGGGTCCGTTCGATTTCGTCAGCCTGCTGATCGGCGTCAACAACCAGTATCGCGGGCGTCCGCTGGACGAGTACCGCAACCAGTTCCAGGCCTTGCTGCAGCGGGCGATCGGCTTCGCCGGCGGTGATACCGGCCGCGTGCTGGTGCTGTCCTTCCCCGATTGGGGTGCCACCCCGTTCGGTGCCGGCAGTGGCCGCGACCTGGCCGCGATCGAGATCGAAACCGACGAGTTCAATGCCGCCGCCGAAGTGATCAGCACCCGGCACGGCGTGGCCTTCGTCGACATCACCGACATCAGCCGCGCACAGGGCGACCAACCGACGATGATCGCCGAAGACGGGCTGCACCCCTCGGCGAGGATGTACGCGCTGTGGAGCGCGCGCGCGCTGCCGGTTGCCGCGCATCTGCTTGGCGGCACGGACTGAGGCGATGGACGGCACGCCACGGAACGGCCCGCCCCTGCCCTGTACTCCCCTGACGGCCCCGCAGGCCCGCTTGATCGCCGAAGCGTTCCGCCCGGCGCAGGCCTGGGGCAACCGCCGCGACTACTACTACACCCGCAGCAAGCTCGGCAGCGATCCGCTGTACGACGGCGTGCTGCAGCATCTGCCTGACGACGGGCAGCCGGTGCTGGACCTGGGCTGCGGGCTGGGCCTGTTCGCCCATGTACTGCGCCAGCGTGGCGGTACCCAGCCCTACCTGGGCGTGGACGTGGATGCCGGCAAGATCGCCCGCGCGCAACGTGCCGCCGCCGGGCTGCATGACGTGCACTTCGACTGCGTGGACGTGCAGGCGCCACTGCCGGCGCAGGCCGGGCACGTCCTGCTGCTGGACGTGCTGCAGTACCTGGACGCGGGCCCGCAACAGGCGCTGCTGCACGCCGCCAGCGAGCAGGTGGCACCCGGCGGCCGCCTGCTGCTGCGCACACCGCTTGCCACCGGCGATGGCCGCGACCGCACCACGCGGGTGGCGGACCGGCTGGCCTGGCTGGTCGGCTGGATGGGCACGCGCCCGCGCCACTACCCCGATCCACGGGTACTGCAGACGACGCTTGCCGAAGCGGGATTGCAGGTGACCGCCCCCCGGCCGCTGCATGGGCGTACGCCCTTCAACAGCTGGCTGCTGGTGGCCGAACGCCCTGAGGTGTAGAGCCGAGCCCACGCTCGGCTGTGCTGTTGCGGTAGATCCACGCCATGCGTGGATGGCATACATGGCGGAGTCGAGCATGGCTCGACTCTACAATGTGTTTCTCGCGACCATTCCTGTAGAGCCGAGCCCACGCTCGGCTGCTCCACGCGGCCAGAACCCGGTGCTACGAGTCAGGCAGCTGCACCTTCAAGCCGCGCTCTTCCAGCGCCTGCAGCACGCGCTCGATGATCACCAGATTGTGGCCGTGGGCGGCGCCCTCGTGCAGCAGCACGATGGCCCCTGGGCGCAGGTCCGGCAGCAACCGCGCCAGCACGCTGTCCGGGGTGCAGCCGACGCCGTCGTAACCGCGCGCGCTCCAGCCCACGCGCGTCAGGCCCAGCGCCTTCAGCACCGGCGCCACGAACGGGTTGGTCATGCCCACCACCGAGCGATACCAGCGCACCGGATGCCCGCTCAGGGCCTGCAGTGCATGCTGGCAGCCTTCGATCTCGGCCCGCATCGCCGCTGGGCCGAGGCGCCAGAAGCGGGCCTGCGGGTGGCTGAGACTGTGATTGCCCAGATCGTGGCCACGGCGCAGGATCTCGGCCACCAGTTCCGGCTGCGCCAGCGCACGGTCCCCCACCAGGAAGAAGGTCGCACGCGCCTGGTGGCGGTCCAGCAGGTCGAGCACGGCACGGGTTTCCGGGCCGGGGCCGTCATCGATCGTCAGCCAGACACTGTTGCCAGCGTCCGGCACCCGGCTGAGTACCGGTGCGTAGAAACGGCTGTTGGGCAGGAACACCGGCACCATGAACAGCGCATGGCTGGCCACCATCAGCGGCAGCCCCCAGTGCCACCCAGCCTGTACCCAGACCAGAATCACGGCCAGCTGCGACGCCACCAGCCAGGGCAGCCAGCGCCAGGGGCGGGCCGGGATGCGATGCAATGTTCCTGCGTTGCTCATCCCCCATGATGCCATGGGGGTTAGAATTGATGATTCGAATTCCCGGAACCCCGACGTCCATGTCCCTCGATCCCGCCCTGCGTTCGCGCATCGAATCCATCCTCAACGCCAACCGCGTCGTGCTGTTCATGAAGGGCCAGCCGTCGATGCCGCAGTGTGGTTTCTCGGCCAAGGCCGTGGGCGCGCTGCAGGACCTCGGTGTCGAGTTCGCCCACGTCAACGTGCTGGCCGACCAGGAAATCCGTGAAGGCATCAAGGCCTACGGCGACTGGCCGACCATCCCGCAGCTGTACATCGACGGCGAACTGGTCGGCGGCAGCGACATCGTGCTGCAGATGGCCGCCAGCGGCGAGCTGAGCAGCGTGCTGGGCCTGGCCGCACCGGACCGCACCCCGCCGAGCATCACCGTCACCCCGGCCGCCGTGGAAATGCTCAAGGGCGCGCTGGCCGACGCTCCGGGCGCTGCCCTGCAGCTGAGCATCGACGCCGGCTTCCAGCCGAACTTCCAGCTGGCCCCGCATGACGAAGGCGCGATCGCTGCCGAGTCCAACGGCCTGCGCGTGCAGTTCGACCTGTCCAGCGCCCGTCGCGCCAACGGCATCACCATCGACTGGGTGGACGACATCCGCGGCAAGGGCCTGGCGATCGACAACCCGAACGCACCGAAGCCGGTACAGGAAATCAGCGTGCGTGATGCCGACGACCAGGTGCGTGCCGGCAACATCACCTTGGTGGACGTGCGTCCGGCCGACGAGCGCGCCATCGCCGCCGTCGGCGTGCCGTTCAGGAGCTTCGACGGCAACGGCCGTGCGGAGCTGGAAGCCCTGCCGAAGGACACCGCACTGGCCTTCCTGTGCCACCACGGTGGCCGCAGCGCGCAGGCCGCCGAGCAGTTCCGTGCACTGGGCTTCACCAAGGTGTTCAACGTCACCGGCGGCATCAATGCCTGGTCCGAAGACGTGGACAACGGCGTGCCGAAGTACTGACCGGTCCCGGCATGGGGTCGACTTGGGGTCGGATCCCTTTCCGCAGGAAAGGGCTCTGACCCCAGCACAGAAAACGCCGGCATTCGCCGGCGTTTTCTGCATCCACGCATGGCGTGGACCTACCCGGCAAACCCGCCTTCGGCCAGGTAATCCAGCTCTTCCGCCGTGGGCAAGCGACCGAGCACGGCATTGCGATGCGGGAAACGACCGAAGCGGCGGATGATGTCGCGGTGCAATTCGGCGTACTGCAGGTATTCCTTGTCACCCAGCACGTCGAACATCGCCACCGAACGGTCCTGGTCCAGCGGATCCTCGGAGTGCTCGAACGGCAGGTAGATGAAGGCGCGCAGCTTCGGGACCAGCTGCAGGTCCAGACCTTCCTCGATGGCGCGCATGGCGTAGTGCCGGGCCAGGCCATCGGTGGCGTAGGAATGGGCGGTTCCACGGAAGCAGTTGCGCGGGAACTGGTCCAGCAGCAGCATCAGCGCCAGCGCCCCTTCGGCGCTGCCCAGCCAATGCTCGCGCGCGCGCGCGGCCGCGGCGAAATGCTCATCCAGAAACAACTGGCGGAACTGCGCGTCGAACGCATCGTCGCGGGCGAACCACTTCGCAGGGCCCGCTTCTTTCCAGAATTCCACCACTTGCGCGGCAACGTCCATCACCTACTCCCCAGGGCCGGCGCGCCGCGCCAGGCCATCATCATCATTCGTCGAAGCGCAGGTGGCGGACCGACTTGCCGTTGCGCCGGATAAGCTTAAGCGCCTCGATACCGATCTGGATATGGTTTTCCACGAACTGGGAGCTGACCTTGGCATCGGACGCCTCGGTCTTGACCCCGTCGGGGATCATCGGCTGGTCCGAGACCAGCAGCAGCGCGCCGCTGGGGATGTGGTTGGCGAAGCCGGCGGCGAACACCGTGGCCGTTTCCATGTCGATGGCCATGCAGCGCATCGCCCGCAGCCGCTCCTTGAAGGCCTCGTCGTGCTCCCAGACCCGGCGATTGGTGGTGTAGACGGTACCCGTCCAGTAGTCGTGGCCGAGGTCGCGGATCATGGTCGAGACCGCACGCTGCAGCGCGAATGCCGGCAACGCCGGTACTTCCGGCGGCAGGTAATCGCCCGAGGTGCCCTCGCCACGGATCGCGGCGATCGGCAGCACCAGGTCACCCAGCTGGTTCTTGCGCTTGAGGCCACCGCACTTGCCCAGGAACAGCACCGCCTTGGGCATCACTGCCGACAGCAGGTCCATGATGATCGCGGCATTGGGGCTGCCCATGCCGAAGTTGATCATGGTGATGCCGTCGATCGTGGCGCTGGCCATCGGCCGGTCCAGGCCGATGACGGGCGCACCGGTCAGCTCGGAAAAGGTGTGCAGGTAGCCGCCGAAGTTGGTCAGCAGGATGTGCTGGCCGAACTGGTCGAGGGGGACGCCGGTATAGCGCGGCAGCCAGTTGTCGACGATTTCCTGCTTGCTCTTCATGGTCGGGGACCGGTACGGCGGGGGACCGGCTATTTTCGGCCAGCCGGGCGGTGCCGTCGAGCCGCCATCGACCAGCCTGTGAAGAAGGTCACTTGGCAGCGCGCCGCGGCCCGGCTAGCGTCGGCGGCTGGATCACGCCGCGAAGGAAACTGCATGGCATCGACGTTGTTGCGCGCCGGGGTGGCACTGGCGCTGCTTTCATTGAGCACGGCACCGGCGATGGGCGCCTCGCGCTTCGTCGCCGATCCCTACCCCAGCACCTACCAGGCCCATCCTGATGCGCCGGTGCTGATCCAGAACGCCACGGTGCTGACCGGTACCGGCCAGCGCCTGGACAACGCCGACGTACTGCTGCGCGACGGCCGCATTGTCGCCGTTGGCCGCCAGCTGCAGGCCGATGCGGGCGTCACCCGCATTGATGCACAGGGCAAGTGGGTCACCCCCGGCCTGATCGACGTGCATTCGCACCTGGGTGTCTACCCCAGCCCGGGCGTTGGCGCGCACAGCGACGGCAACGAGGTCACCGCACCGGTCACCGCCAATGTCTGGGCCGAGCACTCGGTGTGGCCGCAGGACCCGGGCTTCGCCACGGCGCTGGCCGGCGGCGTGACCAGCATGCAGGTGCTGCCCGGCTCGGCCAACCTGGTCGGCGGCCGCGGCGTGACCCTGAAGAACGTCCCGGCCATCACCTACCAGGCGATGAAGTTCCCCGGCGCACCGTGGGGCCTGAAGATGGCCTGCGGCGAGAACCCCAAGCGGGTCTACGGCGAGGGCAAGGGCGTGGCCCCGGCCACGCGCATGGGCAACGTGGCCGGCTACCGTGCCGCCTTCATCGATGCCGCCGACTACATCGCCAAGACCAAGCCGGCCAAGCGCAAGGGCTGGTTCGGCAGCGACAAGGGCGACAGCGCCGGTGATGCCGGCGGCAAGCGCGATCTCAAGCTGGACACGCTGGCCGGCGCCATCGAAGGCGACATCCGCGTGCACATCCACTGCTACCGCGCCGACGAAATGGCCACCATGCTCGACCTGGCCAAGGAATTCGGCTTCAAGGTGGCCGCCTTCCACCACGGCGTGGAGGCCTACAAGCTGGCCGACCGGCTAGCCGCCGACGGCGTCTGCGGCGCACTATGGGCCGACTGGTGGGGCTTCAAGATGGAAGCCTTCGACGGCATCCAGGAGAACATCGCGCTGGTCGACCGCCCGAAGAACAGCTGCGCCATCGTCCATTCCGATTCTCCCGAGGGCATCCAGCGCCTGAACCAGGAAGCGGCCAAGGTGATGGCGTCCGCGCGCCGCGCGCGCATGCCGGAGATCACGCCCGAACACGCCATCACCTGGATGACCGCCAACGCCGCCAAGGCACTGGGCATCGAAGGCCAGACCGGCACCCTGGAGGCCGGCAAGATGGCCGACGTGGTGGTGTGGAACGGCAACCCCTTCAGTTCCTACGCGCTGGCCGAGCAGGTCTTCATTGATGGCCGCCGGCTGTACGACCGTGGCGCGCCAGCGAGCACGCCGCGTTCCGATTTCCAGCTTGGCCAGGAGGTGCGCTGATGGGCGCGTTGAACAAGCGTCGTCGGGCATGGCCCGGCGCGACCGTGGTGGCATTGCTGTTGCTGGCAACCACGGCATCGGCACAGGACCTGCTGGTGCGCAACGCAACGGTGCACACGGCCAGCGCACGCGGCAGCCTGCAGAACACCGATGTGCTGGTCCAGGGTGGCATCATCCGTGCGGTCGGCCCCGGCCTGTCCGCGCCGGCCGGGGCGATCGTTGTCGAAGCCAATGAGCGGCCGCTGACCCCCGCCCTGTTCGGTGGCATCACCGAGACCGGCATCGAAGAGGTCTCGGGTGAATCGAGCACGGTGGACAGTTCGCTGAAGCTCGGCGAGCAGCCGCTGCGCCCGGAATTCGACGTCACCCTGGCCTACAACCCGGCCTCGGTGTTGATCCCGGTGACGCGGCTGGAGGGCTTCGGCTTCACCGCACTCGGCGCCGCCACCGGTGGCGGCTTCGTGGCCGGCCAGGGCGGCGTGATGCGGCTGGATGGCAGCGTCGACCCGATCGGTCCGCGCGCGCTGTTCCTGCGCCTGGGCTCGGCGGCATCGGAGCTGACCGGGCATTCGCGCGCCGCGCAATGGATGCTGCTGCAGCAGATGGTCGACGAAGCACGCGGCCAGGTGGCTGCGGATTCGCCGCACGCGCTGTTGACCCCGGCCGGCCGCCGCACGCTCAGCCGCTACCTGGCCGGCCAGGGCCGCATCGTGGTGGAGGTCGATCGTGCCTCGGACATCCGCCAGCTGCTGCGCTGGGCCGCGCGCGAGAAGGTGAAGATCGCGATCGCCGGTGCCGGCGAAGCCTGGCAGGTCGCGCCGGAGCTTGCCGCCGCACAGGTGCCGGTGTTCGTTGACGTGCTGGCCAACCTCCCGGCCAGCTTCGACCAGATCGGCGCCACCCTGGAAAACGCCGCGCGCCTGCAACGTGCCGGCGTGCCGGTGTCGTTCGTGCAGCGCGGCGACGCCACCCACAACGCGCGCAAGATGCGCCAGCTGGCCGGCAATGCAGTGGCCAACGGCCTGCCCTGGGCCGACGGCTTGGCCGGGCTGACCCGGGTGCCGGCACAGGCGTTCGGCGTGGCCGACCAGATCGGCAGCATCGAGCCTGGCAAGCGCGCCGACCTGGTGCTGTGGGAGGGCGACCCGCTGGACGTGGCGCACTATGCCGAACAGGTCTGGCTGGGTGGCCGTGCGATGCCGATGCGCTCGCGCCAGACTGACCTGCGTGACCGCTACCTGCAGCGCAACGCGCAGCCCTGACCGCCTTCAAGGAAACCCTCATGGCCACGCTGCGCTGGTATTTCGACTTCGTCTCACCCTATTCCTACCTGCACTGGCAGAAGCTGAAGCGGCTGCCGCAGGTCGGCCAAATCCAGCCGGTGCCGATCGCCTTCGGTGCGGTGCTGCATCACCTGGGCAACCTGGGCCCGGCGGAAATCCCCGCCAAGCGCCGCTTTGCCTACCGCCACCTGCAGTGGACCGCGCAGGCCGAGGGCACCCCGATGCGCTTCCCGCCCGGCCATCCGTTCAATCCGTTGTCGGCGCTGCGCCTGTGCCTGGCCGTCGGAGCCAGCGCACAGGCGGTGGACGTGCTGTTCGACTGGATCTGGCGCGACGGCCATGCCGGTGACAGCGCCGAGGCCCTGCGCGAACCGGGTGCGCAGCTGGGCATCGAGGATGTCGCCAGCGCCATCACCGCCCCGGCGGTCAAGGAACAGTTGCGGCGCAACACGGAGGCCGCGATCGCGGCCGGCGTGTTCGGGGTACCCACCCTGGCCATCGGCGACGAACTGTTCTGGGGCAACGACGCACATCCGCTGATGGCCGCAGTGCTGGCCGATCCCACCCTGCTGCAGCAGCCTGAATGGCAACGCCTCGACAGCCTGCCGATGGCGGTACAACGCAATCGCTGAACAGGGGTGACGCCTTTCCCTCGGGCGCGGGCTCTGGTTTTGAGATAGATTTCACGTTTCCGAATCTACAACCGCCCTGGAGGGGGAGCCGCGGATGCGCATCGGAATCGTCGTCGACTCGGCCTGCGACCTGCCGCAGGACTTCATTGCCGAGCACAACATCGTGCTGCTGCCGATCACCGTCCGCATCGGCGAAGCCGTGCTGGCCGATCACCGCGATGAGCAGGCCACGCTGAGCTTCCTGCACGCGCACGTGGCCGAACACGGCGCCGAGGCGGAAACCATTCCCTTCAGTGTCAACCAGATCCGCGACCTGTTCCTGCAGCAGCTGGTGATCGATTACGACCACGTGTTCTGCATGACCATCACCAAGACCCGCAGCCCGATCCATGACAACGCGCTGCAGGCCAGCTTCGCCATCCTCAACGACTACAAGCCGGTGCGCCAGGCGGCAGGCTACAACTCACCGTTCGCGCTGCGCGTGCTCGATACCCAGAACCTGTTCGCTGCCCAGGCGGTGACCGCGGTGGAAGCGGTGCGCCTGCGCGAGAGCAACGCCAGCGTGCAGCAGATCCGCGAACGGCTGGAGGAACTGGCTGGCAACGTGCACGGCTACATGGTGACCCGTGACCTGTATTACATGCGTGCGCGTGCACGGCACAAGGGCGACCGCAGTGTCGGCCTGCTCAGCGCGGCGCTGGGCAGCGCACTGGACATCAAGCCGGTGCTGCACGGCTATCGCGGCGAAACCGGGCCGGTCGCCAAGATCAAAGGCTTCGACAACGCGGTGCAGAAGCTGTTCGCGGTGGTCGGCCAGCGCGTGCGTGCCGGGCTGATGACACCAACGGTGTGCGTCAGTTACGGCGGTGAGCTGGACGAGCTGCGTACCCTGCCCGGCTACGCCCAGTTGAAGGAGGTCTGCGCCACCCATGGCGTGGCCGTGTACGAATCGGTGATGAGCCTGACCGGCATGGTCAATGTCGGCAAGGGCGCGGTCACCGTGGGCTTTGCCGATGGGCCACATCGGTTTGAATGAAGGTCGACCGTGGCGGGAATCTGCACATCGATTCCACCGCCACTGTGCCAGCCTTGCCGCACTTCAAGGAGAACTCCATGCCTGCGCAGTACCACATCAGCCTGCCCGACCCGTCCAAGGCCCGTGGCAATGACCCTGACCTGTCCTTCCACTCGCAGGGCGCCGCCGGTTTCGCCGAAGAGCTGCAGAATGCCCTGCGCAGCGGCACGCTGTTCGAGCGCTGGAAGGCCAAGCAGCCCGATCCCGATGCAGTGGAACCGCAGTGGGGCGTGACCGATCCGGACGCCACCGTGACCGGCGAGCAGAAGGACCTGCGCATCAACCTGGTGGCCACCACCCGCATCGACAGCGATGTGTTCAAGCAGCGCCTGCGCCTGCTGGCCGGCAGCCACTGGGAACTACGCGACGTGCGTTGAGGCACCCGCCCGCCGGGCATGGCCCGGCGCTGACCATGCTCTGGTAGACGCCAACCTTGGTTGGCGCTTGCACAAACGGCTGCCAACCAAGGTTGGCCACTACTGACGCGCCGCCGAACATGGCCCGGCGCTTCCGAGGCATGCTCCGGTAGATGCCAACCTTGGTTGGCGCTTTCCAACGCGCCGCGCATGTGGCTGGCACACTGTGGGAATGAGAAACAGAGATGCGATCACCCGGCCGGGTACGCGCGGCGAGAAGAAGCTGCGCGATGCCCCACGCCGACTACGCGACCTGCAGCATTGGGCTGACTGCTTCAGTGGTGCGTTTCCCTCGCCAGAGGAGTTGGGCAGTCAAGCTCGCTACTGGAACTACAAGGTTCCAACCCGAGCCGGTCTGATCGAAGGCCCGGCCACCACCCTGAGAATCCAGCGTGCCTGCGCCCAATCGCTCATCAGCGCCTGCGCAAATCTGATCCAGTCGCGGCCCGCTTCACAGGCTACTGTGCGGGTAACCTGCTGCATCGCCCAGCCGGGGATGTTCTCCAGCGAGATTTGCCTTTACCTGGACGAAACGTACTTCCAGGGCCACGTCGCCTCGACAGCGGATGGCCAGGTCACCGCCATCACCTCGCGCAGCCTTTCCGCCGAATGGCAGCTCGTCCTACCCCAAGGCGTTGAGGAGCGAGGTGTGCAGGTCAGCATTCCTCCCACCGACCACGATGACGGTCTGGAACAGGAATACTGGTTCTACGGCGAGGTCGCCGACAGGCGTCGGTGAACGAGGACGCAAGCTCGGTCGGCGCTTCCGGGAAGCGCTGCCAACCAAGGTTGGCAACTACCGAACCGCCGGGTAGTGGCGGCCGCTACCCAGCGCGCGGTACAGCGCTATGCGCACGATCGCAGCCCCGGTCTGACTGTACAGCGCGATGTCCTTGGATGGCCGGAACCCCAAACAGGCTGGTTCTGTACGACCAGCGGCGAGCCGGATTGGCCTGGCCGAACAGGATGAGGCGGTTTGGCGGCAACGGGCAGCAGCGCGTGACGGGCTGGCCTGCTCAGCAATCCATGGTTCCGTGCGCGTTGCCCTCGTCATCCAGCACGTGCGCATGCAGGACCACCTGGTTGCGGCCGGCCCGCTTGGCGGCATACAGGCCGGCATCGGCATCGGCCAGCAGTTGGTCGGCGCTGGCCATCGCTGGCGGATGCAAATAGCCCACGCCGATGCTGATGCTGACCGACCCTTCCGGCAGCGGCAGCGCCGCCACCGCCTCGCGCAGGCGTTCGGCCAGTGCCAGCACGCCCGACAACGCACTTCCGGGCACGATCACCGCGAATTCCTCGCCGCCGTAGCGCGCAACACGGTCACCGGCGCGGCCAGCACTCGCCTTCAGGACCGCTGCCACGGCCTGCAGGCAGCGGTCGCCGGCGGGATGGCCGTGGCGGTCGTTGAAGGCCTTGAAATGATCGATATCCAGCAGCAACAGGCCCAGTTCGGTGCCACTGCGCCGTGCGCGGTTCCACTCGGCCAGCAGCAGCGCGTCGAACTCGCGCCGGTTGGCCACGCCGGTCAGGCCATCCTGGCGCGCCAACTGATCCAGCGAGGCCTGCCGTTCCATCAGGTCCACCTGCAGCAGGATGCTGCGCAGGCCGAACCCCAGCGTCGCCACCACGAACCCGCTCACGGCCAGGGGCCGGGCGTGGTCGACCACCAGCGTGCCTACCACCAGCAGCAGCAGCGGCAGGATCATCGGACCCGCCGCCTGCACCGTGCGCGCCATCCGCGGATGCGGCGCCAGGACCCGCGCCGGTGCCTGGCTGAGCGCGAGCAGCGCCAGCAGCAGGAACGGCAGATCGATCAGCAGGTCGGCATAGGCACCGAACGCATCGCCGGAGGTGTAGTGGTTGATGTAGTACGCCACCAACAGGTAGGTCACCGCATACATCGCCAGCGCGCGGAAAAAGGTGCGCCGCTCGGGAACGTCGCCGGCCAGCCAGCGCACCACCGCGAACACAGCGATGCACAGGTTCTGGATATCGAACATGCGTTGCATGTTGGACAGCGCGTGGTCGTCGATGTCAACGCGGGCGGCAAACGACTGCGCGTGCACGAAGAACAGCACGCCCAGCAGCGCCGCCATCGCCGCATCGATCAGGCTGATGCTGACCCGTTCCCGGCGCGCCCGGGCCAGGATGAACACCAGGGGCACACCGTAAAGCACGTAAAGGAACAGGCTTGCGCGCGGGGTGAAATCGGCACGCCCGGCGCCCAGGGCGTCGATCATGTTGAAGGCCATGCCGCCGGCCCACAGCAGCAGCGCCGCTGCCGTGGCGCGCCAGCCGAGCGCCGCCTTGTCGCGGCGCGCCCGCCACAGGCAGGCGGCGGCTGCCAGCAGCGGGGCGGCGGTCAGGAACACGAAGGAACCCGCACCGACCGGCCCCGGCCACATGGCCAGGACCAGGCCATGGCACAGCACATACAGCAGCGCCAGCACTACCGGCATGCATCCCCCGATCGGCAAGGCCGTATGGGTGCACGATAGCCCGGGGCGGCGCCACGATGGTGTGATCCACCACCGGAAAAGCGGCGCGCAACCGTAGAGCCGAGATCCTATGTTCGCGGTCAAGCCTGCTGGAAGCAGGCTTGACCCACTTTCAGCATGGCTGGGTCAAAGTCCCGACCGCTTTTGAAGACTCCCCAGGCGATCCTGGCCAGCTTTCTGGCCAGGATGTTAAAGCTGGCGGTACTGCTGTGGCCACGTTCGCGGATGGCCGTATAAAGGGCTTTGCCGCCTTTGGATCGGGTCAGGCCCATGGCCGCCA
>NZ_JAWIRW010000017.1:0-69438 GCF_036319985.1 Stenotrophomonas sp. SMYL89 | reverse complement strand
TGGCGGCCATGGGCCTGACCCGATCCAAAGGCGGCAAAGCCCTTTATACGGCCATCCGCGAACGTGGCCACAGCAGTACCGCCAGCTTTAACATCCTGGCCAGAAAGCTGGCCAGGATCGCCTGGGGAGTCTTCAAAAGCGGTCGGGACTTTGACCCAGCCATGCTGAAAGTGGGTCAAGCCTGCTTCCAGCAGGCTTGACCGCGAACATAGGATCTCGGCTCTACAGGGGGGGGCAGCGTCCCTGCCTCAGCGCAGCTGGCTTTCGGCGAATTCCCAGTTGACCAGCTGCCAGAACGCCTCCAGATAACGCGCGCGGTCATTCTGGTAGTCGGTGTAGTAGGCATGCTCCCAGACATCGCAGCACAGCAGCGGGGTGCTTTCACCCGTCAGCGGCGTGCCGGCATTGCGGGTCGCCTGGATGCCCAGCTGCCCGCCCGGGTGCTGCACCAGCCACACCCACCCCGAGCCGAACAGGCCCAGCGCGGTGCGGTTGAATTCCTCGCGCAGGCGCTGCACGTCGCCGAACTGGCGCTTGACCAGCTCGCCCAGGCGGCCCTGCGGTTCGCCGCCGCCTCGGGGGCGCAGGCACTGCCAGTAGAAGCCGTGGTTCCACGCCTGGGCAGCCGCATCGAACAGCTTTCCCTGGGCCTGGCGGACGATTTCCTCCAGTGACGCGTCTTCCCACTCGGTGCCGAGGATGCCGGCATTGACCGCATCCACGTAGGCGCGATGGTGGCGACCGTGGTGCAGTTCCAGGGTCTGTGCGGACAGGTGCGGCTGCAGTGAGCCGGAAAGGTAGGGCAGGGCAGGCAATTCGACAGGCATGGACAGGTTCGTGGCCAGAGGGGCGGCGGCAGCCGGTTCCATCCGCTTACAATGGCGGCTACCGTGGGCAGTCTAGCCGACCACCGCGGTCGGTTTGTCCGGCGAAGCAAGGAGTGAGGTTGTGGCGGTAATGCAGCAAATCCAGGCCGAGGTCGATCGTTACCCGCTCGTGCTGTTCATGAAGGGCACCCCGCAATACCCGATGTGCGGCTTCTCCAGCCGCGCCGTACAGGCGTTGATGGCAGCCGGCGCGGTCACCCTGCGCACCGTCAACGTGCTGGAAGAACCCGAGATCCGCGCCAACCTGCCGCGGTTCTCCAACCTGCCGACCTTCCCGCAGCTGTTCATCAACGGCGAGCTGATCGGCGGCTGCGACATCGTCCTGGAACTGTTTGAAGCCGGCGAGCTCAAGCGCATCGTCGAAGAGGCGACCCAGGGATGAGTGCCTGGCCATCGACGTCACCGACCAACGGGGCGCTCGATGGCCGCCCGTTGCAGGATCGCGTGGTGCTGGTTGCCGGCGCCGGCGGTGGGCTGGGCAGTGCGGCGGCCGTTGCCGCCGCCGCCGCTGGGGCTACCGTGGTCCTGTTGGGGCGCAAACCGCGCCGCCTGGACCGTGTCTATGCCCAGGTCCAGGCGGTCGGCCCGGAACCACTGCTGTATCCGCTGGATCTTGAGGGTGCGGGCCCCGACGACTATGCCGAACTGGCCCAGGCCCTGCAGCGCGAGCTGGGGCGGCTGGATGGAGTGCTGGTCTGTGCCGCCCATTTCCCCGGATTGACCCCGTTCGAACTGGCCGACCCGGCCAGTTTCGCCCGTGCGGTGCATGTCACCCTGACTGCTCCGGCGTGGCTGGCCCAGGCCTGCCTGCCGCTGCTGCGGCAGCGCGAGGATGCCGCCCTGGTGTTTGCGGTTGATGCCTCCGAACGGGTGGGGCAGGCCTATTGGGGTGGGTACGGCGTTGCCCAGCATGGCCTGCGCGGGCTGATCACCAGCCTGCACGACGAACTCGGCCGCAGCCCGGTGCGGGTCAGCGGCCTGTATCCGGGCCCCCTGCGCACGGCGCTGCGCGCCCGGGCCTATTCCGTCGACCAGGACCCGGCCGCGCTGGGCCCGGAGGCGGCCGCCGCTGCGGCCGTGGCCCTGCTGTCCAGCGCTGGCAGCGCCTGGCGGGGCCAGATTCTCGATGCCAGCCAGGCATTCCCCGGTGAGTGAGTTCCGGGGAAAGGCGGAGTGAAGAACCCGTCACGATTGCGTTGCGATCCGGTGCCGTTTGTCGCACAACCGTCACATTGATGGCGTAGCGTGTTAATCTAGTGTTAACCGTTATGGCTGCCTTCAGCCAAGCGGTAGGGAACCCCAGATAAATCTCCGACCAGCCACCCGCAGGGCTGTTTGGATGCGCTTTTTTTCCGCCATCGCCAACTCGCATCGAGGCTACCGAAAAATGACCCACCCACTCCGGATGTCCAAGCTTACCCTTGGTCTCGTGGCCGCACTTGCCGCCGCTCCCGCCTTCGCCCAGAGCACCTCTGCTGGTGTCGGCGGCCAGGTGATGTCCGCCGCAGGCCAGCCTGTCGCCGGCGCTGAAGTCACCATCACCCACACCGAGTCGGGCACCGTTTCGCGCGCCACGACCGATGCGTCGGGTCGATACAACGCGCGCGGCCTGCGCGTGGGTGGTCCGTACACCATCACCATCACCAAGCCGGGTGCTGGCACCAAGACCGAAGAAGGTGTCTACCTGAACCTGAACCAGGTCAACACCGTCAACGCCAACCTGGGCGGTGACCTGGCTGCGACCAACCTGGACGCCGTCAACGTTGTCGCCACGGCCGTGGGCAGCGATCTGTTCAGCGCGTACAAGATGGGTACCGGTACCAACGTCAACCGTGAGACGCTGGAGTCGCTGCCGTCGGTGAACCGCAACATCCAGGATTACATCCGTCTGGATCCGCGCATCTCGCAGGTCAGCAAGGCTGACGGCGCGATCTCGGTCGGTGGCCAGAACACCCGTTACAACGCCATCCGTATCGACGGCATCGGCGCGGGCGACCCGTTCGGCCTGGAATCCAACAACCTGCCGACCGAGCGTCAGCCTGTGTCGATGGATGCGATCCAGGAAATCAACATCGATATCGCCAACTACGACACCACCATCGCCGGTGGTACCGGTGCGGTGATCAATGCGGTGACCAAGTCGGGTACCAACAACTTCGGCGGCACCGTGTATTACGCGTACCGCGACAAGGACATGGTCCGCAAGGAGCTTGAAGGCGTCCGCTTCAACGGCTTCGACGACGAGAAGACCTACGGCATGACCTTCGGCGGCCCGATCGTCAAGGACAAGCTGTTCTTCTTCGCCAACTACGAGAAGATGGAGCGTTCGGCTCCGGGCGTCAGCCTGACCGATTCGCCGTACGGCAAGGGCACCATCACCGATGCCGACATCGCCCGTGCGCAGCAGATCGCCACCGGCTACGGCTTCGACGCCGGTTCGCTCAATCGCCCGGCCAACAAGACCGAGGTGGAAGAGTACGCGCTGAAGATCGACTGGAACATCAACGAGAACCACCGCGCTGCGGTGCGTTACAACAAGCTCGAGCAGAACGTCGTCCGCTTCCCGCAGATCAGCAACAGCGCGATCTCGCTGAGCACCTTCTGGTACCAGCAGCCGAAGACCTACGAATCCTGGATGGGCGAACTGTTCAGTGACTGGTCCGAGAACTTCTCGACCGAGTTCAAGATCTCGCACAAGGAATACACCTCGGTCCGTACCACCCCGTCGAGCCTGCCGCAGATCCAGATCCGTGGCTTCGGTGCCAGCGGAAATGACTCGCTGTACTTCGGTACCGAGCAGAACTCGCACGTCAATGCGGTCGAGAGCAAGGAACTGAGCGCCTTCGGTGCCGCCAACTGGTACATCGGCGACCACACCGTCAAGTTCGGCTTCGATTACTCGAAGAACGACCTGATGAACTACTACGGCCGTAACGTCAATGGCGCGTATGTGTTCAACAACCTGGCCGATTTCGCAGCAGGTCGCGTCAACCAGTACGTGGTGCGTGCCCCGCGCGCGGGTGGCAGCTACGACGACATCCCGGCCAATTACACCCTGAAGAACACCGGTGTGTTCATCCAGGACAGCTGGGCGGTCAACAGCAACCTGACCGTGCAGGGTGGTGTCCGCATCGACATGCCGGACTTCAGCAACCAGCGCCTGTACAACCCGCGCATCATGGAGCTGTACGGCTACGACAACACCCAGCTGCCGGACAAGAAGCTGGTGCAGCCGCGCTTCGGCTTCAACTACACCTTCGACAGTGAGCGTCCGACCCAGCTGCGTGGCGGCGTGGGCCTGTTTGGCGGCGCAGCCCCGAACGTGTGGCTGGCCGGTGCCTACCAGAACACCGGTCTGAACTACACCGAGTACACCGTCCGCAACCAGAACGGCATTTTCACCCCGAACACCAATCCGCCGTACATTCCGGCTGCTGGTGCGGGTGCGCGCCAGAACGTCGACATCGCTGCGCCGGACCTTAAGCTGCCGTCGGTGTGGAAGTCGAACATCGCCTTCGACCACGAACTGCCGTGGTACGGCATCGTCGCGTCGGCTGAGTTCCTGTACACCAAGGTCAAGAGCGGCATCTACTTCGAACGCCTGGACCTGTACAAGAACGCCGGCGGCCCGTCCTACACCCGCATCGGCCAGGACGGTCGTGAGCTGTACTGGAATGACGCAGGCTACGTGCCGTGCGCCGGCACCAACTGCTCGATCCGCGAAGGCGCGACGGCCGTGGGTGGTGGCACCGTGGGTGGCAAGGCAAACCGTCCGACCGACATGGGCGACGTGCTGCTGATGCGCAACACCGACAAGGGCAGCAGCCGCCAGTTCACCGCCGGCCTGAACAAGCCGCTGACCGAGAACTGGGGCTGGTCGCTGGCCTACACCTACACTGCCGCGAAGGAAGTCAGCCCGCTGACCAGCTCGCAGAACACCTCCAACTGGGGCAGCACCCTGATCGGTACCGCCAACGAGAACGTGGCCTATGACTCGCGCTATGCGATCAAGGACCGCGTGACCGGTTCGATCAACTGGAAGAAGGCGTTCTTCGGCAACTACAACACCACCGTGGGCCTGTTCTATGAAGGCCGTTCGGGTCGTCCGTTCAGCTACATCTACTACAACGACATGAACGGCGACGCCGCTGCTACCACCGGCGCCGGCTACTTCAACGACCTGTTCTACGTGCCGAACGGCCCGGGCGACGTCAAGTTCACCGGCGGTGCGGCGATGGAAAAGGCCTTCTTCGATTGGCTGGCCGCCAATCCGCAGCTGGCGAAGTACCAGGGCCAGATCGCCCCGGCCAACGCCTTCCGCACCAAGTGGGTCAACAGCTTCGACCTGCACATCGCCCAGGAATTCCCGGGCTTCGTGAAGGAGCACAAGGGTGAGCTGGCGCTGGACATCATGAATGTCGGCAACCTGCTCAACAAGAAGTGGGGCCGCATCGAAGATTACGGCTTCAACTCGACCGCCCGTGTGGCCAGCTACGCAGGTATCGACCCGGCGACCGGCAAGTACATCTACAACTTCACCGGCAGCACCGATAACCCGACCATCCAGGAAAACAACAACGACAAGGGCAACACCGGCGTGTCGCGTTGGTCGATGCAGCTGACCCTGAAGTACAAGTTCTGATCCGTCAGAGCCTGAAGCAGTAAGTGAAAACGGCCGGGGAAACCCGGCCGTTTTCCGTTCAGGCGAAAGTCCTTGCAGGCCACTCCGCATCGGCGTAGCATCCAGAAATGTGCGCGGTGCCAAGGCCGCCGATGCGGTCCCGGAAAGGCGAACGCGGGGAGCACACATCCAACGGTCGGGCTTCCCGGCCGTTTTGCTTTTTAAGGGGGCGGCAGTACAGTCGGAAACCTTGAAGGAAGCGAAAAATTGGACATGACCACGAACGAAAAATCAGCCCGCGCACTGCCGGTGCAGGACGCGCGGATCTACCCGCGCGGTGGGCTGGATGTGCTGTCGCGGGCCGAAGTGGCCCGCCTGCGCGATGCCTCTGCCGGCGGCATGCACGAACTGCTGCGCCGCTGCGCGCTGGCCGTGCTGACCAGCGGCAGTGCCTCCGACGATCCGCGCGCGGCGCGCGATCTGTATCCCGATTTCGACATCCAGGTGGCGCAGCAGGATCGCGGCGTGCGCATCGACCTGGTCAACGCACCGGCGATGGCCTTCGTCGATGGCGAGATCATCCGCGGCGTCGCCGAGCTGCTGTTCGCCGTGGTGCGTGACCTGGCCTACATGGCCATCGAGATGGGCCCGGCCTACGCGGCCGAGCTGGAGTCGTCCGAGGGCATCACCAACGCGGTGTTCGGCCTGCTGCGCAACGCGCGCATCCTCAACCCGGGCGACCCTAACCTGGTCGTGTGCTGGGGCGGCCACTCGATCTCGCGCGATGAATACCTGTACACCAAGCAGGTGGGCTACGAGCTGGGCCTGCGCGGCCTGGACATCTGCACCGGCTGCGGCCCGGGCGCGATGAAGGGCCCGATGAAGGGCGCCACGATTGCCCATGCCAAGCAGCGCCGTACCGTGACGCGTTACATCGGCCTGACCGAGCCGGGCATCATCGCCGCCGAGTCGCCGAACCCGATCGTCAACCACCTGGTGATCATGCCGGACATCGAGAAGCGCCTGGAGGCCTTTGTCCGCATCGGCCACGGCATCATCGTGTTCGCCGGTGGCGTCGGCACCGCCGAGGAGATCCTGTATCTGCTCGGCATCCTGCTGCGCGAGGAGAACAAGGACCTGCCGTTCCCGCTGATCCTGACCGGACCGACCGTGGCGGCGCCGTACTTCGAACAGATCGACCGCTTCATCCGCCTGACCCTGGGTGACGAAGCCGCCGAGCGCTACGAGATCATCATCGGCGACCCGGTCGCGGTGGCGAAGAAGATGGCCAATGGCATCAAGCGCGTGCGCGAGCACCGCCTGGCGCAGAAGGACTCGTTCTTCTTCAACTGGTCGATCGAGATTCCGTGGGAGTACCAGCAGCCGTTCGTGCCGACCCACGAGGCGATGGCGGCGCTGGACCTGCACCACGGGCGTGCGCCGCACGCGCTGGCGGCGGACCTGCGCCGGGCGTTCTCGGGCATTGTCGCCGGCAACGTGAAGGAAGACGGCATGCGCCGCATCGAAGAGTTCGGGCCGTTCCAGATCCATGGCGACCCGGACATGATGCAGGCGCTGGACGCGTTGCTGCGCGCTTTCGTCGAGCAGCGCCGGATGAAGATCTCCGGCGAATACCAGCCCTGCTACCAGGTGCTGGCCTGAGCCCGCGCCGGCGCGATGGGGATCGCGCCGGACGGGGTAGGGCAGGTCGGGTCGTCAAGGCTTTGACGCCCGTCGCCCTGGATTGACCGTTCATCCTGCCGCCGCTTGCCGGTGGCAGGGCGATGGCCCATCGTGGCCATCAACACGCTGGGGAGCGTCCAATGTCTTTGCGCCGGCAAAACGGCTTCACACTGGTCGAGTTGATGATCACGCTGGTCATCCTGGTCATTCTGGCCAGCATCTCCTATCCCAGTTTCCGCACCGCGATGCGCTCGAACCGCCTGACCACCACCAACAACGAGGTGATCGGCCTGTTGTCGCTCGCCCGCAGCGAGGCCATCCGCAACCGCCATGGTGGCGGGGTGTGCGGCAGCAGCAACGGCACGTCCTGCGATGGCGACTGGAGCAAGGGCATGCTGGCCTGGGGCGACGCCGATGGCGATGGCGCCGTCAGCGGCAGCGAAAGCGTGCTGCGCTTCTCCAAGGGCAGCAGCAGCCTGGCGGTCGAGGCTCCCAGTCCAACCGTCATCACCTTCGATTCCCAGGGGCGCCGCCGCGCGTCCGCCGACCAGGTCGTGAGCCTGGTGCCGCAAGGCTGCAAGGCGGGTGACCCCATGCGGACCCTGACCGTCCTGTTCTCGGGCCAGGTCCGCTCCACCGCAGGGACCTGCAAATGAAACGTCGTCGTTCCGGCATGGGCGGGCCTGCCCGCAGTCGTGGCTTCAGCCTGATCGAGGTGCTGATCGCGCTGCTGGTGCTGGCGTTCGGCCTGCTTGGCTTTGCGCTGCTGCAGACCATGAACGTGCGGTTCGTGCAGAGCGCCAGCCAGCGCACCCAGGCCACCAGCCTGGCCTACGATCTGATCGAGCTGATGCGCGTGCAGCGCAGCGAAACCCTCAACGGTGGCGAATACACCAAGGCCTCCTTCACCGCCGGCTCGGTCACCGCGCCGGCTGGCCCCTGCACCTGGCCCAACAGTGCCGACGTGACAGCCTCCAAGGCGAACGTGGCGCGCTGGCAATGCCAGGTGGTCAAGGTGCTGGGAGGCAAGGCCAGCGCCAACGTGACCGTCAATGATGGCCTGGTCACGGTGGGCATCGGCTGGGGAGACGAGCGATGGAACGCAGCCAATCCCGACAGCATCACCACGTTCACCCTGGTTACCCGTCTATGAAGCGCGCGCCTTCCGCTGCCAGCCATGCGGCTGGCCTCTCGCTGGTGGAACTGCTGATCTCGCTGGTCATCGGCCTGGTGCTGATGCTGGGCGTGACCCAGATCTTCATGGCTTCGCGGGCGGCCTCGCAGCTCTCCGAAGGCGTCGCGCGCACCCAGGAAAACGCTCGATTCGCACTGGAGTTCCTCGAGCGCGACATCCGGATGGCCGGGCACATGGGCTGCGTGAACGACCAGGCGCACCTGGTGCGCGCCCAGGACAGTGTCAAGGTCAACATTGCTGGCGTGAAGTCGGGTGATGGCAGCCCGATGGACTTCTCGGTGCCGATCCAGGGTTACGAGGCGCAGGGTACTGCGCCTGGCAACAAGCTGACCCTCGGCGCAAGCTGGGGGGCTGCCGGCAGCACGCCGTCGGCAATCACCAATCTGAAGCCCAAACCGCTGGGTGGCAGTGACATCATCGTGATGCGCTACCTGGCACCGGAAGGCTCGCCGGTGCTGTCCATCGGCTCCGGTACTTCGCCGGACATCACGATCGCCAAGGACGCGGCGGCCCGACTGTCGGCCGGTGCCGTCACCACGCCCTCGGCGTTTGCCGTGGCCGATTGCAGCAAGGTGGATGTGTTCGCCGGGAAAATCGCCGACAGCACGATCACGGCCAGCAAAGCCGATCTCTCGGCGTATTCGGCCAACAACGCGGTGACCATGGTCTATCGGGTGGAATCGATGGCGTACTACGTGGCCACCAATACCGCCGGCGAACCCGCGCTGTACCGCGCGCGTGGCGCTGGCGACAACACGTTCGGCACCGGTGAGGAGCTGGTGGAGGGCATTGAGAGCCTGCAGTTCCTCTACGGCCAAGATACCGAGACGGCAATCAGCAGCACCGCGCCGCCCACCGGAGTAATCGCCTTCCAGAAGACTGCCAGCGGGGTCAGCACCGGTACCGATGCCGCCGCTGTCGCTGCGTGGCGGCGGGTTGGCCTGGTGCAGTTCGGACTGCTGGTGCGCAGCCCGCAGCGGGCCGCGGCCGAGCAGGCCAATACGGCGGTGGCCCAGCTGGGCGTGCTCGGCGTTGGCTTCAATCCGCCCACGACCTACGATGATCGCTACCGTGCCTCCTACGAGGTGTCCGTGGCACTGCGCAACCGACTGTTCGGGAACTGATGACCCATGAAGCCCTCCGTCTCCCGTAGATTCCAGGGGCGTACGCAACAGCGCGGTGCGGTGCTGTACGTGGCCCTGATGCTGTTGATCCTGCTGTCGCTGATCGGCGTGGTCGGCATGCAGGTGGCGAGCATGCAGGAGCGCATGTCCTCCAACTACCGGGCCGCCAACGTGGCGTTCCAGGCCAGCGAACGAGCGGTACGCGATGCCGAGCGGTCGATCGAGGAGATCGACAACAATACCGGCGATGGCGGCGCGTTGAAGGCTGACGCCATCAAGCGCATCTGCGATGACGGCTTCGATCCCACCCGCTGGGTGGGTGAGCAGAAACTGTCGGCGGCGCCGGTGGTCAGCGTGCGCCGTATCGACGCCTGCATCCAGGGCGAATCGACGCTGGGCATGGGCACGCCGGAAAGCGAAGAGCCCACCCGCGTCTACCAGATCACCGCGTTCGGCTCCGATCGCGATGCCGCCACCAGCAACGAGGGTACTTCCTCGGCGGCTGTCGACACTGTTTTCAAGCTTTGAGGAACCCGGTCATGGCGACCCGAAAGATCAAGATCCTGGCCGGCTCCGGGCTGTTGCTGGCGGTGGCTGGCGGCACCTGGCTTGCGATGAACCTGTTCGCCGCGCAGGCGCAGGGCACGTTGTCGCAGCACCCGATGAACCTGAAGGTCTCCGCGCCGCCGTCATTCATCATGGCGGTGGACGATTCGGGTTCGATGACCTTCCAGACCCAGTTCCCGGGGCAGGATGGTACGGCGTGCTGGCACTACGGGAGAAAGAGTTTCTTCCGATCGGCCGGAGTGCTCAATACGCCTGAAGACGTGCCCGTAACCTATGACCGGTGGGGAAATGCCATCCAGACCGGTGAGTGCAGTTACTTCTATGTGCTGCCCGGTGCACGGATCAACAGCTACAACGGCATCCCGGCGCTGGATGTCTTCGGGTTTGCCCGATCGGCGGCCTACAATCCGACCTACTACGATCCTGCCATCAAGTACGAGCCCTGGCTGCGGATCGTGAACGAAGAAGTGCAGTCGTATCCAGCGGCGAGCACGTCGGCCACCCTCATCGATCCTCGTGAGACAGATACACTGGCGATCGCCAGCAGCTATCTGGGTACTTCGTCCTGGGATGTCCAGAGGATGCAGGAAGGGATGACGGTACCGGCCGGGCAGACCTACAGGACTGCAAGCAGGGCCAATGGTAATTTTGGCAACGAGAACGCCAATACGAGAGGCGCGACCTGGAGCTCGGCGGGCTATGCGTCGCTGCGCTATGTGCCCGCTACGTTCTACATGCCGTACACCAGCGATGGCGACGCCTATCCGCAGTTGCCGGGCACTGCCAATGCGTACGCAGGTATCCAGCGAACCAGGGTCACCGGCGCCTGCGGTTCGGGATGTGACATGTGGAAGTACGTCATCGGGACCGGTGATGCTGCCGCATTGCAGAACTTCGCCAACTGGTACTCGTACTACGGCAACCGCAACCGGGCGATGATCGCCGGCATGACGCGCGCATTGAATGTCAATGACATGTATGTCGGGTATTTCCGGATCAACGATTTCCAGAATTACAACAGTTCGACAGACTCCAACAAACGGCTTGCGATCCGGGACATGAGCGTGATCGGGCAGAAGTCCGCGCTCTACAGCAGCATGATCGCGCTGACGGCCAGTGGTGGTACGCCGAATCGACATGCCGTCAACGCCGCGGGCCTGCAGTTCATGCGGACCGATGACAATGCGCCCATCAAGCTGTCCTGCCAGAAGAATGCGGTGATGCTGTTCACCGACGGCTACAGCAACAATGGCAACAATCTTTCCTCATCCCTGGCGCCTGCCCCTGGCAACGTGGACGGAAACATGGGGACTCCCTTCTCGGATGGCAATTCCAACACCATGGGTGATATTGCCGCGTACTACTACGTGAACCCGTTGCGAACCGATGATCGGATGCCCCGGGGACAGGTGCCGGTACCGGAGCAATGTGCGACCAGCACCGACAAGTCGCTGGACTGCAACAAGGACCTGCATATCAACTTCTACGGGATCACGCTGGGCGCGCGTGGCAATCTGTTCGATCCGAACAGGCAGCAGAACCCGTATACCGATTCGGCGGTCTACAGCAACTGGCCGGATCGCCAGAACGACAATCCCAGCACTGTGGATGACATCTGGCACGCCGCGACCAATACCCGCGGTGAGTACATCAACGCGCGTACTCCGGCAGACATCACCACGGCCATGCGACGGGTGCTGTCGTCGGTCACCTCCGGGCCAGCGCCTTCGGGCAGCCAGGGCCTGACCGGCGCGCGTATCGGTACCGGATCGCTGGCGGTCACGCCCCAGTTCGAAGTGGCCAACGAGGAAACCGATTGGTTCAGCCGCCTGAAGGCATCCAAGCTCGCGGTGAACGACAAGACGCAGCAGACCGAGTACACGCAGGTGTGGGAAGCGGCGGAGAAACTGGGCGCGCAGCGTTCGCGCACCATCGTCGCCACCAAGGGCAATGCTGCAGTTGACTTCAGCAGCACCAACATCGCCTTCACCGACCTCTGCAACAAGGACGAGAAGCAGTATCCCGGTATTGCGCGCTGTTCTGCGACCGAGGCTGAAAAGCTGGGCGGCGACATCGCCACGGCCATGGCCTATCTGCGCGGCGACGCATCACGCGAAGTACGCAACTCGGGGGGCATCTATCGCACCCGTACCACCGTGCTGGGCGACATCGTCAACTCCAGCCCGGTGATCAGTTCGCCCCGCGACGACTATGGCTACCAGCGCATCAGCACCGCGATGGCGACCTCGTATGCCACGTATCTGACCCGCAAGCGCAACAACGGCCGCTACATGGTCTATGTCGGTGCCAACGACGGCATGCTGCATGCCTTCGACGGTGGCATGAACGGCAGCGGCGTGAGTGACAGTGCCGGTGGCAGCGAGACCTTCGCCTACATCCCTGGAACTGCGCTGGGCCACATGGCCAACCTGCTGTATCCCTACGTGGCGGCCAACAAGTCCGACCAGCGCTTCCGTCATCGCTACTACGTGGATGGACCGATCGCGGTGGCGGACGCACAGATCGGTGGCAACTGGGCCACGGCGCTGGTTGGTACGGCGGGCGCCGGTGGGCGCTCGGTGTTCGCGCTGGATGTCACCACGCCATCCAGCTTCGGTACCGGCAATCGCCTGTGGGAAATCAGTGACGTGGCGCCGGGGCTCGATAGCACCGTGAAGGCGAATATCGGCCATGTCCTTGGCAAGCCGGTGATCGTGCCGGTGAAGGAAGGGACCGGGGTGGCGTGGAAAGCGATCTTCGGCAACGGTTACAACAGCCTCAGCCGCAAGGCCGTGCTCTTCGTGGTCGACCTGGGATCGGGCGCGGTGCGGATGATCACTGCTACCGAGGCCGCGGCGACTGCACCTGCCGGTGACAACGGCCTGGGCAACATCGTGGCCGTCGACCGTTGGCGCGCCGACAGCGCCGGCGGGACGGGGCGTGTACGTGGCCGCGACGGCCTGGCGGACACGATCTATGCGGCCGACCAGCGCGGCGCGCTGTGGAAGTTCGACCTGGAAAGCACGGCGACCTCGGTCACCACGCCGGTGTTCACCACGGCGCGCCAGACCAACAACAACAACCAGGTGTACCGCCAGCCGATTACCGGCGGCATGACCGCCGTGACCGGACCGGGTGGTGGCGTGATGCTGGTGCTGGGTACCGGCAGCTTCTCCTTCGACAATGATCCGCAGGATCTCACCGCGCAGTCGCTGTACGGTGTCAACGACACCAGCAAGGACCAGCCGGAGGCCACGATCGTGCCCGCCAATCTGCTGGCCTATACGGTGACCACCACCAACAAGTTGCGCACGGTCACGGCCACGCCCTTCTCCGGGGCGGCGCGCGGGTGGAGCATTGCATTGCCCGGCGCAGGTGAACGCTTTGTTGGTAATCCTGCCGTGGCGTCGGGAACGGTGTTCATGCCGACCTACATGCCCACCGCGGGTGGCCGTGGCTGTTCGAC
Source organism: Stenotrophomonas sp. SMYL89 (assembly GCF_036319985.1). Classification (NCBI taxonomy): domain Bacteria; kingdom Pseudomonadati; phylum Pseudomonadota; class Gammaproteobacteria; order Lysobacterales; family Lysobacteraceae; genus Stenotrophomonas; species Stenotrophomonas sp. SMYL89. The sequence goes on along the minus strand of NZ_JAWIRW010000017.1, from coordinate 55,895 downwards.
CGAGGGAAGCAACTGGCTGTTTGGCCTCAATCCGATCTCGGGTGTTGCATCGCTGGAGCAGGCGCGGGTCGGGTCCATTACCGGCACGCCCTACGGAGCGGGCACGGCCGGCGTCAGTCTCGACACCGGCGGCACCGCACCGGTGAAGGACGTCAATGTCTCGGTGATGCCGCGCCTGGCAAAGGGTGCCGATCGAGGCGGGCGCGCCTGCTGGATGGCGGTCAACGTGGCGGGTGCTCCGACGATGTACGTGCCTTATCCCTGCGGTCGCCAATCCTGGCGCCAGATCCAGTAACGAAGACATTCCCATGAGCCTGAACACTCTTTCCAGTACCCTGCGTCGTCCCGGCAAGCAGCACGGTTTCTCCCTCATCGAATTGATGATCGTGGTGATCGTGCTCGGCATCCTGGCGGCGATTGTCGTTCCGTCGTACCAGCAGTACATCCGCCAGTCGCACCGGGGCGTGGCCAAGGCGGACCTGGTGGAGTACGCGCAGCGTGCTGAGCGCTACTACTCGGTGAACAACACCTATTCGGGCTTCGCGCTGCCCAGCAAGGTGTCGCCGCGCGAGGGCGGGACCACACGCTACGCGATCACCTTCGATGGCAAGGCGTCCTCGTTCACGCTGACGGCGACGCCCCAGGGCAACCAGACCAAGGACAGCTGCGGGACGCTGGGCGTGGACCAGGCCAACCGCAAAACGGCCAGCGGCACGGTTTCCGATTGCTGGTAAATCAGGTGTTGATCTTCCTCTGATCGCCCAGTACAATGCGCCTCCCCGCCCGAATAGCTCAGCCGGTTAGAGCACTTGACTGTTAATCAGGGGGTCGTTGGTTCGAGTCCAACTTCGGGCGCCAGATACTGCAAAAGCCGCGAGAAATCGCGGCTTTTGTCTTTTTGGCCCGTCAGCAGGGGAGGGTGCGGTCGACACGCTCGCTGCGGATACGGCCGCCATTGTTGATGACCAACCTGCCATGCAGCCGGTTTCCTGCGCAGATGCGTAGTGTGAGATTGGCGCCGGGACTGCGCCCATCAGGCTGGAAGAACAGCAACGGCCGTCCACTGCTGGCCTGGGCGACGATTGCGATGTCGGTCCGGCCCTGGTGGTGGGTCAGGATGTCCTCGGCGGATGCCGGTGTCCCCCGATGCCTGCCGCTGCGATAGATGATCCAGCCGGTGCTCCAGTCGAGTGAGCACTGCTCACCGTCGTCGCTGGCGCACAGCCCGATCAATTCACGGCGCTTCAGAGCTTCGCTTCGGGCGCTGGAAAGACTGGCATGCAGGGCCAGTTGCAGGGCGTCGGCGCGATGCCGCAACAGCAGCGGATGCAGCGCGGGCCAACCCGCGGCCACCAGGACGGCAAGGACGGCGATCACCACCAGCATCTCGACCAGGTGCATGCCGCGTAGCGCCAAACGATTGGGACGGGGGATGTGGTGCATGGCTTCAAGCCTCTCGCCCCGGCAGCAGCGCCGCCATCAGGCACCGCCGCGCCAGCCTGCCCGGAAACCCCTCAGCTGGCCGTCACCCCTTGCCCCGTATACTTGTCCTCCCCGGGAACTGGCAACACCATGAGCGACCGTTTCGAACTCGTCTCGCCGTATTCGCCGGCGGGCGACCAGCCTGATGCCATCGCGAAGCTGACCAGCAACTTCGAAGCGGGCATCGCCAAGCAGACCCTGCTGGGCGTCACCGGCTCGGGCAAGACCTACACCATCGCCAACGTCATCCAGAACGTTCAGAAGCCAACGCTGATCATGGCGCCGAACAAGACGCTGGCGGCGCAGCTGTATGGTGAGTTCAAGGCGTTCTTCCCGCACAACGCGGTCGAGTACTTCGTCAGCTACTACGATTACTACCAGCCAGAGGCCTACGTGCCTTCGTCGGACACCTTCATCGAGAAGGACAGTTCGATCAACGAGCACATCGAGCAGATGCGGCTGGCCGCGACCAAGACCCTGCTGTCGCGCCCGGATGCGATCGTGGTGGCCACGGTGTCGGCGATCTATGGCCTGGGTGCGCCCGAGGACTATCTGTCGCTGCGCCTGATCCTGTCCAAGGGCGAGCGCATCGACCAGCGCGACCTGATCAATCACCTGACCCAGCTGCAGTACACGCGCAACGAGTACGAGCTTCAGCGTGGCACGTTCCGCGTGCGTGGCGAAGTGATCGACGTGTTCCCTGCCGAGTCGGACAGCGAAGCGCTGCGCATCGAGCTGTTCGACGGCGAGGTCGAGAAGATCACCCTGTTCGACCCGCTCACCGGTGAGACGATGCGCAACATGCAGCGGTTCACTGTCTACCCCAAGACCCACTACGCCACCACCCGCGAGCGCGTGCTGGCCGCGGTGGAAACCATCAAGGTGGAGTTGAAGGAACGGCTTGAGCAGTTGTATGCGGAAAACAAGCTGGTCGAGGCGCAGCGCCTGGCGCAGCGCACCCAGTTCGACATCGAGATGATGGCCGAAGTCGGGTTCTGCAATGGTATCGAGAACTACTCGCGGCACCTGACCGGCAAGAATGCCGGCGAGCCGCCGCCGACGCTGTTCGACTACCTGCCGCCGGACGCGCTGCTGGTCATCGACGAATCGCACGTGACCATTCCGCAGATTGGTGCCATGTTCAAGGGCGATCGTTCGCGCAAGGAGACCCTGGTCGAGTTCGGCTTCCGCCTGCCGTCGGCGCTGGACAACCGGCCGCTGCGTTTCGAGGAGTGGGAGGAGCGTTGCCCGCGCGCGATCTACGTGTCCGCCACGCCGGGCCCGTATGAGTACCGCGAGGCCGGCGACGAGATCACCGAGCTGGTGGTGCGCCCGACAGGCCTGATCGATCCGGTGGTGGAAATCCGCCCGGTGGGCACCCAGGTCGACGACCTGATGAGCGAGGCCAACGCGCGCATCAAGGCCGGTGACCGTGTGCTGGTCACCACGCTGACCAAGCGCATGGCCGAGAACCTCACCGAATACCTGACCGAACACGGCATCCGCGTGCGCTACCTGCACTCGGACGTGGACACGGTCGAGCGCGTGGAGATCATCCGCGACCTGCGCCTGGGCAAGTTCGATGTGCTGGTGGGCATCAACCTGCTGCGCGAGGGCCTGGACATGCCCGAGGTGTCGCTGGTGGCAATCCTCGACGCCGACAAGGAAGGCTTCCTGCGCTCCACCGGCTCGCTGATCCAGACCATCGGCCGCGCCGCCCGCAATGTGCGAGGCAAGGCGATCCTGTATGCGGACAAGGTGACCCGCTCGATGCAGGCAGCGATCGACGAGACCGACCGCCGCCGCGCCAAGCAGGTCGAGTACAACGAAGAACATGGCATCGTGCCGCGCTCGGTGGCGCGCCCGATCGTCGACGTCCTCGAAGGTGCGCGTTCGGATGCGGCGGAGAAGGAAGCCAAGAAGGGCAAGGGCAAGGGCAGGGCGGGTGTTGCCGAGGACGGAGCCGATTACCGCTCGCTCGGCCCGGCCCAGCTGGCGGCCCGTCTGAAGGCGCTGGAACAGCAGATGTACCAGCACGCCAAGGACCTGGAATTCGAGGATGCCGCACGCGTGCGTGACCAGATCCGGCAGCTGAAGGAAGCGAGTCTGGGCTGAACGCGGCGGTGCAGCATCTTCTTCACAAAAGTGTTGCGCTTCACGGCCGGCATCCGTAATATACGCGGCCTGCACCGACGCAATCGCGGACGTTCAGAAGCAAAAACGGGCGGTTAGCTCAGCGGTAGAGCACTACCTTGACATGGTAGGGGTCACAGGTTCGAACCCTGTACCGCCCACCACGAAGTCTCCGGAAGGGGGCTGTCGTGAACTGAAGAGCCCGGCCCTGGCGCCGGGTTTTTACGTAGCAGGGCCAGCTTTCGGGCGGCAAGAACAAGATGGGCGGTTAGCTCAGCGGTAGAGCACTACCTTGACATGGTAGGGGTCACAGGTTCGAACCCTGTACCGCCCACCACCTGGCTCCCGGCACTGCCGGTGCAGCGGTGGATCACGATGAAAGCCGGCCCTGGGCCGGCTTTTTCGTTTGCGATGGTTACCGGTGCCCGAGCGTCAGCGCTGGGCAACCCATTCGTCGATGCTGATCATGCGCTGCAGTCGCCAGTGGCCGTCCACGCGTTCCCAGACCTGCGCGAAACGTGCTGAACCGGCCTGATGCTGCTGGCCGCCCGCAGGCGGGCGCTGGTTGCCCACCCGCAGCACGCGGTCCTGGCGCAACCGGAACAACTGCAGGGCCGTCGGCTCATGTGCCGGGGGCATGCCCGCACGCCCGGCGTCGGCCTGCAGGATCTGGCTGCGCAGGGAGGCATCCCCGGCGTCGGCATCGCGGCCGAACAGGCCAGCGCACAACAGCAGCAGGGCAAGCATCGGCATGGCACGGTGCTCCGGAGAAGGGAGTCCAGCGTGGCACTGCCCCCTGCGCTGTGAAACCGGTATGCGACGAAAGCCGGTAAAGCGTGCGCCAAGTCGATGCGGGAAGGATGAATCCGGGCCGGGAAGTGCCGGGCCGCGCATCACGGCGGCCCGGCGTGGTGGGCCACTGCGGGGTGGCCCGGTCATGGCCGCGGCGCTGGCTCAGCTCCGCGGCGGGTGTGGCAGGTCAGCGATGCCGACCCCATGCACGGATCCGGTTACAGCGGGTCGCAGCACAGCAGCTGGCCGTGCTTGCCCGCGTTGCCGAACGGGCACTGCGGGTGCGGTTCGCAGCCCGGTGCATATCCGGTCTTGGGCGAGACGGCGAAGGCCTGGCTGGCGCCGAAGGCCATGGCCGCGACAACGACGATACCGGCGACGGACGAAAGCACTTTCTTTCCGATCATGTGTATCTCCTTGGTTGGCGTTGTGGAGTTGCAGTTGCCGAAGGCACGGGAGTGCCGGTTGTGGCGCGAATGCAGTAACAGGGCGCCGCGACGTGATGCGCGGCATGCGGGATCAGGGCAGCGCCGGCTTCGGCGCGAGCGACGCGACGGCGGCCTGCACGACCTGGGCGTCGAGCTGCCCGACATGCTTGTAGGCAACGCGGCCATCGGCGGCCAGCACCATCAGCATCGGCGTGACAGTGGCGCGATAGCGCGTGGACGCAGCGGCTTCGTTGTCGATGGCGATCGGGAAGCGCAGTGCATGCTTGCCGGCGTAGTCCGCCAGCCGGTCGTATGGCGGCAGGCCGACACCGACCAGTTCGCTGTTGCCGCGGGCCGCGGCGATCTGCTGCAGCTGCGGTACCGAGGCCAGGCAGTAGCGGCATGCGGTGGAGAAGAAATAGAGGATCTGCGGAACGTCGCGCGCACCGCCGATATCGACGAAGGTCTGCTGCGTGGTGCGCAGCGACAGTGCATCCGGGCGACTGCCCAGCTCGAGGCCGTGTGCTTCAAGGCGCATGTCCTGAAGCTGAGTGGCCATCTGCTCGTTGATCTGTCGCAGATGGCGGTTCTGCCATCCGAGCGCGATGACCAGCACGGACAGCAGCAGGGCGACAACAGGGAACAAGGCGCGCTTGAGCATCGATCATCCTTGAACGCAGCGTTGGGTCGAACATACCCGAACTGGCGCGCAGGGTGTTAAGCGGATGTTCTCGGCACATCCACCGATGACGGGCCTGTACTAGAGTGATGCCCGCGCAGGCATGCGTGCATACCCTCCACCCATCACCAGGATCTTTCACCGATGAGCGATCATGTGCCGGTTTCCAGGCCCAATCCGTTCTTTGAACTGCTGTTCGGCGGCAACATGCTGGAAGGTACGTTCAAGGCAGTAATCTGGGTCGCCCTGTTGTCCGCTGTGCTGGCCTGGACCACGTTCCGCTGAGCGGGTGCGCGGCACTGCAGCATCGTTGCCGATGGCCTGCGCTCAGGCGCTGAAGGCCTGGCGCAGGCTGCGCAGGGTGGCCTGCCGATGCTCTTTCGCGCTGGCCTCGCCCATCTCCAGTTCCTGCAGGCGCAGCCCGACCAGAGTCATCGACAGCGCGTATCCCCGGGCCGCGTCGGCAACGCGCGACTGGCCGAGCGCGCGGCGTGCAAGCGCGCTCACGTGCTCAAGGTCGGGCATCAGCCCAAGGTAGGCGCGCTCGGCGCTGTCCAGATCGGGGGCTCGCAGGATCGCGTGTGCTTCGGAGGTGGGGGAGACGGAGGCCATGGGGGGTCCTTGTCCGTAGCGGGCGCTCGTTCAGAACGAGCGCATCAGGGAAATGAAGGCCGACGACTGGGTGCCGCGTCGTGCCATCGGGCTGTCCTTCACTGCATCGCCGAACCACTGGTTGGCAACCACACCGGTCGCGCGCCACTTCGTGCCCAGGGGCGTGCTGACGGCGATCTGCAGGCTTGGCGATGTCGTGCTGCCCGGCTGGTAGGCGGCCAGTCCGGAGCGCAACGCTTCCTCATCGCTGATGCCGTAGTAGTAATCCAGCAAGCGTGCGCTGGAGTGCACCACGCCCACCTTGGGGAGCCAGGTGAAGCGGCCGGCCTGGATCTGATAGCTGTAGTGCAGGCGCGATTCGAAACCGCCGCCGTGGCCGGTGATCTCACGCATCACCCCGGCTTCGACGATGCCCCAGTCGGCGCTGTATTCGCCGTTGATGCCGGCCATGGCCGACATCTGCCGGCTGTGCAGGCGGCGCAGCTGCGGATCATTCACGTCATCGGTCTTGAAGCGCAGCGTGTAGGGCGTGACCGCCGTCGAAAGGCGCAGGCCCTGGCCCTTGTACAGATACATCCCCAGCGAGCCGGGGCTTGCGAAGAAGCGCTGGCCCTGCCAGGCAATGGACGGGACCACCAGCGGCTTGACGTCGTAGTGCGCATACGCGCCCGAGGTTGCGCCAGCACTCATGCCGGCCTGCACGCCCGGGTTGCGGTCGGCGGCCTGCGCGAACACCGGCAGGCCGAAGGCAGCGGAGAACAGCAGCGGGCGCAGCAGGGTCGGGGACAGTAACGGCATCGATCAGCGACTTTGCAGGGGATGGCTGCGCATGGTGGGGGAGCAACATTGTCAGAACATTGCGTCGGCGCATCCGGCAGGCCGAAGCGGAAAAAGTGGGCGCCAGGCACTATGATCGGCACCGTTTCCGGAAGCCGAGCCCCCGATGCGCATCCTCCTGGTCGAAGACGATCCTGATCTGTCCCGAGCCCTGCAATCGGGACTGGAGCGGCAGGGCGTGGTCGCCGATGTGGTTGGTTGCCTGGCCGAAGCCGCCATCGCGCTGCGCGAACCCGTGCACCAGCTGATGCTGCTCGACCGCCAGTTGCCTGATGGCGATGGCGCGGGCTTCGTTGCCGTTGCGCGGGCCCTGCGCCCGAACCTGGCGGTGATCATGCTGACTGCCAAGGGCACGCTGTCGGACAAGGTCGAGGGCCTGGATGTCGGCGCCGATGACTACCTGGTCAAGCCGGTGGCGATCGAGGAACTGATGGCGCGCATCCGTGCGGTGTCGCGGCGGCCCTCTGCGATGGTGACACCCAGCCTGCGACTGGGCCGGCTGGAATTCGATTTCGAATCGCTGCAGGCGCAGGTCGATGGCCAGCTGCTGGCGCTGCCGCGGCGGCAGGTGCTGGTGCTGCAGGCGCTGGCGATGCGGCAGGGACGCACCGTCACCCGCAGTGCGCTGGAGGCAGCAGTGTACGGCTTCGATGACGAGATCCAGTCCAATGCACTGGATGCGCATATCTCCAAGCTGCGCAAGGCGCTGCAACAGGCGGGGGCCGGCGTGGAGATCCATGTGATCCGCGGTGTCGGCTACCTGCTGGCGGAGGCCTGAGATGGCACGTCCGATCCGCTCCATCACCCTGGGCCTGGCCTGGCGCCTGTTCCTTGCACAGGCCTTCACCGTGCTGTTCGCGGTGGTCGCGTTGATCCTGACCTGGGGTGACAAGGACACCTGGGGCATGGACATGTTCATGGCCGAGGCAGTGGCCAAGGCGGTGCACAGTGAGGGTGGCCGGCTGGTGCTGGACCAGGCGCGCTGGGAAAAGCTCGATGCCAGTGCAGGCGGCAACCTCTGGTTCGCGGCAGTCGACGACAAGGGTGCCTGGCTGGAGCGCGGCACGATTCCGGCGATCCACGCGCCGCTGCTGGCGCGGTTGCCGACGCTGGGCGCGACCGAACTTGGTTCGCTGGTGCCGCCGTACTTGGATGTGGCGCGGGTGATGATCCGCAACGAAGAGGGGCGCCGCATCACGGTGATGGTCGGTGGCGCTCCAAAGGGCGGGTTGCTGGATGGCGCGCTGATGGTGCTGCGCCTGATCGGCCTGTGGTTCTTCCTGCCGTTGATCGTGGTCACGCTGCTTGTGATGCCGACGGTGATCCATCGCGCGATGCGCGGCGTGCGCCGCTCCGCGCAGCAGGCCAAGGAACTGGACATCGGCCAGCCGGGCGCGCGCCTGGATGCGCAGCTGGTGTCGACCGAGGTCGCACCACTGGTGGAAGCGTTCAACGATGCGATCGACAAGGTGCAGCAGGGCTATGCAGCACGCGACAAATTCCTCGCCGATGCCGCGCATGAGCTGCGCGTGCCGATCGCGGTAGTGCAGGCGCGCCTCTCGCAGCTGCCGCAGGGTGAACTGAAATCGCAGTTGCTGACCGATGTCGCCCGCCTCGGCAACGTGGCCGAGCACCTGCTCGACCTGCAGCGGCTCGACCGCAATGTCGGCGCGCTGCAGCGGCTGGACCTGGCGTTGCTGGTGCGCGAGGCGGCCGCCGATCTGGCACCGCTGGTGGTCGGCGCCGGTTATGGCTTCGAGGTGGATGCGCCGGAGTCGCCCGTGTGGATCCATGGCGACAGCCTGGCGCTGGGGCGGGTGATCGCCAACCTGGTGCACAACGCCATCGTCCATGGTGGCGGGCGCGGCATCATCTGCGTGCGCCTGGATGCACGCGGCCTGCTGGAGGTCAGCGACCAGGGCGCCGGCATTCCGGTCGGTGACCGCGAAGCGATCTTCGAGCCCTTCCACCGCCTGCGTGCAGCCGGCAGCGGCAGTGGCCTGGGCCTGCACCTGGTGAAGGAAATCGTGCAGCACCACGGTGGCTCGGTCAGCGTCGGTGAAGCGGCGGGCGGCGGCGCCAGCTTCAGGGTCAATTTCCACCGCGGTACCGTACGGCGCTGACAGGCACACGGGGAAAGGCCCGATAGGCAGCCTGCCACCTCCAGCGGCAGGCTGGGGGAATGGTTCCCGATCGCTCCGCCCCGGCCCTGTTTGGCTTTGGCTGCGCCGCAGGCCTGGTGCTGGGGGCGCTGGCCTGCGTGCAGATGCCGGTGTTGCTGCCGCTTTGGCTGAGTGCGCCGATGGCGGTCGCCGGCGCCAGCGGCTGGCTGTTGCGCTGGCGCGGCCGTGCGTGGGCCGCGACCCTGCTCGGCCTGGCATGGGCCACACTGCACGGGCACTGGGTCCTGCACGGCCAACTTGCGCCCGGCGCGCCGCCGCAGGACGTGCAGGTGCGGGGCCGGGTTGCCGACCTTCCGCAGCAGGGGCCCGGCTACACGCGTTTCGTGCTGCATGTGGAAGATGCCGAAGCCCTGCGATCGCTGCGTGGCAAGCGCCTGCAGGTGACCTGGAACGATCCGTGGCGCGGGCCTCCGCAAGGTGGTCCGGATGCTGGACGCCGTGGGGTTCGCGCCGGGGCGTACTGGGAACTGTCGTTGCGCGTGCGGGCGCCGCGTTCACGGATCAATCCCGGTGGCTTCGATGGCGAGCGCCACGCCGTGCTGCGGGGCATCTCCGGCAATGCCTCGGTGCGTGATCCGGCAAGTGCACGCGAGTGGCTGCCGGCGCAGGGCCTGCAGGCCTGGCGGGAACGCAGCAGTGCCGCGATCGCCGTGCAGGTGGCACATCCTGCCGCACGGTTCGTGCAGGCGCTGGCACTGGGCGATACCCGTGGCCTGTCCGATGCCGACTGGGAACACCTGCGCGCGTTGGGCCTGACCCATCTGGTCGCCATTTCCGGTTTCCACGTGGGCGTGGTCGCGGGCTTCGGCGTGCTGCTGTGCCGCCTGTCGTGGTGGCTGTGCCCGCTGCTGGGACGGTACTGGCCACGGCCGCAGGCCGCCGCATGTGGAGCGGCGCTTGCCGCAGCCACCTATGCGGTAGCTGCGGGTGGTGCACTGCCGACGGTGCGCGCGGCGTTGATGATCGGGCTGGTCGCACTGGCCAGGGCCGGACGTCGCCCGGTCGGTGCAGGGCAGGGGCTGGCGTTGGCCGCGATGGTGATGCTGCTGCCGGCGCCGCTGTCGGTGCTCTCGGCTGGATTCTGGCTGAGCTTCGGCGGCGTGCTGTGGCTGCTCTGGTGCCTGCCGAGGACGGGGCCGGAGGGCATCGGTGGTGGGCTGCGCGGGTTCCTTGCCGCGCAGGGTGTTGCCAGCCTCGGCCTGCTGCCGCTGTGCGTTGCGCTGTTTGGCGGGACCGCGCGGCTGGGGCCGCTGGTCAATCTGCCGATCATCCCGTGGTGGACGATGCTGGTTGTTCCGCTGTCGCTGCTCGGTACCGGCCTGCACGTGCTGCATGACGGCGCGGGGCGTTGGGCCTGGCGCGCCGCGGCCTGGCTGTTCCAGCTCAGCTGGGAGGCCCTGCAGCCGTTGGCGTTGCATCCGCAGGCGATGTGGTGGCTGGCCGAGGCGCCACGCTGGGCGGTACCGGTGGCCTTGCTGGGCGTGTTCTGGTGGCTGCTGCCGCGCGGTGCCGGCGGTGGCCTTGCTGGCCTGCTGCTGTGCCTGCCACTGCTGTGGCCGGCACGGCATGCCCCTGCCGACGGCGAGCTGGAGCTGCTGGTGCACGATGTGGGCCAGGGCACGGCGGTGCTGGTGCGCACGGCCCGGCACGCGCTCTGGTACGACGTTGGACCGCCGACCGGTGGTGACGGCAACGAGCGGATCCTGGTTCCGGCGTTGCGTGCGCTCGGTCAGGGGCCACCGCAGCAGGCGATGCTCAGCCATGACCACCTGGATCACATCGGCAGCCTGCCCGGCCTGCGCCGGCAGCTGGCCGGGCTGCAACTGCTGGCGCCGCCCGGCAGCACCATCGCCGGGGCTGCCCCGTGCCAGCAGGGGATGCGCTGGCAGTGGGATGGGGTCGATTTCCAGGTCCTGCACCCCGCGCCGGGCAGCCGGCAGGCCGAAAACGAAGACAGCTGCGTGCTGCGCATTGCCAGCCGCCACGGCGTGGTGCTGCTTCCCGGCGATATTGGTCGACCGGCCGAGGGGGCGCTGCTGCAGGCGTATCCGCACGCGCTGAAGGCGGACGTGGTACTGGTGCCGCACCATGGCAGCGGCGGCAGCTCCAGTGCGCCGTGGGTTGCGGCGGTGGCGCCGCGGCTGGCGGTGGTCTCGGCCGGGCACCGGAACCGCTTCGGCCACCCGCGCCAGGAGGTGGTCCAGCGCTGGCAGGCGCAAGGCGCGGAAGTGCTGGCCACGGCCGACTCCGGGGCGATCCGCGTATGGCTTGGCGCACAAGGCCTGCAGCTGCGTGAACAGCGCATCCATGCATCCCGGTGGTGGGATGCCGCTGGGCGGGCGCGGTCGGCTGCTATCCTATCGCCGATCGAACAAGCGGCCGTTGGGCCGGAGGGTTGAAACGTGTGGGAACTGGTCAAGGCCGGTGGCTGGCCGATGGTGCCGCTGCTGCTGTTGGGCGTACTGGCTTTGGCGATCATCCTGGAGCGTTTCTGGTCCCTTCGGCGGACTGAAGTGCTGCCACCCGGCCTCGGCCAGGAAGTGCGCAACTGGGCCGCTCGCGGCAAGCTCGACCCTGCCCACCTGCAGACCCTGCGGGCGAACTCGCCGCTGGGGGCGCTGCTGGCTGCCGCACTGGAAGCCCGCAACCGCCCGCGCGACCAGATCCGCGAGCGCATCGAAGACACCGGCCGCCACCTGGTGCACCGCATGGAGCGATTCCTGAACGCACTGGGCACCATTGCCTCGGCGGGCCCGCTGCTGGGCCTGCTCGGCACGGTGATCGGCATGATCCAGATGTTCCTGGGCATCCTCGACCACGGCGTGGGCGATGTGAACCAGCTGGCCGGCGGCATCGGCAAGGCGCTGGTGTGCACCGCCACCGGCATGATCGTGGCGATCCCGGCGCTGATGTTCCATCGCTACTTCAAGGGCCGCATCCACGGCTACGTGGTGGAGATGGAGCAGGAAGCCAGTGCCCTGCTGGATACGCTCGACGGCCGCCCCGGGGTGATGAACCCGGCCCCGGCCGCGCGCCAGGCCGGCGCCGCCACGGCGAAGGCCTGATCGATGCGTATCGGCAACGACCGATCCCAGGATGAGCCGCATATCGACCTGGTGCCGCTGATCGACGTCATCCTGGTGCTGATCATCTTTTTCGTGGTCACCACCACCTTCGACGCGCGTTCGACGCTGCAGGTGCAGCTGCCGACCGCCAGCCAGCAGCAGACCAACGAGCCGCCACGCTCGCTCAGCGTGCTGATCAACGCCGAAGGCCGCTACTTCATCAATGACCAGGAAGTGCTGCGCAGCGACGTCGAGTCGGTCAAGCAGACCATCGCCGCCGTGGCCGGCAGCGATCGCGAGCAGACCGTGCTGCTGCGCGCCGACGCACGCACTCCCTACCAGGCTGTGGTGACCGCGCAGGACGCGCTGGGTCAGCTCGGCTTCCGCCGTATTGCCATTGCAACAGCACCCGAGGTGCGTCCATGAGTTCCAATCACGCGCCGGTGTGGCCGATCTACAAACGCCTGCTGGGGTACACCCGCGCCTACTGGGTGTTCATGGTGGCCGCGGTCATCGCCATGGTGGTCGAAGCCCTGGCGGGCTACCACTTCACGAAGTTGATGGAGCCGCTGGTCAACCGTGGTTTCGTCAACCCGGAACCGCGCATGGCGGTGATCCTGCCGCTGACCATCCTCGGCCTGTTCCTGATGCGCAGCCTCGCCACCTGGGTGAGCGACTATGCGCTGGCCAAGACCGGCCGCAGCGTGGTGCGCGACCTGCGCGAACAGGTGCTGGCCAAGTACCTGCACCTGCCGTCCTCGCACTTCGATACCGAAGCGACGCCGGTGATGGTCAGCCGCCTGAACTTCGACACCGAACAGGTCACCCAGGCCAGTGCCGACGCACTCAAGACCGTGGTCGCCGACACCCTGACCATCATCGCCATGCTGGCGGTAATGCTGCAGATGAGCGTCAAGGTCACCGTGGCCATGCTGGTGGTGGTGCCGCTGATCGGCGTGATCGTGTCCTACGTGGGCAAGCGCTACCGCCGCATCAGCCGCGGTATCCAGGACGGCATGGGGTCGATGGCGCAGACCGCCGAACAGTCGCTGGCGGCACAGCAGGAAGTGAAGGTGCACGGCACCCAGCAGCATGAGATCTCGCGCTATTCGCGCCTGGCCAACCGCATGCTGGCGCTGAACATGAAGGTGGAAGTCACCCGAGCGGCGGCGTCCAGCGTGGTGCAGTTCCTGGCCGCACTGGCGCTGGCGGTGATCGTCTGGGTATCGACCCGCGAAGCGCTGGCCGGCCGCCTCAATGCCGGCCAGTTCATGGGCCTGATGACCTCGATGATGGCCATCATTCCTTCGCTGCGCCGCCTGACCAGCGTGCAGACCTCGATTTCGCGCGGCGTGGCCGCCGCAGAGCGCCTGTTCGGCATCCTCGACATGCAGGTGGAGCGTGACGAGGGCCGCAACAACGTGCAGCGCGTGCGTGGCGAGCTGGCCTTCGACCACGTCATGCTGCGCTACCGCGAGGACAGCGGCATCGCCCTGGACGACATCAGTTTCGTTGCCAAGCCCGGTACGGTCACCGCCATTGTGGGTCGTTCCGGCAGTGGCAAGACCAGCCTGATCCGGCTGGTGCCGCGCTTCTATGAGCCCAGCGGTGGTGTGATCACCCTCGATGGCGTCGCGCTGGATGACTATCCGTTGGCCGACCTGCGTCGGCAGGTGGCGATGGTCGGGCAGAAGGTCATGCTGTTCGATGACACCATCGCGGCCAACATCGCCTATGGCATGGAAGCGAGCGAGGAGCAGATCCGTGCGGCGGCCGAAGCAGCCAATGCGTGGGAGTTCATCGCGCGCATGCCGCAGCAGCTGCAGACCCCGGTCGGCGAGAATGGCGCGCTGCTGTCCGGCGGCCAGCGCCAGCGCCTGGCGATCGCCCGCGCGATCCTGCGTGACGCGCCGATCCTGATCCTCGACGAAGCCACCGCCGCGCTGGACAACGAATCCGAGCGACTGGTGCAGGACGCGCTGCAGCGCCTGATGCCCGAACGCACCACGCTGGTGATCGCGCACCGCCTGTCGACCATCGAGCATGCCGACCTGGTGCTGGTGATGGACCACGGCCGCATCGTTGAACGGGGCACCCACAAGGAGCTGCTTGCCATGGGTGGCCTGTACCAGCATCTGCACAGCATGCAGTTCCGCGAAAGGCAGGACTGATGGCTGGCAAGGGTACCCAGACCCCGCCGTACTGGTACGACGGCAGCCCGGTTCCGTGGGCGATGCGCCTGCTGGCACCGTTGTATGCCGGCGTCACCGCGCTGCGTCGCCGCGCTTATCGGCGCGGCTGGCGCAAGCGCTACACGCTGCCGGTGCCGGTCATCGTGGTCGGCAACATCACCGCCGGTGGCACCGGCAAGACACCGCTGACCATCGGCCTGGTCGAGCGCCTGCGCGCGGCCGGCTGGAAGCCGGGCGTCGCCAGCCGTGGCTATGGCCGCGAAGACGCCGACAAGCCGCTGTGGGTGCAGGCCGACACGCCAACTGCCAAGGGCGGTGACGAACCGGTGCTGATCGCCTGGAAGACCGGCGTACCGGTGCGCGTGGACGCCGACCGCGTGGCCGCAGGCAAGGCACTGATCCAGGCCGGCTGCGATGTGATCGTCTGCGATGACGGCCTGCAGCACTACCGGCTGGCGCGCGACATCGAGATCGAAGTGGTCGATGCCCAGCGGCGCTACGGCAACGGCCGGATGATTCCCGCCGGACCGCTGCGCGAGCCGGTCAGCCGTGCCGGCGAATGCGATTTCCGTGTGGTCAACCTGGGCCAGGCCGATGAGGAAACCGCGGCCCAGGCCTGCGGTTTCGGCCAGTGGCCGATGGCCCTGCACATCGACAGTGCGCAGCCGTTGGCCGGTGGCCGCGCGCGCCCGTTGTCGTACTTCAAGGGCCAGCGTGTTCATGCGGTGGCGGGCATCGCCCATCCACAGCGCTTCTTCGACATGCTGCGCGCGCGTGGCATCGGCGTGGTCCCGCATGCCTTCGCCGACCACCAGGCCTACCAGCCGCAGGATCTGTCCTTCGGTAGCCAGCTGCCGGTGCTGATGACCGAGAAGGACGCAGTGAAATGCCGCGCGTTCGGCAACGATTGGCATTACGCGGTGCCGTTGCGTGCCGAACTGCCTGCTGCGTTCTGGGTGGCGCTGACTGACCGCCTGGACAAGCTGCGACCGAACTGAGTGGCGCGGCGGCGCTTGCATTCACGCGCCGCCGGCCGCACCCCCGTTGTAACGAGCCTGCCGAGTATCGCCCCATGACTGAATTCGTTGTCGCCATTCCGGCCCGCTATGCCGCCTCTCGCCTGCCGGGCAAGCCGCTGCGCCTGCTGGGCGGTGAGCCGCTGGTGCTGCACGTGGCGCGCCGCGCGCTGCAGGCCGGCGCTGGCGAGGTATGGGTTGCTACCGACGATCAACGCATTGCCGACGCGCTGTCCGGGCTGGCCGAGGTGAAGGTCGCGATGACCGCCACCTCGCATGCCTCTGGTACCGACCGCCTGGCCGAGTGCGCACGCATCGCCGGCTGGGCCGACGACACCGTAGTGGTCAACCTGCAGGGCGACGAACCGTTCGCGCCTGCGGCCGGCATCCGTGCGGTGGCCGAAGCGTTGGTCGGCGGCAGCTCGCCCATGTCGACCCTGGCCACGACCGTCGAGGACGCGCAGACCCTGTTCGACCCGAACGTGGTGAAGCTGGTACGCAACGCACGCAAGGAGGCGATGTACTTCAGCCGTGCACCGATCGCCTGGCACCGCGATGGCTTCGCGCGCAGCCGCGACGCGCTGCCGGAAGGCCATGCCTGGCTGCGCCACATCGGCATCTACGGCTACCGCGCCGGTTTCCTGCAGCAGTTCGCCGCGATGCCACCGGGCCAGCTGGAGCAGGTCGAATCGCTGGAGCAGCTGCGTGTGCTGGAGGCGGGTTACCCGATCAGCGTGGCGATCTCGCCGGAGCCGTTCCCGCCGGGTATCGACACGCCCGAGGACCTGGAGCGTGCCGAAGCGTTGCTGCAGACGCTGGCCGCGCGATGAGGCTGCTGGTCGTCTGCCTCGGCAACATCTGCCGTTCGCCGATGGCCGAAGGTGCGCTGCGCGCACGCCTGGACGCTTCACCGCTGGCGGGGCGGGTGCAGGTGGATTCGGCCGGCACCGGCGACTGGCATGTCGGCGAGCCGCCGGACCGGCGCGCGATCGCCTGCGCGGCCGGGCACGGCGTGGACATCGGCGGCCTGCGTGCGCGCCAGCTGCACGCCTCGGATTTCGACCGTTTCGACTGGATCCTGTGCGCCGACGAGGCGAACCTGCGGGATGCGGGACGCTTGGCGGCACCTGCCCAGCGTGAGCGGCTGGCGCTGTACCTGCCCTGGTCGGGCGGGGAGGGGCAGGTGGCCATCCCGGATCCCTACACCGGCGGCAGCGATCACTTTGAACAGGTCTGGACGCTGGTCGACAATGCTGCAAAACGTGCAGTGGCACGACTGTTGCATGACGCCGACTCCGGCATAATCGGGCCATGAACGTCCAGCCCGTCCCGGACCTGCCCGAGTTCGCCACCTGGCTCAATGCCGCCCCCTGCACCCTGACCGAACTGCGCGGTCGGCCGGTGGCCCTGTTGTTCGTCAACGCCGCTTCTGCCTGGAGCGCGCAGCGCCTGGCCGAATTCGGCCAATGGCTGTCGCGTCACCCTGGCATGCTGCAGCCACTGGTGTTGCAGGTACCCCGCTTCGATTTCGAGCGTGACGCCGGCGCCGCACTGAAACTGCTGCGTCGCCAGGGGCTGTCAATGCCGGTCCTGCTCGATGCCGACTGGGATGGCTGGCGTCGCTTCGGCATTACATCGTGGCCGACCGTGGTCCTGCTGGACGCGCAGGGTCGCGAACAGCAACGGCTGGTCGGGCTGGGTGCTCCGGGAGACCTGGAGCGTGCGTTGAATGCGCTGTGCCACGGTGCGCCGTCGGCACCGCCGCGCGGCGGTGCCGAGCTGCATCCGGAGCCGCGCCAGGCACTGCGTTTCCCGCTGGGCCTGGCGGTCAGCACCGAACGCCTGTACATCGCCGACAGTGGCCATCACCGCATCCTCGAATGCAGCCACGGCGGGCGCATCCTGCGCCAATTCGGGCTGGGGACGGCCGATTTCATGGACGGCAACCTCGCCGAAGCGGCGTTCCATCGCCCGCAGGCGCTGGTGCTGGAGCGCGATGCGCTGTACGTGGCCGACACCGGCAACCATGCCGTGCGCCGCATCAACCTGCTGACCGGCATCGTCGACACGCTGTGCGGCAATGGCCGCCCCGGCGCGCCGGTGGAGGGCCCAGTCGTGCAGGCGCGGCAGGTCTCGCTGGACCACCCGGTCGGCCTGGCCATCGCCGACAACCAGCTGCACATCGCCATGGCCGGCGACAACCGCATCTGGAGCTACCACCTGGGTCAGCGCAGCCTGCAGTGGCGCGCCGGCAGCGGTGCCATCGACGAGCGTGATGGCAGCGGCCACCTGGCCGCATTCGCACAACCGACTGCACTCGCCGTGGTGCAGCAGGTGCTGTACGTGGCCGATGCGCTGGGCTCCTCGATCCGTGCACTGCAGCTGCGCGGGGATCTGGTGCAGACGCTGGTCGGGCAGGGTCCCTGGCGTTTCGGTGACGAAGATGGCCCGCGCGCGCAGGCCAGCCTGCAGTTCCCACAGGCGATCGCGCTCAGTCCGGATGCGCCGCTGCTGTGGATTGCCGACACCGGCAACGGCCGCCTGCGCACGTTGCGCCTCGGCGGCGGTGAGTTGACCACCCAGCCGCTGCCGCGGCGCCTGCATGGCCCGGCCGGCCTGACGGTGGGTGCAGGCGCGGTGTGGATCGCTGAGACCGACGCCCACGCCGTGCTGCGTTTCGATCCCGACAGTGGCGTGCTCAGCGAAGTATCGATCAGCGAATGACCGACGTTCCCGCCCCGGCCTTCGACGGCAAGGCCTTCGCGGCCCAGCTCAGCACCGCCCCCGGCGTGTACCGCATGTACGCCGCCGACGACACGCTGCTGTATGTCGGCAAGGCGCGTGCGTTGCGCAACCGCGTCGGCAGCTATTTCAACGGCAGCCCGAAGAATGCGCGGATCATGTCGATGATCTCGCAGATCACGCGCATGGACGTGACCGTGACGCGCTCGGAGGCCGAGGCGCTGCTGCTGGAAAACCAGCTGATCAAGTCGCTGTCGCCGCGTTACAACGTCTCGCTGCGCGACGACAAGACCTATCCGCATGTGCTGCTGACCCGCGAGGACTGGCCGCGCATCGCCCTGCATCGCGGCCCGCGCGCCATTCCCGGGCGCTATTTCGGGCCGTATCCCGGCGTCACTGCGGTGCGCGAAACCCTTAACCTGATGCACAAGCTGTTCAAGCTGCGCAGCTGCGAGGACAGTGTGTTCCGCAACCGCTCGCGGCCGTGCCTGCAATACCAGATCGGCCGCTGCAGCGCGCCCTGCGTGGAGCTGGTGGCGCCTGCCGAGTACGCCGAATCGGTGCGTCGCGCCGCGCTGTTCCTGGAAGGCAAGAGCGACGAGCTGACCCGCGAGCTGGGCGAGCAGATGCAGGCCGCCAGCGAGGCACTGGAATTCGAGCAGGCTGCGCGCCTGCGTGACCTGATCTCCTCGCTGCGCAGCATGCAGACCCGCCAGTACGTGGATGGCCGCGCCGCCGACCTGGACGTGCTGTCGGTGGCCATGCAGGGCTCGCAGGCCTGCGTGCTGCTGCTGGCCTTCCGTGATGGCCGCAACCTCGGCACCCGTCCGTTCTTCCCGCGCACCAATGGCGAGGAAAGCCCCGAGGAAGTGCTGGCGGCGTTCGTCTCGCAGTACTACATCGAATTCGAGCCGCCGCGCGAGATCCTGCTGGACCGCGAGATTCCCGATGCCGACCTGCTGGTCGCCGCGCTGTCCGCGTCGGCCGAACGCAAGGTGCAGCTGAAGTGGAACGTGCGCGGCGAGCGCGCCGGCTACGTGGAACTGGCCAGCCGCAACGCGCAGCTGACGCTGGCCACTGAACTCAACAGCCGCAATGCGCAGCACGCGCGCAGCGATGCGCTGCGCGACATGCTGGGCCTGGCCGAGCCGGTCAAGCGCGTGGAATGCTTCGACATCAGCCACACCTTGGGCGAGGCCACCGTGGCGTCGTGCGTGGTGTTCGATGCCGCCGGCCCGGTGCGCGCGCAGTACCGCCGCTTCAACATCAGCGGCATCGAGCCGGGCGATGACTACGCCGCCATGCGCCAGGCCATCGACCGCCGCTTCCGCCGTGCAGTGGAAGAGCAGGGTGTGCTGCCGGACGTGCTGCTGATCGACGGCGGCGCCGGTCAGCTGGCACAGGCGCAGGCCGCGCTGGCCGACCTGGGCGTGGAAGGCGTTCTGCTGGTGGGCGTGGCCAAGGGCGTGGAGCGCCGCGCCGGCCACGAAGCGCTGGTGATGCCCGACGGCCGCGAGCTGCGCCCCGGCGCGGCCAACCCGGCGCTGCAGTTCATCCAGCAGGTGCGCGACGAGGCCCACCGCTTCGCCATCACCGGCCACCGCGGCCGCCGCCAGAAGGCGCGGATGACCAGCAAGCTGGAGGACATCCCCGGCATCGGGCCGCGCCGCCGTGCCAGCCTGCTCAAGCATTTCGGCGGCCTGGTGGGCCTGAAAGCCGCTGGCGAAGCGGAAATCGCCAAGGTGGAAGGCATCAATGACGCCCTCGCGGCACGTATCTACGCTAACCTGCACGGGTTGGCCACGCCTGATGCGGCCGAGTAGAGAGAGAAGCACGCAAGCATGAAGTTGACCCTGCCCACCTGGCTGACGTTGTTGCGGATCGTGATGATCCCGGTGCTGGTGCTGGTGTTCTACCTGCCCTACACCTGGACCAACTTCGCTTCGGCGGCGATCTTCGGCCTGGCCGCGATCACTGACTGGCTCGATGGCTGGATCGCCCGCCGCTACCAGCTGGAGTCGGCCTTCGGCGCCTTCCTCGACCCGGTCGCGGACAAGCTGATGGTGGCGGTGGCGCTGTTCCTGATCGTGCAGGGCCACCCGACGCCGTGGATGGCGTTCTGGGCGGCGGTGATCGTCGGTCGCGAGATCGCGGTGTCGGCGCTGCGCGAATGGATGGCCGAACTGGGCCAGCGCGCCAAGGTGCGCGTGGCGATGATCGGCAAGGTCAAGACCACCGCGCAGATGGTCGCGCTGCTGTGCCTGCTGTATTCGGTGGCGCCGAACGTGCCGGTGGAAGACATCTGGATGGGCTGGCCGGTGTTCCACATCGGCGACTGGACCCTGGCCATTGCCGCAGTGCTGACGTTGTGGTCGGGCCTGCAGTACCTGCACGCCGCCTGGCCGAGCCTGCGCGAAGACGAACGCGCCGCACGCGAGCGCTCGCGACAGAAGAAGCTGGGCAACTGAGCCCGGGGTCGGATCCCTTTCCGCAGGAAAGGGCTCTGACCCCACGGTTGCTGCCATCCACGCATGGCGTGGATCTATTGGAAATGCCGCATCCACGGAGGGGGCGGATCCATCAGTTTGCGGAGACGCTGTAGTAGATCCACGCCATGCGTGGATAGGCGGTGCAAGGCGCCTCCCAGACCCTGAAAAAAGCGCTTGACGCAATCCTTGGAATAGGTAAAATTTCGCCTCCCAAGCGGGAATAGCTCAGTTGGTAGAGCGCAACCTTGCCAAGGTTGAGGTCGCGAGTTCGAGTCTCGTTTCCCGCTCCAGATTCAAGAAAAGCGCTCCCGTAAGGGGGCGTTTTTCGTTTGCGTACTGCGCGCTTCATTCCCACTTCACCGCCACTTCTTCGTCTCACCACGCCCCCGCTCGAAGCTGCATCTGTGTTCCTCCAGGACGATGCAGCAATGCCCCACACGCCCTCCGCCTACGACCACGACGTAGTCATCGTCGGCGCCAGTTTCGCCGGTGCCGCCTGCGCCTTGGCGGCCGCCCAATACGGCCTGCGTGTCTGCGTGCTGGAACGCAAGGCCGACCCCGGCGAACGCCTGCACACCACCGGCATCGTGGTGAAGGAAGCGATGGAGCAGACCTGGCTGGGACGCATGCCCGGACATCTGGTGCAGCGGGTCGCGAACGTGCGCCTGTATGCCCCCAATCTTCGCAGCGTGTTGCTCGCCGCGCCGGGCTACTACTTCCTCACCACCGATACGCCGAACCTGATGCGCTGGCTGGCCAGCGAGCTGCGCGCGAACGGTGTCGACCTGCGCCTGCAGCAGTCCTTCACCGATGCCCATGGCAATGGTGACGGCTGGCTGGTGGATGGGTCAGGGCGATGTGCCTATCTGGTTGGCGCTGACGGCGTACGCTCACGCGTGGCACAGCGCACCGGGCTCGGCCAGGTGCGTGACAACCTCTACGGCGTCGAACGTGAGTTCGCCGGCCTGCAGGTGACGCAGGGCGATGCGCTGCATTGCTTCGTCAGCAAGCGCTACGCGCCGGGTTACATCGGCTGGGTCGCGCAGAATCCAACCGGCCTGCAGGTCGGGTTGGCGTTGCGTCATGACCCGCAACAGGTGCGGCGGCCGGACATCGATGGTTTCCTCGATCACGTGCGCGACGTGGTCGGCATTCCGCCTTCGGCGCGTCCCTCGGCCACCCGCGCCGGCCTGGTGCCCTGCGGCCGGCCGGACGGGCCGATCACCGGCCAGCGCGTGATCCTGACCGGCGACGCGGCCGGCATCGTCTCGCCGCTCTCGGCCGGCGGCATCCACTCCTCATGGCGACACGGCTGGGCAGTCGGCGAGGCGATGGCCCGCCATCTGCGTGGCCAGGGGCCGGACGCCGAACGGGTGGCGCGGCAGGCCGCGCCTGCATTTCACGGCAAATACCTGCTGCGTTGGGCGATGGATCATCTGCAGGCCGACTGGCCGCTCAACGCACTGCTGCACACGGCGGCTACGCGGCGCATCGCCGAGCAGGTCTACTTCCACCGCCGTGGACTGCGCACGTGAAGAGAGCAGGCAGGGGTCTGAACGCCGTCCCAAAATGCAGGCGAAAATTCCTGTTGACGCCGTGCAGCAATATCGACACAATAGCGCTCCTTCGACGCAGGTCGAACGAAATCTGCGGGAATAGCTCAGTTGGTAGAGCGCAACCTTGCCAAGGTTGAGGTCGCGAGTTCGAGTCTCGTTTCCCGCTCCAGATTCAAGAAGAACGCTCCCGCAAGGGGGCGTTTTTCGTTTGTCATGAAGTTGGCCGGCAGGGCCGCTACAGTCGCGCCACGGCATCTTCATGGCGGGCGTGATATCAGTGGCCCGGCGTGACGATTCCGGCGTCAGTGTCGCAATCGGAATGGAGGGGCGTATCGGTCGTGGGGACGACTGCAGGCGCGGGGCTCGGCGAAGACGGCAACAAGACGCAATGGCCTGGATTTTGCATCAGCGTTCCGTGCGTCGTATGCGGTGAAAGGCTGGCGAAAGGCCAATGGCATCGTTGCCTGAACCGCACGCGTGCTGTGACCTTTTTCGGACCATTTCTCCATGTTCGCTCCACAATCGCACGGTAGCCTTCATGCTCCTTCTACACGTTGGCGGGCTGGTGGTCAGGCGTATCACTCCAGTGGCAGTGCCCGGGACCGGGCGCGGATTCTCCCTGCAGGCAGTGCTGCGCCCCTCCGCGCTGCTGGCAAGCCTGGCCCTGGCTGGCTGCATGTCGGTGTCCGTCCCGGACCTGCCTGATCGCACGCCCAGCGCCTGGACCCAGGTGCCGCAGGGGCAGGGCGTGGCTGTGGATGCCAGGCAGTGGTGGAAGGTGCTGGCCGACCCGGCGCTGGACGGCCTGGTGGA
Organism: Stenotrophomonas sp. SMYL89; assembly: GCF_036319985.1. Lineage (NCBI taxonomy): Bacteria > Pseudomonadati > Pseudomonadota > Gammaproteobacteria > Lysobacterales > Lysobacteraceae > Stenotrophomonas > Stenotrophomonas sp. SMYL89. The sequence continues at coordinate 32,876 of NZ_JAWIRW010000017.1, read as the reverse complement.
CCAGGCCATCGCCGGTAACCTCGACCTGCAGCAGGCCACGCTGCGGCTGCAGGCCGTGCGGATCGTCGCCGGCACCTCGGACTCGCGCTTCCTGCCGGAAATCTCGGCCAGCGCCAAGCAGGTGCAGGACGCTGCTGCGGTCGATACCTATTTCCATGCTGGCATCGAAGCGATCTGGGACCTGGGCCTGTTCGGCGCCGCCGAGAGCGCGCAGCTGGGCGCGCAGGCCTCGGCCGGCAATGCCGAGGCGCTGCGCCGCGCCGCGCAGGTTGCGGTGATCGCCGACGTGGTGCGCAGCTATCTGGACCTGACCGTGGCACAGGCCCAGCAGGACCTGCTGGCCCGGCAACAGGCCGTGGATGATCGCGGCGAGCAGCTGGCCTTGATCCGTCAACGGCTGCGACTGGGTGAGCCGGGCGAACTGGACCGCCTGCGTGCACGCCAGGCCGCCACCCGCGCCGCCGTCGCGCAGGCTCGGGAAAACGCTGACAACGCGGCCCGCGCGCTGGCATTGCTGCTGGGCCGTGACGGTCCGGATCCAGCCTGGCGCGCGTACCGCACGCCGCCGAAGCTGGGCACGTTCTCGCTGCAGCAGGTGCCTGCGGATCTGCTGCGCCACCGGCCACAGATCCTGCTGGCCGAATCGGAGGTGATGCAGGCCGCCGCCAGCAAGGGCTCCGCCCGCGCGGCAATGTATCCGCGGGTCAGCCTCGGCGGCTCGATCCTGTACGCCTACAACCTCACCCAGAACGCGCGCTCCAATTCCGATTCCAGCCCGTCGATCGGCCCATACATCGACATCCCGCTGTGGGATTGGGGCCAGCGCCGCGCGCGCTTCCATGCCGATGAGAAGCAGCTCGATGCCGCGCTGCTCGGCTACCGCAAGGCGGTGCTGGAGGGTGTGAGTGAAGTGGAAGGCGCGCTGGGCAGCCTGGCTCGCCAGGACAGCAGCATCCAGTCGCTGCGTGCGGCCAATGATGCTGCTGGCCAGCAGGTCAAGCGCCAGGCGCGGCAGGTGCAGCTGGGCCTGTCCAGCGAGTTCGATGGGCTGGACACGCAGCGTGCGGCGCTGGCCTCGCAGGGCGACCTGATCGCCGCGCAGGGCGCGCGCGTACTGGCGTTCGCCTCGCTGTACCGCGCCTTGGGTGGCGCACCGCTGCCGGTCGAGGGTGAGGACGCTTCGCAATGATCGCGCTGGCCCGCAAGACCCTGGCCTATGAGTGGCGGCGGTTCCTGCCGGTGGTGCTGGCGATGTGTTTCGCCGGTGTGCTGCTGATCGTGCAGGCGGCACTGGTGCTGGGCATCTTCGGCACCGCCGCGATCTACGTGAAGGCGTCCTCGGCCGATATCTGGGCCGGTTTCCCCGGTACCCAGAGCGTCAACTACGGCCATGCGATCAGCGCGGATGTTGAAAGCCACCTGCGCATGGACCCGGATGTCACCCGCGTCGAACCCTACGAGTGGGTGGATGGCGAGTGGCGTTCCAGTGCGCAGGGTACAGGCAATGTGTCGGTCTACCTGTCCGGCATCTCCACCCGCGACGACGCGATGATGTTCGCTCGCATCCTGCCGGCCGATCTGCGTGCACAGCTGCGTGAACCGGGGGCCGTGATCGTGGACAGCGCCGACCTGGATACGCTCGGCGTGGACCTGCAGAGCAACCGCGCGTGGATCAACGGCAAGGCCGTGCGTGTGGTTGCCGCGCAGCCGGGGCTGCGTGGTCTTGGTGGCGTCAACGTGCTGGCCTCGCTGGATACCGCGCGCGCCATCGCCGGCACCGACCCGCATGAGGGCAGTACCTATTTCGTGGCGGGCGTGCGCTCGCCGGAACTGGCCGATCGCGTGCGTGACCGCCTTGCGGCGTCGATGGGCCAGGCCACACCGGTCGAGTTCTGGACCGCACCGGAATTCGCCAGCCGCTCTCAGCAGTACTGGTTGTTCGATACCGGCGCGGGTATCGCGGTGTTGTTCATGGCGGTCATCGTCTGCTTCGTCGGCGCGGTGATCACCAACCAGTCGTTCGCGTCGGTGGTGGCCGGCTCGGTACGCGAGTACGCCACGCTCAATGCGCTCGGTGCGGGTCGCTATGCGCTGGCGCGCGTGGTGTTCGAGCAGGCATTGCTGATCGGCGGAGTCGGCATGTTGCTGGCGGCGGCCTTCAGCACGGTGGTGCTGTTGATTGCGCAGACCCAGCGCGTTCCGGTCCAGCTGACACCGATGGTGATCCTCGGCTGCGTGGCGCTGGTCGCGGTGATGGCCATGCTGTCGAGCATCATGGCGGTGCGCAGCGTGGTCCGCTCCGATCCATCGTTGCTGCTGCGTTGAGGACCGGCTGATGACTTCTACACGCGCCGTCGCTCCGACCCTGCGGGCCGACGCACTGGAAAAGGGCTTCATGTCCGGCGATGTGCAGGTGCCGGTGCTGCGTGGCCTGTCGCTGGACATCTATCCCGGCGAGCTGACCCTGGTATCCGGCCCTTCCGGATGCGGCAAGAGCACGCTGCTGTCACTGCTGTCCGGCCTGTCCGCCCCCGATGGGGGGCGCGTGCATGCACTCGGCCAGGATGTGGGCCACATGAGCCGCGCCGAAGTGGAGCGTTTCCGCCTGCACCATGTCGGTTTCGTGTTCCAGGGCTTCAACCTGTTCCCGGCACTGACTGCGCTGGAGCAGGTGCAGCTGCCACTGGGTTACCGCGGCATGCGCAATCGCGAAAGCGAACCGCTGGCGCGCCGTGCACTGGAAGAAGTCGGCCTCAGCCATCGCAGCCACATGCGCCCGGCGCAGCTGTCCGGCGGTGAGAAGCAGCGCGTTGCTGTGGCCCGCGCGTTTGCCAAGTCGCCGACGCTGATCTTCGCCGACGAGCCCACCAGCGCGCTGGATGCCGAGAACGGCCAGCGCGTGATCGATATCCTGCATCGCTACGCACGTGCGCATGGCGCCACCGTGCTGTGCGTAAGCCACGATCCGCGCCTGATCCGGCATGCCGACCGGGTGATCGCCATGGAAGACGGCATGGTCCGTGATGACCGCCGCCAGAACGAAACTGTAGAGTCCGCCCCATGACCAAGACGTCGAACCTGCTTCCCCTCAGCCTGGCCCTGTCGGCGGCATTGCTGCTCGGTGCCTGTTCCAGGGAAGCGCCCACCCCCGCATCGGCACCCTCAGGCAAGTCGGGTACTGTCGTCGCCGGCAAGGTCGCCGTGGCGCGGGGCATCATCGACGTCGAAGGCGGGCTGATCGCACTGGCGCCACCGGTGGATGGCTCGATCACCGCTGCGCCGGTGAAGGAAGGCGCCGTGGTGAAGAAGGGGCAGCTGCTGCTGTCGCTGGATGGCGCCCTGTTGCAGCAGGAAGTGGCAATGGCCACCGCCGACCTGGCGTTGGCCAATGACCGCCTGAAGGGCAGCCAGGCGCAGCTGCGCGAACTGGAGCGCAACGCCACCCGCCTGTCTACGGGCGCCAGCGAAGGTGTGTCCTCGAACCAGCAGGCCGATGCGGCCAAGCAGCAGCTGGCCGGCGTACGTGCCGATGTCGACGTTGCCGGTGCGCAGGTCGACATGGCCCAGCACAAGCTGGAACACGCCAGGCTGAAACTGCAGCAGATGTCGCTGAGTGCGCCGGAAGCCGGCACGGTGGTCGGCCAGGTGCCGGGCCTTGGCGCCTTCGTGCAGGCGGGCAAGCCGGCGATCTCGTTGTTGCCGGCGCGCCCGCTGCAGGTGCGTGCCGAACTCAGCGCCGCCTATGCCGATGCCGTGCAGGTAGGCATGCAGGCCACGGTGGTGCCGGACAGCGATGGCGCCGAAAGCACCGGCACGCTGCCAACTGCACGCGTGGTGCGCATCAGCCCGGTGTTCGCGCAGGCACGCCTGCCTGAAGACGCAGGGCGCGGCGTGGCCAAGGTGGTGGAGTGCGTGCTGGAGTTCGATGGCGAGGCCAAGGCGCGCTTCGGCCAGCACGTGCGCGTGGAGTTCCGGAAGTAGGCCTGGCGTTGTGTCGGGGCGCTTATGAACCCTTTCGACGCCTGAGTGCCCGCCATGCGCTCACCGCCGACACCACGCACAGCGCCAGCAGCAGGCCCACATCCAGCAGCAGCAACCACAGCAGGTGCATACCGTGTACGGGCGGCTGGTGCATCGCCGACAGCATCCACGGTACCGACCACACAAGCAGCAGCGCGAAGGCGATCAGCAGGCGCAACCACAGCCGCTTCAGTTTCCAGGGCCGCACGATCAAGGCGGCCACCACCAGCTCGACCGTGCCCAGCAGCGTGAACACGATGACGGTGCTGGTTGGGTAGGGCAGCTCGGCGCCTTCCAGGCGATGCAGCAGCCAGTAGTCCGGGGTGAAGCCGGCGTTGACCAGCGCTGCGATCAACGCCAGCCAGGTCAATGCAACCAGCAACCAGAACAGGCGGACGTAGCGTCTAGGCATCGGCGGTGTCCGTGGTGGTGGGCAAGTGGCTGCGTGATGCATGGCGCACGGATATGGCGATCGCGGCCAGTGCCAGCAAACCCGGCCCGACCGTGAAGTACAGCAGGCGCAGCGGATGGTTGTGCATCAGCGTCCAGGTTGCGAATGCCAAGGGAATGGCCAGCACGAGCAGCTTGGCGAACAGCGGCCGCAGCACCGCAATCAGCGGCTGGGCGCCAATGAACATCCAGAACAGATGGAACTGGGCGATGCCCAGGCCGATGTCACGATGTGACGTAAAGCCGAAATGGTCGCGATACCCGTTCATTCCCAGTGGTATCAGTGCCCAGTACAGCAGGGCCACCAGCAGGTGCAGCAGCAGGGCGATCAACAGGGGCGTGCCGCGAAGGAACATGGGCGAACCGGGCCGGGCGGGGCAGCGTACCCCAGCGCGGACGCCTGTGACCGCATGATGTGAAGACTGTTGACGGCGTGAAGGAATTTGGACACAATAGCGCTCCTTCGACGCAGGTCGAATGGAATCTGCGGGAATAGCTCAGTTGGTAGAGCGCAACCTTGCCAAGGTTGAGGTCGCGAGTTCGAGTCTCGTTTCCCGCTCCAGATTCTACAGGGCCCCGGTAGGGGCCTTGTTTTTCTCCCGCCACGGCAAGGCGGGGCACGTTGGGCCACAAGGCTTTACGCGCAGTTAGAAAGGTGAAATCGCTGGTGTGTTTTCCGGATTTCCGGTAGCATGTCGGCTTACGCGGGAATAGCTCAGTTGGTAGAGCGCAACCTTGCCAAGGTTGAGGTCGCGAGTTCGAGTCTCGTTTCCCGCTCCATGTTCCGACAGGCCCCATCTTGGGGTTTTGTCTTGTCAGGGCTACGTTCCTGGCGCGCAGTACGTTGGCCTCATGGCAGAGTGGCTATGCACCGGATTGCAAATCCGTTTACAGCGGTTCGATTCCGCTTGAGGCCTCCAATTGAAAAGCCCTGACTCCGGTCAGGGCTTTTTGTTTGCCTGGATACCGGCACGCGCCCGGATCGATACCCGCTACAGCATGGCCAGCGCCTGCACCGTGGCCTGGGTCAGCGGCTGGGGCAGGGCATCCCGCGCGAACCAGCCCAGCCCGGTCTGCACGCCCGGTTCCTGGATGGAGGCCTCGGCAGCGGCAGATGCCCGTGCCTCGAAGATCGGCGCGACCCAATGCTGCGCAAGCGCCGGCTCGAAATGATCGGCCACGCACAGCAGGCGCAGCAACGTCACTTCCAGCGCCGTCTCCTCGCGGATTTCACGGACCACGGCAGCCTCCACCGTTTCCATCCAGTCGACTTTTCCACCGGGCAGGCCCCAGTGCCCGCGCTCCGGCTCGCGTCCGCGCTGGATCAGCAGGATGCGGCCGTCGGCATCACGGACGACGGCGCCACATCCCACGCGGGGAATCTGCAGTTCAGTCATGGCGTTGGGTGAAGAAGGGACGTTCTTCATTCCCGCATGCACGTCGCATCAGGCGGACCCGCGCTAGGCTGGGCGCCTGTGTATCAACAACCTCGCAGGTGTGTCGCATGCTCATCCGGCAGCTTGGTGCTGACGACGCCGACATTCTCTGGCAGGCACGGTTGCAGGCGCTTGGCGAGTCGCCCGCTGCGTTCCTGTCCACGCTGGCCGAAGCGCAGAATGAGACGGCAGACGTGATGCGCATCCAACTTGCTGATCCTGGCACGCGCTACTTCGGCGCTTTCATCGACGGCATGCTTGCGGGCTTCCTGCGCTACGTACGCCCGATGCGGATGGCGCGACGGCATACGGCGGAAGTGCACAGTGTCCATGTGGGCACCGACCATCGTGGCCAGGGTGTCGCCCGCCAGCTTCTTCTTGCTGCGTTTGCGTCTGCGCGCGCCGAAGGCATTGAATCGCTCACCCTCACGGTGCTGGCGGACAATACTGCCGCGCGCGGGCTGTATGAATCGCTGGGTTTCAGCGCACTCGGCAGGGAGCCGCGGGCAGTCAAGCGCGAGGGCAGCTACACGGATATCGTCTCGTACTGGATCACACTGCACTGACAGTGAAACGTTGCCGCGGGCACGGTCATGTTTCCGTGGCACGATGAGGCTGGACACCGGTTCCAGGAAGACAGGGCAATGCACGTTCAGGTATCCAGCAGGGAGCGCGTGGCGCCGGAACACCGTCAGCAGGCGGTGGATCTGCTCCGCGAGGCTTTCCCGGACATGCAGGGCGAGGGCTACGCCATCCCGGGGCCGGTCGCTCTGGTCCTGGCGATGGAAGGTGATCACGTGGTCGCCCACCTCGCACTGTACGAACGCAATGCACTGCTGGATGGCGAGCCGGAACGCATCGGCCTGATCGGCGGCGTGGTGGTGCGTGCCGACGTTCGCCGGCAAGGCGTTGCCTCGCGCTTGATCGAGGCGGCCCATGCAGAGCTGCGCCGGCACGGTGTCGATTTCGCCGTGCTGTTCGCTCTGGATCATCGGCACTATGCTTCTGCGGGCTATGTGCCGATGCAGAACGAGACCTGCTTCATTGAAGACGGTCACGCACGTCGGTTCGTCTATCGCGGCGGCATGGTGGCCACGCTGGGAGCGCGCCGCTGGACCACGGATGTGCTCGATCTGCAGGGCGAAACGGTCTGAATGGCGCCAGCGTGCAGTCGCCACCAAACCACCGTATCGTGGCGGTTGTCCAATGAACCAGGGAGCGGTGCAGGATGAAAGGGAAGGCAGTGATGGCGATGATCCTGCTGGGGTGTGCCCCGTTGGCATCGGCCCAGGTCTACAAGTGCAAGGGCGCATCCGGCGAAACGGTGTACAGCCAGAATCCTTGTGCTGCCGGCGCTGAACCCATGAAGCTGCGTTCCAGCCGTTCCTCCACGGAAACGGCGGGGGAGGCATCGAACCGCGCGGCGGTGTACCAGAACACCGAACTGGCCGACGCCGGCATCGCCGAGCGCAACTGCGTGCAGGGTGAGCGCTCGCGCATCTACGGTCCGCTGGAGTCCCGCAGCCAGCAGGTTGGCCGGCAGGTCGCCGAGCTGAACCATCAACTTGCTGCGGCGGGCACCAACCTGGCCGGCGCGACACAGGACTCCGGCATCCGTGCACAGATCGCCAGCCTGCAGCAGTCGTTGAGCGCTGAGCGCGTTGCAGCAGATACGCAGATGTCGAACGCGCGCGAACAGTGTGCATCGGTCCGGCGCGAACGTGAGCGGTCGGTGCGCGACAAGTTCAGCAGTTCGACCGCCCCTGCGAATTGACTGGTCACTGCGCGGTAGACGCGCGCATGGGCGTTTCCGCGCGGAAGTTGCGCCCGACCGGCTCTCCTACACCCAGGTAGTGCCGGAACAGGTAGATCAATGGTTTCCAGCGCGCCACATCAATGTGCTGGGTGCCGTCCACGGTGATGTCTTCGTGCGCATGCACGCAGCGGATGCGGGCTTCGACGATCACGAAGCCCTGGCCATCATCCTCGCCGGGCGGATGCATCGCCATTACGCTGGCCTCCACCTGTAACGGGCATTCGGCAATCGCCATCGGCGCAACGTGGGTGGATGCGACGGGGCTGAACCCGCCCAGCGCGAATTTGTCACGAACGTGCACGTAGCCCATCGCCTGCTTGGCGGCCGGCACAGGGTTGCAGCCGGTCGCTCTGGCGATGGCCTCGACCTGCGCGGCCTGCGCGGATGAGGGAAAGTTCAGCACGCACTGGTTGCGCAGCTGCAGGTTGCGATAGCCCTGGCCCTGCGTGCCGAGGCCCAGTACCACGCGGTTGCCCAGTGCCCAGAACGAAGAAAGCGGGCTGATGTTGTTGCTGCCATCGTCATTCAACGTGGTCATCAGCAGCACGGGCGTGCCCGGGTACAGGACCGATGGGGTGATGCGGCGGCGCTGGATCGAGGCGGTGTTCACGGTGGATCTCACGGTGGCGGGACGGCCACTGTGGCGTGGTTGCGGGCACCGAAGCTTCGGTCTGCATCGAAGTGTCTGCACAGGTGGGCGTGCCACAATCCCGGCATGGTCCACACCTCTGGTTCCCTTGTCAGTGTCGGCGCCCTGGTCGGTGACCAGGCACGCGCGGCCATGCTGCTGCAGTTGATGGACGGGCGTGCCTACACCGCAACGGAGCTGGCGCACGTGGCCGGTGTGACCCCGCAGACGGCGAGCATGCACCTGCGCAGGCTGGTCGAAGGTGATCTGCTGGTGGCGCTGGCGCAGGGGCGGCATCGCTATCACCGGTTGGCGTCAAGCGAGGTGGCAGAGATGCTCGAAGGCATCCTGCGCGTGGCCGACCGTATCCCCTCGTGTACCGCTGCGGCCGCGCGCAGCATGCCCGCGCTGCGCGAGGCGCGTTCCTGCTATCGGCACCTGGCCGGTGTGCACGCGGTAGCCATCACCGATCGCCTGCTGCAGGTGGGGCATGTGCTGCCCTGCGAAGGGCATTGGCGGATCAGCGCCGAAGGCGCCGCATTCCTCGGCGGGCTGGGCCAGCCACTGCGCGAGCTTCTGCGGCAGCCGGTGGTGGCCAAGCCGGCGCGTTATTGCCGTGGCTGCCTGGATTGCACCGAACGTCGCCCGCACCTGGCAGGCCTGGTCGGTGAGGCGATGCTGGACAGTTTCGTGAACAACGATTGGCTTCGGCGCGTGGAAGGCCGCCGGGAACTGCGCCTGACCCCACCGGGGCGTGAGGCATTGTGGCGGCTGTTCAACCTGGCGACCTGAGGTGCCCGTCCAGTCTCAGTCACCCACGACATGGCAAGGCGTTATGGTCGAGTTCCACGTCTCAGGGAGCTGCAATGGCGAGCAAGGGCATCACGGGTCGCTTCGGGCACGGAGCGAATCGGAAATGAGCAAAATCTTGGCAGATGTGCGCTGGCTGACCTTCCGGTTGAAGAACGGGCAATCCATTGGACCGGAGCGGCTGAAGGACGGATGGGTGATTGCCTCGGAGACCGCTCGCTGCGAGGTCCGCCGCGAGCATATCGAGGGATCGGGCCTGGTGTATGCACTGTATGCGCCGGCCAACCTGGCCTCGCCACGGCGGGCGGAAATGCGCATGCGCGAATTCCTGATGAGCTCCGGCTACACCTTCACGATGGGCACGCTGGGCGGTTGATCCGGCCTGTTGCGGCAACGGGCGCACGGTCAAGGCCTGGTCAAGCGTGCCAATTGGACCGCGCGCATCGTGCAGCACCGTGCGGGTCAGGCCAAGCCCCTGTCGGCCGAACGAGACTGACGTGTCGAAGCCCAGCCATTCGCCTTCGGGCGTGCCGAACAGGTGGGCTGAGCCGGCCCCCGAAGGAGCCGGCCGGACACCGGTCAGGGCGACGGGCAGTCCATTTCACGACACAGCTTGTATTCGGCCAGGCACTGCTCGGAGGTCTTGCCCAGCGGTCCATGTGATGTACGCAGGCACTGCTCGTACTTCAGGGTGCAGAACTCGCAGGAATCTGCAGCGAAGGCCAGGCCGGTCACGGCCATGCCAAGGAGCATCACGGTCTTCAAGGTCGTCTTGATCATCACGTCAGTCCTTTGTGTGCCCGTCAATGGGCCGGGCCACCATAGCAGCACTTGCTGGACGGTCCTGATGCGCTGCGGCACGCGCTGGTCTCAGTGCTGTACCGCCTTCAAGGCGTCGACCACCTGTGCTTCCGAAAAGCCACAATGCCCTTCGCCCACCGATGGCAGTACCCGTGGCGCTGGCCGCGCACCGGCGTGTGCGGCCAACTGCGGATACGCCGTCTGCATGTGCGGCACGATGGTCGGGTCGTTGTGGTTGAACTGGATCACCAGCGGGCGCTTCAGGGCGCCGGTCAGCGCCAGCGTCGCGCGCACCTTGGCCTGCGCGGCGGGTACAGCTTCGATGCGCTGCACCCCGGCATTGAATGCGGAGTCATCGCCGAAGCCGCTGTAGACCACGCCCCTGTTGCCGACCGGCATGCCACCGCTGCGTGTGGCCAGTTCATGCAGGACCAGGGCGTGCAGGCTGATCGTGCCGGCCACTTCGCCGCGGGAGACCTGCAGCCGCTGCGCCAGCAACGCGGCATGCGCCGGGTCGCGCTGCAGCGCAGTAGCGATTCCCTGGTACAGCTCACCCTGCGGCAGCAGGGCCGCTTCGCGCGATGCCAATCCGGTGCCCGGCAGCCCCTCCGCCTTGGGGAAGAAATAATCGAACGCGACCAGCGTGGTCAGCAGGTCGGCCGCGATCTGTTCGCCACTGAGATTAGCACCGCACAGCGACACGCCACCGGCATAGTGCTGCGGGAAGCGCTCGAGGCTGCCGATGGTCACGGCGCCGCCCATCGAGAAGCCCAGCATCCAGGTGTGCTGCACGCGCTTGAGTTCACCCAGCGCATGGTGTCGCAGGTGTTCCATGTCGTTGACCGCATCAGCCACCGCCCAGCCCTGGCCGGAATACGCGCTCTGCGCGACGGCGTAACCGGCGCCCAGCAGCGCTGCCGTGCTGTCGTTGGCGGCCATTGGCATGGTGCGCGGCACGCCCACGGGCTCATAGCCGTGGGCCAGCATCACCAGGTCGCCGTTCCAGTCTGCCGGTACATCCAGCCGCCAGGGGGCGCCCTGCAGCTCGCCGCTGAGCGTGCGTGGCGCCGAGGGTGGTGCTGCCAGCAATGCCGTCGAAGGAAGCAGCAGGCCAAGGGCGAGGGCACATCGAAGCAAGGGGCGCATCGTGGTCATTCCATGCGGGAATGGCGCCGAGCATAGATGCCAATGAAACGTTGCGCGCGCTGCACTGCCGCAGGGGGTTGCGGGCCGAAGAGGCGGCGCTCTACGCTGGCGGCATGGCCCCGCATGTCACCGCGTCGATTATCCGCATTCCCCACGGGAAGGCGGGGTAGCGCGCGGTCGTTACGGCCCTGCAACCCGCCCGGGAAGGCGGATTGCACGCAGCGCTCTCCCGGGAACTGGAATCCACCGAGGAGATCGTAGATGCAATACCCTTCACCCGCCGCCGACGGCGCAACCCTGCACCTGCTGTGCGGCAAGATTGGCGCAGGAAAGTCCACGCTGTCGCGGCAACTGGTGGCGAGGCCGCACCACGTGCTGATCAGCGAGGACGCATGGTTGGCAGCGCTGCACCCGGGCGAAATCCACTCCATCGCGGATTATCTGCAGCGCGCAGCCACGCTGCGCAGCGTGCTGACCGATCATCTGCGTGCGCTGCTGCAGGCCGGCGTTTCGGTGGCGCTCGATTTTCCCTTCAACACGCCCGCCACCCGCGCGTGGGCGCGTGAGGTGTTCTCGCCAGTGGGCGCCGCGCATCAACTGCACTTCCTCGATGTTGCCGACGAAGTCTGCAAGGCGCGGCTGCGTGCACGCAATGCGCGCGGCGAGCATCCCTTCCAGGCCAGCGATGAGGAATTCGAGCAGATCACCCGTCACTTCGTGGCACCGGCCAGGGAAGAAGGCTTCGTGGTAATCCGCCATACGGCGTAGGGGTGACCTGGAAGCGGATCAGCGCGCGGGCGCCGGTCCACCGCAGGCGACGCGATGCATGGGAAAGTCGATCGCCTGTGCCGGATTGTCCTGCGCGATCTCGATGCGCGCATGCGCCCGCTGCTCGTCCAGGCGCCGGTAGCGGATGCGCTGCGGAAAGTCGTTGGTCGGGTTCTCGAACACCGCCTCGTTGCCATCGACCCGCGTGGCGTTGAAGTCCGTGGCGTTCTGGCCAGAGGGCAGGGCGGTCAGCACCAGGCGCCCATCATCGTGCTGGCGCAGTTGCATGAATTCGAAGCCGACGGTTCGCCCGTCACGCAGGCTGCGGCTGCTGCCGAACAGGGTGTTTCCAGCAAGGCTGGACCACTGCTCGCCGGCGCCGGGCGGCTGCCCGTCAAGTTGCCAGCAGCCGGCCAGCCAGGCCAGGTGTTCGATCTTCGACGGCGGCGAGGCCTGTGCGTGGGCCACCGCAAGCAGCAGCGTCAGCAGGGCCGGGGCGATGCGGATCGACATCGGTGCCTCCATGCGCGGGAATCTGGGGCCTGTATAGCGCCCGGTGGACCGCCCGGCCAGTGCCCTCCTTTCCTGCAGTGATTCCGATACGATCTGTCGCACTGAGCCTGTCTCGCTTGACCCAACGTCCCGCCATGGTCGATCGCCTCGCCATTCTGCTTGAACGCTTCGCGGTCACCGCCTCGGTGTTCCATGCCGGTGCGCTGTGCGGCATCAACACGCTGGACGGCGAGGATGAGGCCGGCCAACTGCACCTGGTGCGACGTGGCCCGCTGCGGGTCAGTCATGGCCAGCAGACCGTACAGGTCGAGGTGCCCAGCCTGCTGCTGTACCCGCGCCCGATGCCGCACCGCTTCAGTACCGATCCTCAGCAGGGCGCCGACATGGCCTGCGCGAACCTGCATTTCGAAGGCGGCCGGCTGAATCCGATCAGTGCCGCGCTGCCTGATTTCATCTGCCTGCCACTGGCCGAGCTGTATGGCGGCAAGGCGGCCCTGGAGTTGTTGTTCGAAGAAGCGTTCGAGCAGCGTTGCGGGCGAGCGGCGATGGTCAACCGTCTGTTCGAGGTGGTGATGATCCAGGTGCTGCGCCAGCTGATGGAAGGTGGCGAAATGCGCGGCGGTCTGTTCGCTGGGCTTGGCCATCCGCGATTGCGGCTGGCGCTGGTGGCGATGCATGAAGCCCCGGCGCAGGGATGGACGCTGGAAGATCTGGCCGAGGTGGCCGGGATGTCACGCAGCGTGTTCGCCGCCAGCTTCCGCGAAGCGATGGGGACCACCCCGGGCCAGTACCTGCAGGGCTGGCGGGTTGGGCTGGCACAGCAGGCGCTGCGCCAGGGCCGGCCGCTGAAGCGGATTGCCGACGAGGTGGGCTATGGCAGCGAGGCGGCACTCTCGCGCGCGTTCAAGGCGCACACGGGGCAGTCACCACGCGAATGGCGCGGACAGGCGCGTGCTGGCGCGGCCTGAGCCTCAGCCCAGGACCAGCCGGGCCAGCTTCATGCCACCGAACAGGCCGGCCAGGCCCAGTGCCACCGAGCCACCGGCATACAGCGCGGCCAGCCCATGCTGGCCGCGCTGCAGCAGCAGGCCGATCTCCAGCGCATAGGTGGAGAACGTGGTGTAGCCGCCGAGGATGCCGGTGGCGAGCAGCAGGCGCAGCTGCGGCGAGGCGCCATTGCGCATCGCGAAGACCTCGACCACCACGCCCATCAGCAGCGCGCCGCTGATGTTGATCAGGAAGGTCGACCACGGCCAGGGGCTGCCGACGGCCACCCGGGCGCCGATCAGGTTGCAGGCATGGCGAAGGCAGGCGCCGATGCCACCTCCGATGAAGACCAGGACATAGTTGTTCAGCGTTTGCATCGCGTGCCTCGAGTGCAGGGTCGATGGCGAACGCCGAGGGCAGGCACGGCCTGCCATCGACGAACACCGGGTTCGTCTTGGCAGGAGCCATCAGCCTTCTCAGGCGGTTATCGGGGGAGCCCCATCCCCATCGTGGTCCATGCTACCAGCGGTAGTGCATTCACGTCATCGAGGTGGTCAGCACGCGGGCGACCTTGCTGCGGCTGAAGCCATCCATCAGCAGTTCGAACGCGAGCAGGTCCAGCGCCGCGTGGCGGCGGTGGTCGATTTCCAGGCCATTCTCGGCCACCAGGTGACTGACCAGCTCGTAGGCGTCCTGCCATACATCCAGGTGGGCCTGGCTGGGAATGTAGGCGTTACCCGGCTCCCCGACGCCGCGCCCGTTCACTCCGTACAGCAGCTCGCGTGCGTCCAGCTTGGCCGCATCTGCGATGCGGAACAGCTGCTCGGCTTTCACATGGGACGCACTGACATGGTCGTTGAGCCAGTTGCTGATGGTTGCCGTGGTGGATTTGGCGGCGCGGGCCAGATCGGCCGGGCGGGGGTGCCCGGCTTTCTTCATGGCGGCGGCGAGTCGTTGGCCGAGAGTATTCATCTATGCAAGCCAGCTTAACGCGTGGAATGCGAAGAATCCTTGCCGCAAGAATAAGTCTGGTTAACAGAAGGGCAGACCATGACCGAATTCTGGAACAAGCGGCAGGTTCGCACGCGGCTGGGATTCCAGACCGATGCGGAGCTGGCGCGCTTCTTCGGCATCAGCCGTTCCGCAGTATCGCAATGGCCGAAAGACTTCCCGATTCCGGCTCTGCGGCAATACATCCTGCATCAGCGCTACCCGAACCTGTTCCCCGCAACTGCCGCCGCCGAAGTCGAATCCATCTGAATGACGCCGCCTTTTGTCGCATTTAGCACGCTAAGCACATTCTGTTAAGTACACTTAGCAAAATAGGAAAAACTGATCGTTCTGGCAGTACCGATCGTCGACGCCTACCGGCTGCCGTGCCAGGTGCCTGGGTCGCGTTGTCGGCTTCACCCCATCCGGGAGGGGCGGGGTCCCGTATGTAGTTTCGTGAACGATTAATAATTTCAATCGCGAAAGTCGCTGCATGTAATTGACCTGTCGTGAAATCTGTGACTAATTTGGATCAACCGGACGTGAAGCCCAGGAGTCTTTCAGTAGCACGCAAGTGAGTCGGTAGACCGTCAACGATGCAGAACAAGTCCAACGGAGGTCGTATGGAATACGGCATGCATGGCTTGGCTGAACGGGTACGCCGCGAACTGGAAGCCAGCTATCACAAACACGGATGCGGTCCGGCGTTCTGGGATACCTACCAGCAGGTGCTGGACCGGCTCGTCCCGCAGGGGACCGAGCGTACCGAGTTCACCAACGAAATGGCGCTGATCATCGAGCAGTTGGGCATTGTCCGACGTGCGCAGCTGGTTCCGCCGCACGCCGACGGGCCGCGTTGATTCAGAACAAGCGCCAGGCGCCGAATGCAAGCAGCGTCAGCATCAAGCACAGCAGGGCCAGGGTCCGGGGTCGCCACCAGCGCTTCTGTTGCCCGGCCATCGCCTGCGGACTGCAGTAACGCACCAGCCCCGGACCGAACCCGGCCCGGTGCTGTTGCTGTGCGCAGGCTTCCAGACACGCGCCGCAGGCCAGGCAGTCGGCCTGCGGCCCCTGGCGGATGTCCAACTGCATCGGGCAGGCGCTGACACAGGCGGCACAATCGGTGCAGTCTCCGAGACGATCGGCGTTGAAGGTCGGCATCGGTCCGGCCAGCAGCGGGTGCGCGGCGCGGAACACGTAGTCCTGGGCGGTGGTCGGGTCGAGCAGGCCGCGACCCCGGTCCAGTACGCCGCCCAGCCCCGACGGGCGCGGCCCGCGCGGCTCGCCGCGTCGGGCGTCGTACAGCATGCGTGGCGTGTGTGGATCGGTCAGCAGCGGCTGCATGCGTGCGAATGGGCACAGCGAACGGCAGACCTGTTCGCGCAGGAAACCGGCATTGCCCCAGGTGGCGGCGGCGTAGAACAGCACCCAGAAGGTCTCCCAGCCGCTCCAGCCGGCACGCGGCGCTGCGATCACCAGCTCGGCGATCGGGCTGAACAGGCCCACGAAGGTAATGCCGGTCCACAGTGAGAGCAGCCCCCAGGCCAGCTGCGTGGCCGCGCGCGCAACGCGTGCCGGAAGCGTGCGGACCATGCCGTCGGCGATCCAGTCGAAGGTGCGGCGCCACAGTGTCTGCGGGCAGGCATGGCCGCACCAGATGCGCCCGGCGAGGTGGGTGAGCAGGGCAAGGCCCACCGCGAGCACCGCCAGCAGGCCGATCAGCACGCCGACGTCGTTGGGCCACAGGGTCCAGCCGAACAGGTCGAAGCGCCGCGCGTTGATGTCCAGCAGCAACGCCTGCCGCCCGTCCCAGCGCAGCCACGGCAGGGCGTAGAACAGTGCCAGCAGGGCAGTGCTGAGCGTGCCGCGCCAGTGCCGGGGCCTGGTTCTCGAGGTAGGGCGCGCGCTCATCCCAGTGGCAGCTCGTCGTCGTCGTCACTGGGCATGGGGCGTTGCAGGTACCAGGTGACCGCGCTGGACAGCGCCGTCACCGTCCAGAACATGAAGAAGCCTGCGGTATAGCCCAGCTCGCGGCTGATGGAGGTGTCCGGGAAACTGATTGCCTGCAGGCGCAGGGGATCGACGAAGGCGAAGAACACCACGCTGGCCACGCCCGCGGCGATGAAGCTGGGCCAAAGGATGGCGCCCCAGTGCTGGATCAGCTGCTGGCGGCGGCTGGGAGAGGGTCTGTTCATGCTGTCCCGGATCGAAAAGTGGGCGGCGCGTATACTCCGCCGAGGTTGGCGCAGCATCCGCAGGGCATGCTTCCTGCAGGCGTGCCAGCCTAGGTGCAGCCGACTGCGCCGACATTGATCTGGATCAACGGTGGTGCCGCCTCGCTGCGGCACACTGCCGGCACGCTTTGGGTACCCCGATGAACGCAACACCGCCGCCTGTTCTCCCCGTCGCCTCGCCTGGGTTGTGTACCGAGCAGGAGGTGACCCGCCTGGTCCACGACTTCTACGCGCGCGTGCGCGAGGAAGAGCGCCTCGGGCCGGTGTTCGAGGCGCATGTGCACGACTGGCCAGAGCACCTGGCACAGCTGGTCGACTTCTGGTCGGCGATGCTGCGCGGTACCCGCCGCTTCAAGGGCTCGCCGATGTCCAAGCACATGGCCATCGAGCTGGACAAGGACCTGTTCGACCGCTGGCTGGTGCTGTTCCGGATCACCACGGCCGAATGCGACAACCCGGCGATGCAGGAACTGGCCAACGACGTGGCCGCACGCATCGGCGATACCTTCTGGAAGCGCTACCAGATGCTGCGCTGGCCCCAGGTCGGGCTGCCGGTGCTGGGGATCGCCGCCAAGGATTGATCTGGGTCAAGGCGGCAGCGGCCGTCCGGCGCGATGCTGGTGGCATGGACACGTTCTCTCCCGCCGCCGGTGGCCTGGCTTGGACCTTCGACCCCGACCTTCTGCGCCGGCATGACCGGCCGGGGCCACGCTACACCTCGTATCCGACCGCGCCGCACTTCCACGATGGCTTCGATGCACCGGCGCTGCGCCAGGCGATTGCCGACAGCAACAAGCTGGCACGCGCGCTGTCGCTGTACGTGCATGTGCCGTTCTGTTCCAGCCCGTGCTTCTACTGTGGCTGCAACCGGGTGATCACCCGCGATCGCGGTCGTGGCCACAGCTATGTTTCGCGCCTGCTGGCCGAGGCCGATCTGCTGGCACCACAGTTCGATGACGGTCGCGAGGTCATCCAGCTGCATCTCGGCGGCGGTACGCCGAATTTCCTGGATGCCGAGGCGATGACCACGCTGGTGGAAGGCCTGCGCCGTCGCTTTGACTTCAGCGATTCGCCGCAGCGCGATTTTTCGATCGAGCTCGATCCGCGCTTCATCGATGCCCGCGACGTGGGGATGCTGGCGCGGCTGGGGTTCAACCGGGCCAGCCTGGGCGTGCAGGATTTCGACCCGTTGGTGCAGGAATCGATCAACCGCGTGCAGGGCGTGCAGCAGACCCTGGACATCCTCCGTGCGTGCCGCGACAGCGGCATGCGTTCGGTAAACGTCGACCTGATCTACGGCCTGCCCGGGCAGAGCCTGGAGGGATTCGGGCGAACCCTGGACGGGGTACTGGCGCTGCGCCCCGACCGCCTGGCGGTCTATGGCTACGCGCACCTGCCGCATCTGTTCCGCGCGCAGAAGCAGATCGACGAAAGCCGGTTGCCCTCTCCAGAAGACAAGCTGGCGCTGCTGGGGCTGGCGGTGGAGAAGCTCTCCGCGGCCGGCTACCAGTACATCGGCATGGATCATTTCGCATTGCCGGAGGAGGATCTTTCACGCGCGCAGCGTGCCGGCCAGCTGCATCGCAACTTCATGGGCTACACCACCCACGCCGATACCGATTTGCTCGGCCTGGGCGTCAGTGCGATCAGCCATATCGGTGCCACCTACAGCCAGAATCCACGTGACCTGCCGTCGTGGGAGGACGCGGTGGACCAGGGACAGTTGCCGGTCTGGCGCGGTGTCGCGCTGAGTGCCGACGACCAGCTGCGCGCGGAGCTGATCCAGCAGCTGATGTGCCAGGGCGAGGTGGATGGTGCAGTGCTGGGGCAGCGCCACGGCGTGGATTTCCAGCAGTACTTTGCCGAAGACCTGCGTGCGGTGCAGCGGCTGCAACAGGACGGCCTGGCCGAGTACCGGGAGGGGGTCGTGCGCGCCAGCGAGCCGGGGCGACCACTGCTGCGGTTGCTGGCGATGTGCTTTGACCCCTACCTGCGCGCCGCACACGAGCAACCACGCTACTCGCGTGCGATCTGATCGCTCAGGGCTTTTTGCCGACGCCGCGTTCTGGATGACGGGCGGCCATGCCACCACTGGCGGTGGTGCGCCACCTGCCGCTCAGGTCACGTGTGCTGGTGGAGCGCGCACCGTTGCTGTACTGCGTGATGACCCTGCCGCTCAGGTCGGTGCTGGTGTCGGACTAGCTGCCGTCGCTGTAGGTGCTGCGATTGCGGCCACTGAGGTCAGAGGTGGTGGGCGAGCGGCTGCCGTCACTGTGCTCGGCGATCACGCGCTTGGACAGATCGCGCGTGATGCGGCTGGAAGACCCATCGCTGTAGCGGATGTCCACGCTTCCGTCGCGATTGTGGCGGCTGTCGGAGTAGGACTGCGCCAGCGCCGGAAGGCTGATCACGCACAGCAGGGGGAGTATCAGGACAGACAGCTTCATGTGCGGGTTCCTTGTGCAATGCCCCGAAGGGCGGACGCCATCCTGCGCTGCGATGTTGGTGCCCGGAGCCGGAATCGAACCGGCATGGGGTCGCCCCCGGCGGATTTTAAGTCCGATGCGTCTACCAGTTTCGCCATCCGGGCCTGCAGCGCGGCGCCGATTGTAGCCCACCTGCAGCGCGACGACCGGATCGCGTCGCGGCGGTGACGTGCTTAACTGTTATCCCTGTTCATGTCATAGTCCCAGCCATCGTTCCCAGGGGGGGAGCCACCCGATGTCGCTGCACGCGATTGCCTATGCCAGTGAGGCCCGCGCCGATCTGCGGACAACCGATCTTGATCGCCTGCTGGCCGATGCCACGGCCTTCAATCGTGTAGCCGGCGTCACCGGTGTGCTGATGTTCGACGGCAGCCGCTTCCTGCAGTATCTGGAAGGCCCCGAAGATGGCATCGATTCGGTGTTCCAGCGCATCGCCAATGCACGCAGCCATGCGCAGATGAGGGTGTTGTGCCGCGCGCCGGTACTGCAGCGTGCGTTCCCGCGCTGGTCGATGGGCACGCGGCGGATCGATGCGGACCTGCTGACCCAGATCGTTGACGCGCCGTGGCCGGGTTTCCTGCTGGGTAGTGGAGGTTTCGAGCGCCTGCTGCAGGCCTGGACCGGTGCCGATGGCGAGCTGGAACCCGCTGCGGTCGCGCTGGGCTCTTGAGCCCGCCTTGGCGGCGGGGTACCGGGGCCGTTAGGCTGTAGCCTTCCTCGTGCGGGTTTTCCGGAGTGGTACAGCGAATGAGTGGGTTGGCCGAAGCCATGGCAGCACGCATCAGGTTTCACCCGGTGCACGGGATGTGCCGATGAGCGTGCCCGTTGCCGCGGCGGTGACGCCGCGTTTCGCTGTGATCGGCCTGGGTTACGTCGGCCTGCCGTTGGCGGTGGCGTTTGGCCGGCACTGGCCGACACTGGGCTTTGACATCGATGCCGGCCGCATCGCCGAGCTGCGCGGTGGCCGCGATCACACGCTGGAGATGGAGGCTGACGAGCTGGCCGAAGGCACGCATCTGCAGTACGGCAGCGATCCTTCGCTGCTCGATGCCTGCAACGTCTATATCGTCACCGTGCCTACCCCGATCGACGCCTACGAGCAGCCCGACCTGGAGCCATTGCGTTCGGCCAGCCGCCTGATCGCCAGCCATCTGCGCACGGGCGATCTGGTGATCTACGAATCCACGGTGTATCCCGGCACCACCGAAGAGGTCTGCGTGCCGCTGCTCGAGCAGGGCTCGGGCCTGCGCTTCAACGAGGATTTCTACTGCGGCTACAGCCCGGAGCGGGTCAGCCCTGGCGATCGCCAGCGGCGCCTGGCCGACATCCGCAAGATCACCTCCGGCTCGACGCCCGAGGTCGCGGCGGTGATTGATGGCCTGTACCAGCGCATCATCGACGCCGGGACCTTCCCGGCGCCGTCGATGCGCGTGGCCGAAGCAGCGAAGGTGGTCGAGAACATCCAGCGCGACGTCAACATCGCGCTGGTCAACGAGCTGGCGCTGATCTTCGACCGGCTCGGCATCGATACCCAGGACGTGCTCGATGCGGCGGGCAGCAAGTGGAACTTCCTGCCATTCCGGCCCGGCCTGGTGGGGGGGCATTGCATCGGCGTGGATCCGTATTATCTGCTGCACAAATCCGAAAGCGTGGGCTACCACCCGGACCTGATCCACACCGCACGCCAGGTCAACAACCGCGTCGGCGAGCACGTCGCCGCGCGGGTGCTGGCCATGCTGGCCGAGCGTGGCCGCGCACCCGCGCAGTCGCGTGTCCTGGTGCTGGGCGTGACCTTCAAGGAGGACTGCCCGGACCTGCGCAACAGTCGCGCGCTGGAACTGGCCCAGCGACTGCGCGATGCTGGTGCCGAGGTGGAAGTCAGCGACCCGTGGGTGGGCCCGGCGGCGCTGGCCGAGGCCGGCGTGCAGTGGCTGGCCGAGCCGGTTCCAGGCGGCTATGACGCGGTGGTGCTGGCGGTGGCCCATGCCCGCTTCAAGGCCATGGATGAAGCGGCCATCCGGGGCCTGCTTGCACCGGGTGGGCTGGTCTACGACGTGAAATCGGCCTGGCCGCGCAACGTGGTTGACGGTCGCCTGTAAGCCTGGGCGGCGGGCAGCGCGGTAGACTCGGGAGCAGTTGCAACCGAGGAAAGCCATGCACCGGTATATCGTCTACCTGCTCGCCATCCTGATGTTCCCGATATGCCTGTGGCTGGCCACGATATGGCCGGCCTGGTATTGGGGCGTCGGCCTGACTGCCGCGATGGTGGCATTGGGGACCTGGGATCTGCTGCAGAAGCGCAGCACGCTGCGCCGCAACTATCCGGTGTTGGCGCATTTCCGCTACGGGCTCGAATCGATCGGACCGGAAATCCGCCAGTACTTCGTGCAGAGCGACCTGGAGGACGTGCCGTTCTCGCGCCAGCAGCGCGCGCTGATCTACCAGCGCTCCAAGAACGAGATGGACACGGTACCGTTCGGCACCCTGCGCAGCACCTATGCGGTGGACTACGAGTGGATCAACCATTCACTGGCACCGACTGCCATCGCCAAGCATGACTTCCGCGTGCTGATCGGTCCGAACTGTGCCAAGCCCTATTCGGCCAGCGTGTTCAACATCTCGGCGATGAGCTTCGGTTCACTGTCGGCGAATGCGATCCGCGCACTGAACGAAGGCGCGCGGCGCGGTGGTTTCTACCACGACACCGGCGAAGGCTCGATCTCGCCCTACCACCGCGAGATGGGCGGTGACCTGGTGTGGGAAATCGGCTCGGGCTACTTCGGTTGCCGCGACGAGAAGGGCGGTTTCAGCGAGGAACGCTTCGTTGCCAATGCCACCCATGACCAGGTCAAGATGATCGAGATCAAGCTGTCGCAGGGTGCCAAGCCAGGCCATGGCGGCGTGCTGCCAGCGCCGAAGGTGACCGCCGAGATTTCGGTGACGCGCGGTGTGCCGATGGGCGTGGACTGTGTGTCGCCGTCGCGTCATTCTGCGTTCTCCACGCCGGTGGAGCTGTTGCAGTTCGTCGCCCGCCTGCGCGAGCTGTCCGGTGGCAAGCCGGTTGGTTTCAAGCTGGCCATCGGCCACCCGTGGGAGTGGTTCGGCATCGCCAAGGCGATGCAGGAAACCGGGCTGCTGCCGGACTTCATCGTGGTGGACGGCGCCGAAGGCGGCACCGGCGCGGCACCGGCCGAGTTCGTCGACCATGTCGGCGTGCCGATGCACGAGGCGCTGCTGCTGGTACACAACACCCTGGTCGGCCTCGACCTGCGCGAGCGCATCCGCATCGGTGCGGCCGGCAAGATCACCAGTGCGTTCGACATCGCGCGCACCATCGCGCTGGGCGCCGACTGGTGCAATGCCGGCCGGGGCTTCATGTTCGCGCTGGGCTGCATCCAGTCGCTGAGCTGCCATACCGACAAGTGCCCCACCGGCATCGCCACCCAGGACCCGGCGCGCTGGAAGCATCTGGATGCAACGGACAAGGCCACCCGCGTGTACAGCTACCACGAGCATACGCTGCATGCCTTGAAGGAACTGTTGTGTGCCGCGGGCCTGAATGATCCGGCTGAACTCGGGCCGGAACACATCCTGCGCCGTGTTTCGCCGGTGGAGATCCGTTCGCTGGCCTCGCTGTACCGTTACCTGGAACCGGGCGAGCTGCTGCACAAGGTGCCGGACCACGCCGTGTTCCATGCGTTCTGGGCCGATGCGCGCAGCGATTCCTTCCAGCCGCCGCCGAAGATCCAGGCGCTGCGCGCCAGCAAGTCGCGATGACGTGATGTTGTAGAGCCGAGCCCATGCTCGGCTGCTTCTCGATCACGCATCGCGATGTTGCAACGAAGAACAGCCGAGCATGGCCTCGGCTCCACAAGGAGATGTCATGCAGTTCAGGACCGGCACCATGGATGACGTGGCCATGTTGTGGGCGCTGCGCACGCGGTGCGTGCGGGAGACCTGCAGCAGTCATTACCCGCCTGAGGTCATTGCGCCCTGGTCTGCCTCGCCGCCACCGTCGCAGTACGCGCGGCTGTTGTCGCAGGGTGGCTGCGTGGTGGCCGAGGACGAGCAGGGCGGTCTGCTCGGCTTTGGCGTGTTCGATGTCGATGCCAATGAAGTCGATGCGTTGTTCGTTGATCCCGATCGTGGCGGCCAGGGCATCGGCCAGGCGCTGATGCAGCGGTTGCTGGCAATGGCCGATCGTGAGCGTGAGGTGGTGCTGTCGGCCTCGCTCAATGCCGTGCCGTTCTATCAGCGGCAGGGGTTCATCAGCGTGAGCGAAAAGGCCTACCCACATCCCAGCGGCGTGGCGCTGGCGTCGGTGAGCATGCGCCGGCCGTGGTGAGTGCCCGTTTTCTGCGTTCTGTAGAGCCGAGCCCACGCTCGGCTGCTTTTGATTCAAGCCGAGCGTGGGCTCGGCTCTACAGGTAGCGCAGTCGAGCATGGCTCGACGCTACAAGGCAGGCGTCACCGCTCCGCCAGCCACCCGATCACGCCTTCAGCAGCACGCAGGCCACTGGCGTAGCACGCGGTCAACAGGTAGCCGCCGGTGGGGGCTTCCCAGTCCAGCATCTCGCCGGCGCAGAACACGCCGGGCACTGCCCGCAGCATCAGGCCGTCATCCATCGCATCCAGG
This sequence comes from Stenotrophomonas sp. SMYL89, assembly GCF_036319985.1. Lineage (NCBI taxonomy): Bacteria > Pseudomonadati > Pseudomonadota > Gammaproteobacteria > Lysobacterales > Lysobacteraceae > Stenotrophomonas > Stenotrophomonas sp. SMYL89. The sequence continues at coordinate 9,155 of NZ_JAWIRW010000017.1, read as the reverse complement.
CGCACGCCACCGGCGGTGCTGATCACTTCGGCCATCGGCCTTGGCCGCAGCAGGCGCAGCGGCAGGTGCTTGAGCGTGGCAGCCACGGCCGGTAGATCGTTGCCGGCCTCCTTGCCAAGACTCTCGAACACCAGTGCGGCCTTCACCGCATCCAGGCCCGCCTGGCGGCGCAGGTGTTCGCCGAAGCTGCGGCCCTTGCGCGGACGCGACAGGTCGGCCAGCAGGCGCGCTTCGTCGCGGCCGGGCACCAGGTCCAGCCACAGCATGGCGTGGCCATCGCGGTTGATGGTCTCGCGCAGGTCCGCTGCCAGCGCATAGACCAGGCTGCCTTCGATGCCGTACTCGCTGACCACGCATTCGCCCTGCAGCGACTGTGGCTGTCCGGCCAGGTCGATCCAGTGTGCAACTACCGGCTTCAACGGTGCACCGGCATTGCGCTGGGCGAAGAACGGGGTCCAGTCCACGTCGAAGCCGCAGTTGGCTGACTGCAGTGGCGCGATGTCCACGCCACACGCCTGCAGTGGCGCAACCCAGGCGCCGTCGCTGCCCAGCTGCGGCCAACTGCCGCCGCCCATCGCCAGTACCGTGGCATCGGGGTGCACATCGATTTCCCCCGCCTCGGTGGCAAAGCGCAGGGCGCCGTCGTCGCTCCAGCCGATCCAACGGTGGTTGGCATGCAGGCGCACACCCTGATCCTTCAACCGGCGCACCCAGCCGCGCAGCAGCGGCGCTGCCTTGCGGTCGACCGGGAACACCCGGCCAGAGCTGCCCACGTAGGTCTCCACGCCGAAGCCGGCGGCCCAGTCGCGCAATGCCTGCGCGTCGAAGCCATCCAGCCAGCTGCCGACCACGGCGGCCTGCTCGCGGTAGCGGCTGTCGAACAACGGCCGCGGATCGGAATGGGTGAGGTTGAGCCCGCCCTTGCCGGCGATCAGGAACTTGCGGCCGGGTGACCCCTTGGCCTCGTACAGGTCGACCTCCAGCCCAGCGGTGCGCAGGCGCTCGGCGGCGAACAGGCCGGCCGGGCCGCCGCCGATGACGGCGACCCGCTGGGGCAGTGCGGTATTACGGTTTGACATCGAGCAGCTCGACGTCGAACACCAGCGACGAGCCGGCCGGGATCGGGCCGACGCGGCGGTCGCCGTAGCCGTAGTCCGGCGGGATCATCAGGGTGCGCTTGCCGCCTACCTTCATGCCGGCCACGCCCTCATCCCAGCCGCGGATGACCTGACCTGCGCCCAGCGCGAACGTGAACGGTTCGCCACGGCTGACCGAGCTGTCGAAGGTCTTGCCGTGCTTGGTTTCGGTGCGGTTGTCGTAGATCCAGCCGGTGTAGTGCACGGTCACCTTGCTGCCGGAGACGGCTTCGGCGCCGGTGCCGGGCACAGTATCGATGCGCTCGAAGGTGGTCAGAGTGCCCCCGGGCGGCGGGCCGGACGGTTCGGTCGTGCAGCCAGCGGCGGCGAGGGACAGCAGCAGGGGAAGCAGCAGGCGGCGCATCAGGCGTCTCCGGAAGGGCGCAGGGCGAGGGCGGCAAGGGTAGCGCATCGGCGCCGGGTATCATGGGTACATGGCAAAACTCCTGCTCAATCTGCGCAATGTCGGTGACGACGAATATGCCGATGTCTGCACGCTGCTCGACCAGCACGGCATCGCCTGGTATCGCACCGAACCCAGCCCGTGGGGCATTTCCAATGGCGGCCTGTGGCTGCGCGAGGACGCTGATCATCCGCGCGCGAAGGCGCTGATGGCCGAGTACCAGGCCGAGCGCGGTCCTCGTATCCGCGCTGAGCGTGAGCAGGCATTGCGTGATGGCACCGCCGAGACCTTCGGCAGCCTGTTCCGGCGACGGCCGGTCTATGTGGTGCTGGTGCTGCTGGGGATGGTGGGTGCAGCGGCGCTGGTGCTGCTGCCGTTCGTGCTGTTGCGGGGGTAAGGGGTTTCGGCCGGGTTGCACCCGGCACCCGCAGACGCAACCGCAACGTCAAAAGCTGGTTTCCGTGGGATGGCGTGGGGGGGGGGGGGCGGCGCGGCGCGCGCCGCGCCGCCCCCCCCCCCCGCCCGCCGCGGCGCCCCCCCCCCCCCCCCCCCCCCCCCCCCCCCCCCCCCCCCCCCCCCCCCCCCACGCCTCTGACAGTTCCCCGCGGCTGTTGGTAGGTGTCGACCTTGGTCGACACAGCAGATCCACGCCATGCGTGGATGAACGTGAAAATCTGACCCTTTGGCTGTCTGGCGCTAAAATGGCGGGATGATCGCCAATACCGCTGCCTACCATTTCGCCGTCATCGACGCCCCCCAGGCCCTGTGCGACCAGCTGCTGGCGCGTGCCGAGGCGGCGGAGCTGCGCGGCACGATCCTGGTGGCGGGCGAGGGGTTGAACCTGTTCCTGGCCGGCGCGCCGCAGGCCATCGAGGGCTTCTATGCGGCGCTGCATGCCGATGCGCGTTTCGCCGACATGCGGGTCAAGACCAGCCTGAGCGAGCACCAGCCGTTCGCGCGGCTGAAGGCCAAGGTGAAGGACGAGATCATCAGCTTCCGCCGCGATGATGGCCAGCCGCTGGACTATCCGCGTGCGCCGGCGGTCGATCCGGCCACGGTGCAGCGGTGGCTGCGCCAGGGGCATGACGACGCCGGCAAGCCGGTGGTGATGCTCGACACGCGCAATCTGCAGGAGGTGGAGTACGGCACCTTCAAGGACGCGCTGGTGCTGCCCATCCACAAGTTCACCGACCTGCCCGGGGCGCTGGCGCCGCACCGCGAGGCGCTGAAGGACAGCACCGTGGTCAGTTTCTGCACCGGTGGCATCCGCTGCGAGAAGGCCGCGCTGTGGATGGTCAACGACGGCATGGACAATGTGCTGCAGCTCGACGGCGGCATCCTCGGTTACTTCGAGGCAGTGGGCGGCGAAGGCTACGAGGGGCGTTGCTTCGTGTTCGATGAGCGCGTGGCGCTGGATGCAGAATTGAAGCCGATGGTCGATCAGCCGCTGCCGGAGCCGCGCCCGAGCGCGTTCTGACCGTGCTTCCGTAGAGCCGAGCCCATGCTCGGCTGCTGTTGGTCGACGAATGGCAGCCGAGCACGGGCTCGGCTCTACACGATCCGGCGGGCGATGAACCGGCCACACGGGAATCAGCATCCCGCCACCGTCACTGGCCGTTGCGCACGGCCGACCCCATGCATGGGGAATCCTGTGACGGAAAACCGCCTGATGATCCCGTTGTCGATCCTTGACCTGGCCCCGGTCTGCGAGGGCAGTGACACCACCGCCGCCTTCGCCAACATGCTGGAACTGGCCCAGCACGCCGATGCACTGGGCTATCGCCGCTACTGGCTGGCCGAACACCACAACATGCCCGGCATCGCCAGTGCGGCCACCGCCGTGCTGATCGGCCATGTGGCCGGGGGCACGAAGCGCATCCGCGTCGGTGCCGGCGGCATCATGCTGCCCAACCATGCGCCGCTGCAGGTGGCCGAGCAGTTCGGCACGCTGGCCTCGCTGTATCCGGACCGCATCGACCTCGGCCTGGGTCGCGCACCCGGCACCGATCAGCCGACCGCGCGTGCACTGCGCCGCTACTTCGACAGCGCCGATCAGTTCCCGCAGGACGTTCGCGAACTGCTGCACTACTTCGAACCGGTAGAGCCCGGGCAGGCAGTGCAGGCGGTTCCGGGTGGGGGGCTGCGGGTGCCGACCTGGATCCTCGGTTCGAGCCTGTTCGGCGCGCGCATGGCCGCCTCGATGGGCCTGCCGTACGCGTTCGCCTCGCACTTCGCGCCCGACGTGATGGACGAAGCGCTGGCGGTGTACCGCCGCGAGTTCCGCCCCTCGGCCACGCTGAAACAGCCGCACGCGATGCTGGCCTTGAACGTTGTCGCCAGCGACAGCGAAGCCGAATCGCGGCGTTTGTTCACCAGCCAGCAGCAGAGTTTCGTCAACCTTCGCCGCGGCCGTCCTGGCAAGATTCCGGCACCGATCGACGACATCGAGTCCTTCTGGGAACCGCATGAAAAGCTGGGCGTGGAGCGGGCATTGGCCTGCACCGTACTGGGTGATCCGCAGCAGGTGGCCGAGGGCATCGCCGCCTTCGTCGAACGGCACAAGCCCGACGAACTGATGCTCACCGCCAATCTGTACGACCACCGCGCTCGCCTGCGTTCGTTCGAACTGGCGATGCACGCCTGGCATGCCCGCCACGCGGGCTGAACAATTGCGTCACGGCCTGTTGCGGCCGAACCGCGTCTGATGGGGCCTCCTACTTCTGGAGTCCCCACCATGGCCGAGACCCGCGCCGAACACATTGCCCAGCTGGCCGAACTGATCAAGGACGTGGAGGTGGCGATGTTCACCACCACCGGCGTCGACGGGCGACTCTACAGCCGGCCGCTGGCCACCCAGCAGGTCGCCTTCGACGGTGACCTTTGGTTCGTGATCACCGGCGACAGCCCGAAGGTGGCCGAGATCGCGCTCGATCCGCGGGTCAACGTGGCCTACGCCTCTCCATCGAAGAACACCTACGTGTCGGTGGCGGGGCGCGCGCGCGTGGTCGACGATCGCGCGAAGATCGAGGAGCTGTGGTCACCGGCGATGAAGCTGTTCTTCCCCGGTGGCAAGGATGACCCCAACCTGCGCCTGATCCATGTGCGCGCCGACAGTGCTGAATACTGGGATGGTCCGGGCACGCTGCTGGGCAAGGCGCTGACCTTCGTGCTGTCGGCGGTGCAGGACGAGCCGGCGGCGTTGGCCGACAACGGTTTCATTGATCTGCGCTGAGGGCACGCCCCATCCACGCATGGTGTGGATCTACTGAATCCAGATACCCGCATCCCCCCGGTAGATCCACGCCATGCGTGGATGGGGTGTGCCCGGTGAATTCCGGCTTTCAGAACCAGCGCTGGAACAGATCGACGGTATAACCCACCAGCTGCCCCGAACTGAAGCCGAAGAAGGCGATCGCCGCCAGCGCCGCGATCCAGTTGAACAGCATCAGCGCACCATCGCGTTCCAGCAGCGCCAGCGAGAACAGCAGCAACTGGAAGCCGAACAGGAAGTTGGTGAAGGGAATCGGCAGCGACAGCAGGATGCCCAGCAGCACCAGCAGCAGGCCGGTGAAGGCATGCGCCGGCAGCGGTGTCAGCAGCTGGGGCAGTCGCGGCTTCAGCATCTTGTCCAGGCGCCGCAGCGGGCGATCGATACGGTCGAGGAAGCGGTGCATGGTGCCGCGCTTCGGCCCGCGCCGGGCAATGAAACCGGGCAACCAGGGGCGGCGCAGGCAGCACAGCATCTGCAGCCCGATCAGGACCACCAGTGGACCGCTGACCGCGCCGCCCATGCCCGGAATCGGAATGAACGAGGGCAGGATCGCTACGAACAGGAATACGCCGAACGCGCTCTGCTGCAGGTTGCACAGGATCTGGCCAAGCGGCATGTGTTCGGCCGGATCACCGGAGGCGAACATCTCCAGCAGGGTGCGGATGCCCTCGTTGCGGTAGGCCGGGCGCTCGATGCCCGGACCCTGGCCGGCCTCAGGCGGTGAGCTCATCGGCCTGCTCGTCGGACAGCGTGCGCAGCAGCAGCTTATCCACCCGCGCACCATCCAGGTCGACCACCTCGAAGCGCCAGCCGGCCCAGTCGAAGTACTCGCCCGCGTGCGGAATGCGGCCGAAGTAGTGGATGCACATGCCGGCCAGCGTGTAGTAGTCGCCATCCTCGGCATCGGGCAGGTCGTTGCTGCCGATCAGTTCACGCACGTCTTCGATCGGCAGCGAGCCGTCGACCAGCAGCGAGCCGTCCTCGCGGGTCACCACCAGCGCATCCTCGTCGGCGTTCTCCACCGCCTGCAGGCGGCCGACCACCGCGCCCATCAGGTCGCTGATGGTCACCAGGCCCTGGATCTCGCCGTACTCGTCCACCACCAGTGCCATCGACTGCTGTTCCTCGCGGAAGATTTCCAGCAGCTTCATCGCATGGGTCGATTCGGAGACGTACAGGGGCTCGCGCAGGGTCTGGAACAGCGCGTTGTCGCCGCGCGCCATGCGCGTGGCCAGCGATTTCAGCTCCAGCACGCCGACCACGTCCATGTCGTTGTCGCGGTACACCGGGTACCGCGAGAACTCGTGCTCGGCCATGATTTCCAGGTTGCGTTCCAGCCCGGCCTGGGTATCCAGCCACGCAATGCGGTTGCGCGGGGTCATCAGGCTGTCGGCGGTGCGGTCGCCCAGGCGCATGACGCGGTTCATCATGTCGCGCTCGTGGGCATCGATCACGCCCGCCTCGTGGCTCTCGGCCACCAGCATGCGGATCTCTTCTTCGGTCACCGAGGCGACTTCATCCTTGCCCAGGCCGAACAGTCGCAGGACCAGCTGGGTGGTCTTGGACAGCAGCCAGACGAAGGGCAGGGCCAGCTTGGCCAGCCAGCTCATCGGCATCGCCACCAGGCCGGCAATGGCCTCCGAACGGGTCAGTGCCAGGCGCTTGGGTACCAGTTCGCCGAAGATCAGCGTGATGAAGGTGATCAGGCTGACCGCCAGCGCCGTGCCGATGTTGCCGGCGTAGGCGAAGCCCGGCATCAGGCCCTGGATCCAGCCGGCGAAGGCCTCGCCCAGTGCTTCACCACCGAGGTAGCCGGTCAGCACGCCGATCACGGTGATGCCGATCTGCACGGTGGACAGGAAGCTCTCCGGCTTCTCCGACAGCTCCAGCGCCTTGGCGGCGCGCTTGGAGGTGGCGGCCATCTGCTTCAGGCGGCTCTTGCGCGAGGTCATGACCGACATCTCGGACATGGCGAAGAAGCCGTTCAACAGAACAAGCGCGAAGACAATCAGGATCATTTCAAACACGGGCGTCGTCCCCGGTTGGTGGCAGGGAGGGCGGGTGCTTGCGATGGCGGCAGGCGCTCAGGAATGGGGTCCGGCGCGGCGCTGGGGGATAAGGGTCGTCGTCCATAAGGTGCGCCCGAAGGCGCGCTGGCATCTTAGCAAAGGGGCGTGGCAGGGTGGCAACCGCCTGTTCAGGTTGGGGGTTCAACGCCCTTGAAAGGGGGCGGGGATACCCGAGATGGTCATCTAGCCGTCATAATTCCGTCTGGTGCCGTCCTTCCCGCGACGGCTGACAGGTTTCTCAATGTTCTCTCTGCAGACCATTTTCGGTTCCGGCAAACAGTTCTACACCCTGCTCGATGAGGCCGCCGTCGCGGCGTCCGACGCCGCCAAGGCGCTGCATTCCATGCTGCGCGAGGCCGACCGCCAGCCCGCGCTGGACGCTTTCAAGCTGGCCCGCCTGCGCGAACGCGCGGCCTCGGACAAGATCAGCCAGGCGCTGGTGGACAGCTTCATGACCCCGATCGAGCGCGAAGACATCGAAGCGCTGGGTTCGGCCCTGTACAAGATTCCGAAGCAGATCGAGAAGTTCGCCGATCGCTATTCGCTGGCCACGACCCACCTGGAACACATCGACTTCGCGCCGCGCGCGGCGATGCTGGAACAGGCTGCCGGCGTGGTGGTGGAGATGGTGGCCGACCTGCGCCACATGAACCTGGACCGGATGACCGCGCTGAACGAGAAGCTGCGCTCGCTGGAGAACGAGGCCGACCGCCTGATGCTCGAGCTGTACCGCGACATCTATTCCGGTCGCCTGGACAACCTGCAGATGTTCCTGCTGAAGGAATTCTTCGAGATCCTGGAAAAGGCCATCGACCGTTGCCGCGAGGCCGGCGTGGTGGCGTACCAGATCGTGTTGAAGAACAGCTGACGGACGCCGCCGCATGTTGACCCTTGTCCTGGTGGTGATCCTGGCCGCGCTCGTCTTCGAGTTCATCAACGGCTTCCACGACACCGCCAACTCCATTGCCACCGTGGTGGCGACCAAGGTGCTCTCGCCCGGCTGGGCGGTGATGCTGGCCGCCTTCATGAACCTGATCGGTGCGCTGACCGGTACGGCCGTCGCATTGACGATCGCCTCCGGCCTGCTCAACACCAACGTCGTCGATGTCACCCCGCAGGTGATCCTGTGCGCGCTGCTCGGCGGCATCATCTGGAATCTGATCACCTGGTGGAAGGGCCTGCCGTCCTCGTCCTCGCACGCGCTGATCGGTGGCCTCTGCGGCGCCGGCCTGGCCGCGGCCCATAACAACTGGGACGCGCTGATCTGGTCCGAGCGTCTGGGCAGCTGGGCCCAGAACAAGGGCCTGCTGTGGAAGGTGTTCGTGCCGATGATCACCTCGCCGATCGCCGGTTTCCTGCTCGGCATCGTGGTGATGGTGCTGCTGTGGGGCCTGATCGCCGGCCTGGCCAAGATCGGTGGCGCCATCGGTCGCCTGGCCCGTCCGCGCATCGTCAATGCGTTCTTCGGCAAGGCCCAGATCGCCTCGGCGGCCTACATGGGCTTCGCCCACGGTCACAACGACGCGCAGAAGACCATGGGCATCATCGCCATGACCCTGATCGGTGCCGAAGCCACCGGCGCATTGAACGACCTGCCGTCCTGGCTTGCCTTCATGCACCCGGACGCGCATGCCGGTGACGGCATCGCGATGTGGATCGTGCTGACCTGTGCGGTGGTGATGGCCGCCGGTACCGCCTCGGGCGGCTGGAAGATCATCAAGACCCTGGGCCACAAGATGGTCAAGCTGCACCCGATCCACGGCTTCGCCGCGGAGACCAGCTCGGCCACCATCCTGACCCTGGCCGCCCACTTCGGCATGCCGGTCTCGACCACGCACAGCATCTCCACCGCGATCATGGGCGTCGGCTTCGCCAAGAACCCGCGCTCGCTGAAGTTCGGCGTGATCGAACGCATCGTCTGGGCCTGGATCCTGACCATCCCGGCGGCAGGCGGCTGTGCGTACCTGATCCTGAAGCTGTTCGAGCTGTTCGGCTGGACCTGATCGCCACGCCAAGGTTGCAAACGAAAAAGCCCGCCGATATCCGGCGGGCTTTTTCATGGGCAAAGAATTTTTCCGCACACATCGTGTCGACCAAGGTCGACACCTACCAGAGCAGAAGCAGGGATCCGATCCCGTGCCGACCAACGGTCGGCACCCACCAACAGCAGCAGGAACCTGTCAGCGGCGGGGTGGGGTGGATATGCAGGACCGTTGGCGCCATGGATGGCGCCATCGAGCCCCCATGGACGGGTTTACGGCGTGTCCTGCATATCC
>NZ_JAWIRW010000016.1:0-70793 GCF_036319985.1 Stenotrophomonas sp. SMYL89 | reverse complement strand
TGGCGGCCATGGGCCTGACCCGATCCAAAGGCGGCAAAGCCCTTTATACGGCCATCCGCGAACGTGGCCACAGCAGTACCGCCAGCTTTAACATCCTGGCCAGAAAGCTGGCCAGGATCGCCTGGGGGGTCTTCAAAAGCGGTCGGGACTTTGACCCAGCCATGCTGAAAGTGGGTCAAGCCTGCTTCCAGCAGGCTTGACCGCGAACATAGGATCTCGGCTCTACAGGCGCACCCGCCCCCATACGTCGGTGATGGGTGACGTACCGTCCGCGACCTGTTAACTTGCGCGCCACTTTCGTGGTTTACAGCATTCCCGCATGTCGCTCCCGTCTCACCGCCCCACCCCGTCCCTGCTGTTCCTGGCAGTTTCCCTCGGCCTGGCTTCCACTGCCGTCGCCGCACCGCAGGCCACCACCCTTGATGCCGTACGGGTCACCGCTGCCGCCGATGCCAGTGCCCAGGCGCGCGAGGCGCTGAACCGCGTGCCTGGCGCCAGCAACGTCATCGACGTGGCCAAGGCCGACAGTCGACTGTCCAGCAGTGCCGATGTACTGGCCTACCAACCGGGTATCAGCGCGCAGTCGCCGGGCAACGAGGGCACCAAGATCTCGATCCGTGGCTCGGGCATCAATCGCGGGCCGGGCGCGCATGCCTCGGGCATCGCCGTGGCGATCGACGGCCTGCCGCTGACCGGACCGGGCGGCACGCCCTACGAACTGCTGGAACCGCTGTGGCTGTCGCGCGTGGAGGTGCTGCGCGGGGCCAATGGTTTCGAACGTGGCGCGCTGGCACTCGGCGGTGCCATCGATTACGTCAGCCGCAACGGCCGTGATTCGGCTGGCGTGCAATTGCGTTACGAGGCCGGCAGCCGTGGCTACCAGAAGCGCGGTCTCAGCTGGGGCGGTGTCAGCGGCGACGTCGATTACTTCCTGGCCTACACCGATACCGAATTCCACGGCTACCAGCGCCATGCGCGTGGCGACGGTAAAGGTGCGATGGCGAACATCGGCTGGCAGATCACGCCCGACCTGCAGACGCGCTTCTTCGTGCGCTATCGCGAAACCAACCACGAAACGCCCGGGCGCCTGACCCGCGACCAGATCCGCAACGATCCGCATGCGGCCAATCCAGCCAACCTGGCCATCGATGCGCGCCGCCCGCAACCCGGCAGCGCCTGGGTGGGCAATGTCACCACGCTGCAGATCGATGAGGACTCCTCATTGCAGGCCGGCCTGGTCTATCACACGTACCCGATGGACTTGAACGAGAGCCTGTACCGCCAGCAACTGGACTACGCCAACCTCAACGCCACGCTGGACTATCGCCACCGCCACCGGCTGTTCGGGCTGGACAGTGAAACCATGGTCGGCCTGCGCGTCACCCACGACCTGGACGCCGACGTGCGCGAGTCGCTGCGCTTTGCCAGCAACGGCTATGCCGCCGGCACGCGCACGCGTGATTTCCGCCACCACGGCACCGACAGCACGCTGCACGTCAGCAATATCCTCACCTTCAACGACCGCCTGCGCATGCAGACCGGGCTGGCGCTGATCAACACCCGCCGCGACGTGCAGGTGACCTGGCCAAACAGCGGCGGTCGACTGCGCGATCATGACTGGGACTACGCGCCGCGGCTGGGCTTCACCTGGCAGCACAGCGCGCAGACGCAGTGGTTCGGCAACCTCAGCCGCTCGGTGGAAGCACCGCATCCGTGGTCGATGATCTGGGGCTCGAACCAGTACTTCGGGCCGGGCAATGGCCCCTCCACCGGCCGCCAGCGCGCGCCGGTACCGATGCAGAACCAGACCGCCACCACGCTGGAACTGGGTGCGCGCGGCGACGCTGTGCTGGGGCGCTGGGAACTGACCGGCTACTACGCGCACGTCAACCACGAGCTGCTGAGCGTGGAGCTGCAACCGGTACCGAACCTGTTCATCGCAGAGAACAACGCCAGCCCCACCGTGCACCGTGGCATCGAAGCCGGATTGGACAGCACGCTGTGGCAGGCCGCGCCGGGGCGCCTGTCCTTGCGCCAGGCGTACACCTTCAGTGATTTCCGTTACCGCCACGACGCGCGCTTCGGCAGCAACCGCCTGCCGGGCCTGCCGCGCCACAGCTACCAGGCCGAGCTGCGCTTCGATCACGCCTCGGGCCTCTATGCTGCACTGAACACCGAATACGCCTCGCGTATCGCAGTGGACTACGCCAACAGCTACTGGGCCGACAGCCATGTGATCTTCGGCAGCCGCATCGGCTACGACGCACCCGGTGGCCGCTGGCAGGCGTGGGCGGAGATGCGCAACATCGGCAACCGCCACTACGCGGCCACGGTCACGCCGGGCTACGACGACGCCGGCAAGGATGTCGCGCGCTCGACGCCAGGCGAAGGCCGTGGCGTCTATGCCGGCGTGCGCTGGCGCTTTGACTGATCGCCTCAGGCGGCGCCGGATGTGATCCGGCGCCGTCATTCCAGGGTCAGCCGATACGCCAGGCCGGCAGGCGTTCGCTGCGCTTCCAGATGGAGGGCGCGAAACCAATCAACACCAGCGCCGCCAGCCACTTCGGTGAGGTAGTGAGCAGTGTCGAGGTGAGCGAGCCATCGACGGGGGCGCCCATTTCCTGCCACGGGTTGTAGCCCAGGTAGACGACGCTGCCAGCCCACCACAGCAACGCCGCACCGACACCCACCAGCAACAGGGACAGCGTGCGGCAGGTCCAGCGCTGCGACGTGGTGCCCCATTCCCGCGACGCCGCGATCAGCAGGCCCACCACCAGCAGCGACACCAGTGCAACCAGCCCGATATCGACCTTGTGCCCGATACGCTCATAGCTGCAGGCGCGGCATCGGGCCTCCTCCGCGGCGGTAGCGGCTTCGGCGGTAGCGGCCTGCCCGGCTGCGGGCTCAGCCAGTGCTGCAAACGGCATCAGTACTGCCAGCAGCGTCACCATGATCCAACGAAACAACGTCCTGTTCCTGCGTGCAGCGACATCCATGCGCTCTTCCTCATTCGTGGTGGTTGACAGCCGGCCACATGCCTTGGCCTTGGCGCGGATCATAGCGCAGGGTAGGTCAGGAACGAAAAGCCGAGCTCGGCCATCCACTTGCGCCGCTACAGCGCCCGGAACGCCTGGGCCAGACTGACTGCGCCGGGTGCCAGTTCCTGTGCGAGCCATCCAACAACAGCAAAGAACAGCAGCAGGCCGAGCAGCGGCCAGATCGTGTGCGTCACGCATACCCGCCACCATCCCTGCTCCTGCATGCCCTGCATGCGCCGGTACAGGCCACTGGCAATGGCCGCGTCCACCAGCAATTCGGCCATCAGCACCGGCGCCGACCACACCACCCACATGCTCGCCAGCAGGACGGTCGCCACCAGCGCGACGATGCCGAGGATCACCAGCAACGGCAGGCCCGCTTCGTCTTCGGCCAGGCCGGTCAACGGCAGCTCACCGGCATCGCCGCCGCCGGCCTGCGCCGACTCATTCCACGAAGCTGACGCGCCGCCACCTCCAGAACGGCCACCGACGCTGCTCCACGGTGATTCGGCGACGCCGCCGTGTGCCGATGGGCTGCCTCCACCCACCTCCGACGACAGGCCATCCAGCACGTCGTCCCAGCGCCAACGGATCCAGATCCACATCAGCAGCAGGAACACGCCGTAGGCCAGCAGTACCGCCATCGGGTAGCGCAACAGCATTGCGTCGACGCCAGCCAGTCGCAGCAGATGCGAGGCAAGGAACCCGGCGGCTCCAGTCAACGCAACGATCAAGGCCATCTGCAGACGGGGCCAGCCACGTTGCTGCAGGTGCCGCCGCGCACGCACGACTTCACCGCCACGGCTCCTGGGCAGCTTCAATGCACTGATTGAAAAATGGCGCGAGTTCTTCATGCCGCCACCCGTAGACGGGAGGCATCGCGGCCAGGGACCTCAGAAACCTGATACTGCATGCGGACATCCTTGCCGGGCACGCGTAGGCGGTGGTGGACGGATTCTAGCGCGATGGGGCCGTGGGTCCATCTGCCACGGGCCGGACTGGCGCCGGCCTTGTACCCGCGCGCCGGCGGCTGGATTATGATTTTCCACCAGAAGAACTATGCGCCACGGCATGCAGGCCTCCCAGTTCACCCGCGCCACCGCGCTCGTGATGTTCGTTCCAATGATTGGCCTCGCCGCTTGGGGTTCGTGGTTTGGTAGCCGCTGCTTCAGCGATGGCTGCCTCGGCGTCCTGGTGGCCTGGCTTGCCGCCGTGGTCACCTTTGCGGTGCAGGCGTTGCTGGTGCTCCCGGCGAATGCCTGGGCCCTCAAGCGGCAGGGAGCGCCCGCCTCCCGCAGCTACCTTCGTTGGTTGGGCGCGTCGGCCGTCGCAGCCTTCCTGCCCATCGTGCTCGGCTGGGGTTACCTGGTGATCTTCAGATGACCTGCCGCGCGTCTCCCGCACACGAATAGCCGGATCAGGGCGGCGCGGTCGCCTTCAGCAACTGCGCTGCGACCTGGTCGAACGGGGCGATGTCCTGCAGTGCGCGGCACATCGCCACGGCGCCTTCCACGCTGGCGATCACCAGGCTGGCCAGTCCATCCGCCGCCGCAGGATCGTGGCCGTCGGCAATGAAGGCTGCGGCGAGATGCCCCTGCCAGCGCGCGAACACTTCGGCAGCGGCAACACGTGGCTGGCTGGGCACGGCTTCCACCGGCTCTTCCACTGCCGCGGCCAGGACCGGACAGCCCGCGCGGAACCCGGAGCGCAGCAGGCGCTCGCGCCACATTGCCAGGAACTGCCGCAGGCCCAGCACGGCCCCGCCCTTCAACAGCTCGACGAGAAGCGCCTCCACCTTGTCGCCGGCCATGTAGGTGGCGCGCGCCAGCAGTTCCTGCTTGCCGCCCGGGAAGTGGTGGTAGGTGGAGCCCAGCGGCGCCTCGGCCAGCTTGGTCACCTCACGGATGCTGGTGGCATTGAGGCCTACCCGCGCCAGCATCTGTGCTGCGGCATCAATCACCCGTTGCGGGGCATCAGAGGGTCGTGGGCTCACGGTGATCGCCTTGCTAAGACAGTCGTCATAGATTAGCGTACCGGCCGTTCTATAACAGTCGTCATAGCCATGAATCTCTGGTTCCGCCTGCTCCACCTGCTGCTGTGCAGCCTGTTCCGGCCCAAGCTGGAGGCCCCGTTCGGGGTGTCTCGCCTGCAGTTCCGGGTGCTGCCCAACGATCTGGACAGCAACCTGCACATGACCAACGGCCGCTACTGGAACATCTTCGACCTGGGCCGGCTGGACCTGATCCTGCGCATGGGCCTGGGCCGGGTGGCGCTGCGCGAGAAGTGGGCACCGATCGTCGGCGCAGGCACCATCCAGTTCCGTCGCGAGCTGAAGCCGTTCCAGCGCTTCACCCTGGAAACGCGCCTGGTGGGCTGGGTCGGTTCGCGCGGCATCATGGAGCAGCGCGTACTGATCGGCGCTGAGCAGAAGATCGCCACGCGCGCGCTGCTGGTCACCGGCATCTACGACCGCCGCTCACGCCAGTTCCTGGGCATGCCAAAGATGATGGAAGCGATCGGCGTGGTCGCCCCGCCCTCGCCGCCACTCAGCGCGGCCGCCGAGGCGTTGCTGGCGGCCGATGCCGCGTTGAAGCAGGACCACGCCTGAAGCGCGTCACCCGACCTTCGGCATGTTCTTTGTCACGCAATGGATGCCACCTCCGCCGCCCGCAATCGCGTCGATGTCCACCGGCTCGATCTCCCGGCTGGGGTACAGATCCTCCAGCAGTTCACGGCAGTAGCCATCGGCAGCGTCGTCGCCAAACTGCGGCGCGACCACCGCACCATTGATCGGCAGGTAGTTGACGTAGCCCATCGCCAGGTCGTCGTTGTCGCGGGTATGCACGTTGTCGCGCCCGTCCAGCGGTGGCGGCAACGTGTGCACCTGCAGGCGACGACCATCGGCATCGGTGGCCTCGCGCAGGATCTGTAGATGTTCGCGGGTCAGGTCGTGATCGTAGGACTCCGGATCATTGTCCAGGTTGGCGATCACTACGCCGGGGCGCACGAAGCGTGCGTAGAAATCCACGTGCGCATCGGTGATGTCCTCGCCGGCAATACCGGGCAGCCAGATCACCTTGCGCAGGCCAAGGTGATGCTTCAGCTCGGCCTCGATATCCGCGCGCGACCAGTCGGGATTGCGGTTGCGGTTCACCCAGCAGCTCTCGGTGAGGATGGCGGTGCCATGACCGTCGACTTCGATGCCACCACCCTCGCCCACCAGATCGCTTTCCAGCAGCGTGGCACCGGTCACCTGCGCCAGCCACGGCGCCACCGCGCCATCGTTGCGTGCGCTCTGCTTGCCACCCCAGCCGTTGAAGTTGAAATCAACCAGGCCCAGCCCGCCCTTGCCATCGGTGACGAAACAACCGCCGTAGTCGCGCACCCAGATGTCATCCAGCGGCACCTCGAGGAACTCGATGTTGTCGCGGCCGCAGCGATCCTGCGCCAGCTTCCGCTGCGCCGGGCGGCACAGCACGCTGACCGGCTGGTAGCGGGCGATGGTGCGGGCCAGGCGGGCCACAGCGGTGTTCACCGCGTCGGCCTGCGCACCCCAGACCCGCGGTTGCGCAGCAAAGGCCAGGAAGACGCGCTCCTGGGGGCCATGCTCGTCGGGCATCCGCCAGATACCCGCGCCCGGCCCCGCCGCAGCCACGCGAGCCGGCAACCCCGCCAGACCGAGGGCGGCCAGGCCGCCAAGACCGGCGGCGCCCGCCAGCTGGGTGAGGAAGTGACGACGGCTGCTCATGACGGGCTCCAGGGCCGGTGTGGGATGGAAGCTATGCTGCGCTTGCCCATCCATAACAACAAACGATAGCTTCAGCCATCAATTGAACAGTTTTACTTACCTGAAATGCTCAAGCATTGGCCACCGCTGAACGCGTTGCGTGGTTTCGAGGCCGCCGCCCGCCTGGGTAGTTTCCACAGGGCAGCCGAGGAACTGCATCTGACCCAGTCGGCCATCAGCCAGCAGATCCGGGGCCTGGAAGCCTCGCTGCAGCAGCCGTTGTTCTTCCGGCAGGGCCGCAGCGTCACCCTCACCGACGCCGGCATCGACCTGCTGGAAACCACCCAGTCCCTGCTGCGGCAGCTGGCCAGTGGCATCCGCCGGCTCGATCAGTACCGCAAGCCGAATCAACTGATCGTCAACACCAGCCCGGCCTTTGCGCGCCATTGGCTGGTGCCACGCCTGGCCGGGTTCCATCGCCTGCATCCCGACGCCGACCTGTGGCTGCTGACCAGCGAGGACGCGCCGGACATGACCACGCAGACGCTGGACGTGGCGGTACGCGACGACCTGGACTCACAGGCCCAGTGCCAGCATCGCGTGCTGCTGCAGGATCGCCTCTTTCCGGCCTGCCATCCCGACCTGCTGGCCACGCCCGTGCATGAACGCCTGACCCTGCATGGCGAGCGCGAAATGGATTGGAGCCAGTGGCAGGTACAGGGGGGCGCCGATGTTGGCCAGCGCCGCGAAGGCATGAACTTCTCCGAGCCCGGGCAGCTGCTGGATGCAGCCTGCCAAGGGCTGGGCATCGCCCTGGTCAGCGAGTTGTTGGCGGCTCGCGCCTGCGATCAAGGCCTGCTGCTACCGCTGGATGAGGCGCGCGTGCGCGGCCCGCGCTGGAGCTGGCTGGTGCACCAGGACAGCGCGGCCGATCCGCTGGTGATCAGTTTCTGCGAGTGGCTGCTGGCGAGTCTGCCCGCGGGAGCTACTTCTGCTGCAGCGCGCGCTTGACCGCCGCTTCGGCCAACGGCGCCATCACCGCATAGCCCTTCGCGGTGGGATGCACGCCGTCCTCGGCCAGCTGCGGATCGAGGCCACCAGCCGCATTGGCCATCGGCGTGTAGTAGTCCAGATAGACCAGCTGCTTCGCCTCGGCATAGCGCTTCAACGCCTTATTCAATGCGCGCACCTTCGGCGCAGGCGTGATGCCCGGCATCCACGGGTACTCACTCACCGGCAGCACGGAGGCCAGCACCACGGCGATGCCATGTGCACGGGCCAGCTCCATCATCGCGTGCAGGTTGTCTTCGATCATCCCCTGCGTGGATGGGCCGGTATTGCCGGCGATGTCGTTGGTGCCGGCCAGGATCACCACCACCTGCGGCTTGAGCGCCAGCGCGTCCTGGGAAAACCGCACCAGCATCTGTGCCGTAGTCTGGCCGCTGATGCCACGATTGAGCCACCCCTTGCCGGGGAAGAATCCAGCGCTGCCATCCTTGCCCCAGCCTTCGGTGATGGAATCGCCGAAGAACACTACGCGTGGCTGCCCGGGTACTGCGGCAGGCAACCGTGCGTTGGCGTCGCGATAGTGCTGCAGCTGCGGCCAGTCGGCCAAGCGCTGCTGCATGAAACGAACCTCGTCGGGGCGCAACTGCTCGACAGGCGTCAGCAGCAGTGGATTGACTGCGACAGTTTCTGCGGCACCCAGCGGAGAAACCAACGCAAGGCCCAGCGTCACGACAGCCACGGCGGCAAGCTCAACAGGTCCACGCATGCGGGTACTCCTGAAATCAACTTCAGCAGTCTAGCGCCCTGTGCTGCGCTCAGCGTGCAGCCGTACGCGCCGCCACACCCGTGACCTTTGCCGGCATCCACATGCCCGGCGTCCAGCCGCTGGCGGCCAGGATCGCTTTCGGGTTGTCCTGCTGTATCAGCGCTCGCACCGCGTCACGCTTGTCCTTGGCCTGCAGGTAATAGGCCTTGGCGATGCGATAACCCACCCAGTACCCCAGGTCGTAAGGCTCCTGCGAGCCCGGCTTGTAGTTGTACAGCCATGGCGACAGATCGGTGCTGTCCAGATCCAGCGCGAACGCGCTTTCGATATGTACTTCGCGGCCACGGGTCCAAGCCGCGTGGCGCCCGTTGCCCACGTTGCCGGAAATCAACTCGGCGATGAACTCGGCGATGCCCTCCCCCAGCGAAACACGCAGCACCGTCGCCTGCGGGTCACCCGGCTCGAAGTCGGTCAGGCCGGTCTGCTGGATGTGCACGTATTCGTGTGCGATCACGTGCACGAAGCGGTCCTGCACATTGGGATGCATGAAGTCGGCCGCGCACAACGCTTCCAGGCCGATGATCACCCCGCTCTTCGACGTCAGCCCTACAGGACGGCCGCGGCCCACCACGATGGTCACTGGCGGGAACCGGGTCTGCGGGTAGATCGCCTGCAGGTTGGCGAACACCTGTACCAGCCGTTGCTTGACCGCCGGCAGCTCGGCCAGGCAGTTCCGCCCCTGCGCATACAGCTCCGGCTGGCTGGCGATGGACTCGGCAATCCGCTCCGGAGTGACCCGGCGTGCCTTGGCCAACTCGGCCAGGCCGGCCGAACCCTCCGCCATGTATCCACGCAGCTGCGCAACGCTCGGCTTGCCGCCAGCGCTGTCATAGAGTGCATAGAAACGACTGGCATCCTCGGTGAGGATCTGCGGCCCTGCCGGTACCGCTGCGGTGGCCGCGCCCATCGCCCCGGCACAGGCCAGGGCTAACAGGCCGCGCAGGTTAATGAACATCGCTCCGTCCTTGGTGGAGTGCATGCGAAGCGCGCAATCTATCACTCCGCCCGGCCCACTGCAGCAGGCGGATGCGGGCGCCCCGGCGCTGTGCCAGACTCGCTTCGGCACCTGCCATGGAAGATGGAGCACCGCACGATGATGATCGTTCCCGCGTACTGGGCCGAAGCCCGCCTGCAGGCCCGTTTCCGTGGCCGGCCGGTGGTGGTGCGCCGCTTTGGCTGGTCCGACGAAGGCCCAGCCCAAGCCCAGGGTCACGCCGACCGCCGTGCCAACGAAGCACTCAATGCCATTCTTGCCGGGCAGGTGCTGCCGCGTCGCGAAGTGCGCAGCAACTACGGCGTGGAAGGCGTTCCGATCCGCGAGCAGATCGTGCAGCGCGACGGTGACGTCATCATCACCCGCAACAGCTACGGTGCGCTCTGCCTCAATACCCCTGACGTGCTGTTCGCCGACATCGACCATGCGCAGCCGCCGGCAGGTTGCGTGCTGCCTGCAATCATCGCGGCAGTGCTGCTGTTCGCCGGCGCCATCATCGGCACCCTGCTCTGGCACTGGCTGGTGGGACTGGTACTGGGGGTGGCGGCGGTGTTGCTGGTCAACACGGCGATGCTGATGCAGCGCAAGCGGCGCCTGGCCGCGGCCGGTGGCGCCGAAGGTGTAGCGCTGCAGCGGGTCGCGACCTTCAGCGAACAGCATCCGGACTGGCATCTGCGCGCGTACCGCACGCCGGCCGGACTACGCGTGCTGGCCATGCATGCCACGTTCTCCCCCGAGGACGAGCAGCTGCAGGCCTTCTTCAAGGCACTGGGCACCGACGCCCTCTACGCGCGCATGTGCCGGCTGCAGCATTGCTTCCGTGCGCGACTGACACCGAAGCCGTGGCGCGTCGGCCTGAAGTACCGCATCCGCCCACCGGTGGCCGCGTGGTCAGCCGAACAGGCCAACAACCCGGACCGCCTGGCCTGGATTGCCGAATACGAGAAGAAGAGCGCTGGCTTTGCCGCCTGCGCCTATCTGCGAAGTTTCGGTGATACCACGCGCATCCATGCGAAGGCCGAGCACGTGCGCGAACTGCACGACCGGTTGGCGCACGCGCAGGACCGCCTGCCGCTGGCGTGAGCGCAGCAGGCGCTCAATCAGCGCCCTGCACGAACGGCTGCCCTGCCAGGGTAGTGCCCAGCCGCACCGCGACCTGCTGTCCGCCCTTCTCGAAAGTCGTCGCACACTGCTTCCCACCCTTCTGGCATCCGACTTCCGGAAAGCCTTCCAGCGACTCCGGCGCGCCCTCCACCGGCTTCACCTGCCAACCGGCCGCATCCAGCAGGCGCTTGGCCTTGACGTAAGGCATGCCGGCGATGATCCCCAGCTGCGCCAGTTCGGCGGGCAGCGACTGGGCGCCCGCAGTTGAGACCAGGAACAACGACAACGTTGCAGCAAGAAGGATGGCTTTCATTGCACCGACCCGGAACGGACTTACAGCTTCAGCCTAGACCATTTGCATGGCATGCGAATGTGCCGGTAACACGTCGTTACCGAGTCTCCACAGTTGATTGCAGGGCACTTGCAACTGTTTACAGGCGGACGGATCGCCGAACGTCGGTTCGGCGCTACAGCAGGATGCAGGAAGGCCACCCGGAGGTGGCCTTCCTGTTCCCTTACTTGGCGTTCTTCACGTAGGTGTCGAACCAGTTCAGCATTTCCGCCACCAGCTGCTCGTTGGACTCCAGCGCGGTGTACCAGTGCGGCTCGTTCGGCAGCATCACCAGACGGGTGGTGCCGCCGTTGCCGCGGATCGCCTGGTACAGCTTGCGCGACTGGAACGGCTCGGTGCCCGGATTCGCATCGTCTTCGCCGTGGACCAGCAGCAGCGGCAGCTTGATCTTGTCGGCATAGAAGAACGGCGAGGCCTTCAGGTATACGTCCTGCGCCTGCCAGACCGATCGGCGTTCGTTCTGGAAGCCGAACGGGGTGAAGGTCTTGTTGTACGAGCCACTGGTCGCCACGCCGGCCTTGAACAGGTTGGTGTGGGCGATCAGGTTGGCGGTCATCAGGCCACCGTGGCTGTGGCCGGTCACGCCGATGCGGTTGCGGTCGACCACGCCCATGTCCACGGCCTTGTCCACCGCAGCCTTGGCATCGGCTTCCAGCTGCTCCAGGTAGGTGTCGTAGGCGTTCTTCGGGTCGCCCACGATCGGGAACGAGGCGTTGTCGATGATCGCGTAGCCGGCCAGCAGCATCAGGCGGTACGGCTGCAGGCGGGTGAAGGTCTGCTGCGAACCCGATACCTGGCCCGCCTGTGCGGCGTTGGCGAAGTCGGCCGGGTAGGCGTACAGGATCGCCGGCACACGCTGGCCTTCCTTGTAGCCCGGCGGCGTGTACAGGGTGAACGACAGGTCCACGCCATCGGCCCGCTTGTAGGTCACCAGCTGCTTCTTGATCTGGCGCACTTCCGGGGTCGGGTCGACCAGCTTGGTCAGCGCGGTGGCGGTGGACGCGAACTGCGCCTCGCCGGCCTTCGCGTCGGCCACCGCCTCACCCTGCTGGCGGATGAAGGCGTTCGGCGGATCGATCACCGACTGGTGCCAGGTCAGGTAGCGCCCCGGCGTGCTGCTGAAACCGAGGAACTGTTCGTAGGCGTCGGCACTGCTGCGGAACAGGCGCTCGCTCTTCAGCGTGCCCAGGTCAAGGCGGTCCAGGAACGGACGATCGCCCTGCGGCGACGCGCCACGGCCGCTGAGGAACACATGGTTGCCCTCACGGCGCACGACCTGGGCGCCATTCGGCAGGCGGGTGAACACCAGATTGCCGGGGTTGGCGTACAGCTCGTCGCTGGACATGTCCCACAGCAGGCGCCCTTCCTTCTTCGGCTGATCCACATCGACGACGCGGGTCTGCATCCAGTGGCGGTTCTCGTCGTTCTCGTACTGGAACGCCACGGCCGGATCGGCGGTCCACGCAAAACCTTCGAAGCGCTGCGTGGTGCGGGTGATCTCGGTCGGTTTGCCGTTGAAAGGTGCCTTCAGCATCAGCACGCGATCGCGATGCGGCACGTTGACTTTCCAGTCGCCCTTGTCCAGCGCTTCGGCATAGACCAAGGTGGCCGGATCGGTGGCACGCCAGTCGAAACCACGCGGGCCTTCCGGCACGCCGTGCACCGGCACGCGGTCGGCCAGCGGCAGGCTGGCGATCGGCGTGGACTTGCCGCTGGCGATATCCAGCACGGCCACGTCGTTGGCGAAGCGCTGGTAGGTCACCGCATGCGAGTACGGTGCCTTGATCGACTCGGTCAGCACATGCACGCCATCGGGCGCGGCGCTGACGTCGTTGAACAGCGCCGGCTGCCCGACCGGACGCACGCTGCCGGCGGCGGTGTCGACCACGGCCAACTGCGAGGCACCGTAGTAGGCGAACAGCTTCTCGTCATGCACGCTGGTCAGCGTATCGCGCGCCTCATAGGTGCTGCTCTCGCCGCTGCTGCCCAGCGACTCCTGCGCATCCGGGCCGGTCGGCACACCGCCATTGGACGGCGCCGGGCCCTGGTTGGCCGGCACCAGCTTCACCAGCAGGTTCTGGCTGCCACCCAGCCACTGCACGGTGTTGCCAAAGATCGGGTTCAGCTGCACGTTCGGGATCTGCTTCACCTGCCCGGTGGCGGCATCGCCCACCCACAGCTGCACGCTGGTATCGACCGCATTCTGGAACGCGAAGTGGCTACCATCGGCCGACCACAGCGCGCCGGTGGCGCAGCCCTGCGGCAGGTTGACCTTGGTCTCCTTGCCGCTGCCGATATCGACCAGGGTGAAGTCAGCCACGCAGGCCGGAATGCCGTAGCCACCGGGGGTGTCATGGCGGCTGCGGTTCTTCGGCTCCAGGCGCACGCCGGCCAGCTTCAGGTACGGCTGGGCAACGCGGCTGATCGACGGGTAGGTCTGCGCGGTGGTCAGCAACAGGCGCTGGCCGCCCGGGGCCACGTTCGGCGCCGGCGGCGGCGGCGCCTTCAGCACCTTGAGCAGGCGTTCCGGCGGCTTTGCGTAATCGGCAAGCGCCGGGCCAGTGGCCAGCAGGCCGAAGGTGGCAACGGCAACGGCCGCCGCCAGAGAGGTACGACGGATGAGCATCCTTATCCCCTGGGGTGTGAATGGGAGCCCGGAAACGGGCAAGGGCCCGAATCTAGCACCGCAGGGGTTGTCGTGAATGGGCCGGAAGGGCTAGTGGCCGGATGGGGCAAAAGCGCTGCCGCTGGTGGGGCAGCACCTGCCGGGCAGGGCCCGGCGCTACTGTTGGGCGTGCAGGTCCCAAGTGGCCAGATAATCCGGGTCGATCACGATCATGCCACTGTTGCTCATCCGGTACTCGCCCGGCTGGGCCGGCAGGTACTGGTCGAGCATCGGCGGCAGGTAACGCTCGTGGCCATCATTCTCATCGGCCAGCACCACGCCTTCATCGGCGCTGATGCGCAGTACCGTTCCTGCGTACTGCTCCAGCCCCTGCACCTGGCCGTCGCCGCCGTAGCGGGTTACCCCGACAAGCACCAGCTTGCCGATCATTTCTTCGACCTTGGCGTCGTCCAGGGCCGGCAGCATTCTTTCGTATTGGTCGCTCATCAGTGCACCTCCAAAGCCTGCAGGATCATCATGGACACGCCAGCCTCCGCGCTGCGACCGCCGTCGGCGACGCAGAGAGCAATCTGGCGTGCATATGTGTGTGTTGCAGGGCCGGCACGAGAATGCCGGATCCGCGTCGGGTGAACGGTGGCAGGTACTGCGGGTGGCGGCCATCCGTGCCGGCAGAGTGGCCGTATCAGACCAGGATCAACACCACGCGTTGCATTGCATGCGGGATAAAGCGTGACAGCTGCGCAGTTGTTGCATGACGGCCTCCTGTTGAAGGTCACACGCGAGGTTGAAGCTCCACGGACCTGATGCTGACATCGCGCGCGGCAGGGTCAAGTGAAGAATGCGCACCCGTTCACCTTTTGTATCGTATCGGGGGCCTCGCTTGCGCTTAACCTCTGCTTCACCCAGCGCCCCCTAGGGTCAGCCTTCATCTGCAAGGAACGCTCATGCCCCGGTACGCATTCATACGACCGTGGACGCTCGCACTGACGGTGACCACGCTCAGCGCCTGCGCACATGCCGCCGACCGCATGCCGACTTCTCAAGGAACCGACACCATGGCCCCATCCGTATCCGAGACCACTTCGCCCTCCCCGCTCAATGCCGAGCAACTGTTGTCGCGCCTTCTGGACCTGATCAAGGCAACGACGTCCACGCGCGAACTGACCGCCGAACGCCTGTCCGCCGCAATGCAGGCACCGGCGCAGACCTTCGGGCCCGGCCACTTCGGCTATGGCGGCACGCTGACGCCGGAATGGGGCTATGGCCTGGAAGTGAAGCAGGATGGTGCAGCCGGCACGCGATTGGACCTGAACTTCATCGATACCAGCAGCGACCGCAAGGCGTCGGCTGCGGCGATCTGCCAGGTCGACTTCAACCACTTCGCCTCGGCACTGGATGCCGCCGGCTTCAAGCGCGAGACGGTGCGCGGCGAACACGGCCGGGTGATCTACGACCGCTTCGATCGACCGCAGCTGAGCATCAAGGTCGACACGATGCCCGAGAACCCCCACGCCCTCGGCGACGCCACGCATGCCTGCGTGCGTCTTGTCACCGTGCAGTAAGGGGAGCCATCAATGACGACCCTTTCCGCAGAAACGGAACGCCTGCTGGGCGAATTCGCCGGCAAGACCGACGTCACCAGCGACCAGGTCGACAACCTGCGCAGCGTCATCGCGGGTTCGCCTGTACTAGCAAAGCAGGTGGACGCAGCCATCGCGGCAGGCTACCTGGAACGCTTCGAACTGCTTCCCGCTGCAAGCAATGCCGGGGGCACCTACGAGACGGGCACGAAATCCATAAACCTGCCCGCCAGCAGCCTGTCGACCCCTGCGGCGCCGGACAGGTTCGACGCGGCCGAGGTTGCCTTTGTGCTCGGACACGAGATCCAGCACGGCTTCAACGATGCAGATGTCGAGCGTGCCTACGTGCAGTTCGATGCCGACGTGGAGCAGATCGCAGGCCGTACCACGAGCCATGATTACACCGAGGCGATCGGCACCCTGCTCGCGGCCAACCGCCGCGATGAGGCCTCTTCGAACATCGCAGGCTGGAATGCGCTGGTCAGCCAGGTACGCGCCAACGACCCGGACGCTACCCTGCGCGACCTGTATGAAGCCAGCCCCCGCTCAACAGACGTCATACAGTCGCGACCCGGGCCGCCGATCACCTATGCACCGCACCCGGAGCTGACCCTCAATGCGGACCTGACCATCTCCCCCACCGCAGCCAACATCGAGGGAATGGCCAAGCACTATTACGATCAGGGCGTCAGCACCGGCCTGGGCCATCATGGGAATTCGGACTACCAGAATTTCTACGGCGTCCAGGCGATCGAACTGGTCAGCGGATACGAGGCCGCGAATCCGGCGCCCGACGGTGTGAGCCGGATGGAAGTGAACATGAAGAAGCTGGGGCTGGACGAGCGCCTGCTGGAGCAGAACGGGCTCAACCTCGGCGAGGGCTCGCCCCTACGCCAGCCCTACTTCGATACCAGCACCTCGCCGTCGACGCTGCACTACTTCGACCACACCGAGGGCACACACGTCCATGTGCCCATCACCGCACAGCATGCGGCAGCGGGCGCTGGCGTGCAGATGCCGCTCATGGATGGTCGCGACCGTTCGCTGCACGAGCAGATCCGCGGCAAGGTAGCGGAGCTGGATGCTGCCAATGGACGCAGTTTCGATGCCTCCAGCGAACGCTTGAGCGCCAGCCTGCTGGTGCTGGCCCGCGAAAACGGGCTGGAACGGGTCGACCATGTGGTGCTCAGCCGCCAGACCGATGGTGCAGGCGCCGCGCAGAACATCTTCGTGGTGAAGGGGCCGCTGGACGATCCGGCCTCGCTGCGCGCGTCATCGCCCACCGCCGAGGCCGCGCAACGCCCGGTGCAGGACAGCCTGGATACGCTTGCCGTGGTCAACCAGCGACAGGCCGAGCAGGCCTCGCAGGAACAGACCCGCACCCAGGTGCAGGAACAGCAGCGCAGCGCGTTGTCGCACTGAGGGCAGATGGCAGGGAGCCGCCGCGGCGTTGCCCGGCGCTCCCGTCCCGGCAGCACGCTAGAATGCGTCCATGCGCACCGTACAGGCCCTCCGCTACATCACCCCGTTACGGGAAGGTGGCTCCCTGCCCGCCGTGGTCGAGACCGACGACGATGGCATGGCCGTGCTCAAGTTCCGTGGCGCCGGCCAGGGCCCGAAGGCGCTGATCGCCGAGCTGATCGCCGGCGAAATGGCGCGCACGCTGGGTCTGCCGATTCCAGAAATCCTGTTCGTGGAGCTGGACCGCGAGTTCGCCCGCACCGAACCGGACCCGGAGATCCAGGAGCTGATCCGCGCCAGCGAGGGCCTGAACCTGGGCCTGGACTATCTGCCCGGCGCGATCAACTATGACCCGGCAGCGATGCCGGTGGATGCCGACCTTGCCTCGCGCATCGTCTGGTTCGATGCGTTCACCAGCAATGTCGATCGCACCACGCGCAATCCCAACCTGATGGTCTGGCACCGCAAGCTGTACCTGATCGACCACGGTGCGGCGATGTACTTCCATCACGACTGGGCCAACGCCGGCGATGCCTGCGAAAAGCCCTTCGTGCTGATCCGCGACCATGTGCTGCTGTCGTTCGCCAACCGCATCGCCGAGGTCGATGCCGAGCTGGCTGCACGCCTGACCGATGCCGAGATCGAGCGCATCGTCGGCCTGGTGCCGGACAGCTGGCTGGTGGGCGAGCCGGCGTTCGACAGCCCGCAGACCTATCGGCAGGGCTACATCGACTATCTCAAGCACCGCCTGAAAGTGCGTGCGGTATTCGTGCAGGAGGCCATCCGTGCCCACGCTGCACACGTATGACTATGCGGTCATCCGCGTGGTACCGCGGGTGGAACGCGAAGAGTTCATCAATGTCGGGGTGATCGTGTCCTGTCCCGGTGCACGGCACTTGGAAGCAGCCATCGAGATCGATCCGGCACGCCTGCGCGCATTCGCGCCGGCGCTGGACCAGGAGGCATTGCAGCCGTGGCTGGATGCGATCGTGGCGATCTGCCGCGGTGACGCCACGGCCGGGCCGATTGCGCAGCTGCCGGCACGCGCGCGCTTCCATTTCCTCACCGCCAAGCGCAGCTCGGTTGTGCAGATGTCGAGCACGCATGTCGGTCGTACTGCCGATCCTGCAGGCGTGGTGGAGCATCTGATGACGAAGATGGTACGGGTGCCGGCACCGACCGGGTAACGTCGATCCGGCGTGCCCATCAGAACCGAATACGCCAGCTCAGTGCAGAGAAGCAGCTGCACGCATCCTGGACCAAGGATCCACCTACCGCATCCACGCTAGGGACTCTGCCGCAGCACCTCAACCGTTACGTCGAATGCTTCGATGCGCTTCCACTCGCTCCGCTGATGCGGCAGCGATTCAATGCCCATCCCGATCTGGTACCTCACCGTGTCTGCACCTTCGCGCCAGCTGTAGGGCCCGCCATTGCTCCAGCCACAGCAGGTGTAACGCAGCATCGGCATGCCGAATGTCGTGTGCAGATACGCTTCGACCTGCTCGGCACGGGCACCTGCAACACGGTAGTGGGCTTGCATCGGTTTGATGTAGGACGTGTCGTCCTGGCTGCAGCCTACGTATTCCAGGCCTGCAGGCTTCCGCCCCATCGCCTGCAGGAAATCCTGGCAGCGGGTGTCCGGTCGCGCCAGGCCGTCAGCACGTCCCTGCAGCTCCCACTCGGCCAGCGCCTGCGCAGGGGTTTGCTCCACGATCTCGCTGCCGCCGGACAACGCCGCCAGCAGCAGGAAGCCAACGGTAAGCTCCGGCAGCGGAAGAGACATCACAGGGCGATCCTTCGCAGACAGTGGCAGGAATGCTAACCGATGCCGCGCTATCGCCGCGCCATCGTCTGCTCGTTGAAACGTGCCACGCAGAAATCCAGGAAGCTGCGCAGCTTGGGCGTCAGCTGGCGATCACGCGGGTACAGCAGATTGATCCAGGTCGACACTGGCACGAACGCCGGCAGCACTTCCACCAGTTCACCACGCGCGAGTGCGGCGGCCAGCATCTCGTGCGGCTGCAGGATCAGCCCCAACCCACCCACCGCGGCGGTCAACAACGGCTCGGCCTGGTTGACCATGAAACGGCTGGACACGGGCACGGTCAGCACGCTGCCATCGGCATCGCGGAAACTCCAGCGTGTGCGGATGATCGAATGCGCGAAGCCCAGGCACTCGTGCCGGCTCAGGTCATTGGGATGGGTGATGGCCGGGCGCGAAGCCAGATAGCTTGGCGACGCACACAGGACCAGCGGATACGGCCCCAGCCGTCGCGCCACCAGCCCGCTGTCGGCCAGGTCACCGGTACGGAACACCAGGTCGTACCCGTCTTCAACGATGTCCACCAGGCTGTTGGACAGGTTCAGATCGACCTGCACGTCCGGGTACTGCTGCATGTAGGCCACCACCGCCGGGCCCAGTGCGTGCACGCCGAAGGTGACCGGTGCGCTGATGCGCAGGCGTCCCATCGGCCGCCCACGCGCCACTTCTGCCAATTGCTCGGCGCCCTCCACTTCCTCCAGGATCACCTGCGCACGCGCCAGATAGGCCTGGCCGAAGTCGGTCAGGCTCTGCTTGCGCGTGGTGCGGTTGAGCAGGCGCACGCCCAGGTGCTGCTCCAGCGCCTGGATATGCTTGCCGACCAGCTGCGGCGACAGGTTCAGGGCCTCGGCGGCAGCGGCGAAGGAGCCGACCTCGGCGACTTTCGCGAAGGTCCGCAGGGGAGCGATCAGGTCCATTGCAAACAATTGTTTTTCAATGAAACGCCAGATTACCCATTATTCTGGATAGTGACCACGTGCATAGTAGCGGCCACTTCCCCGCCGGCCTGATCGCCGGTCCTTCCCCGGAGTTCCCCCATGAGCCAGGTTGTCCGCATCCACGAATATGGCAACGCCGATGTACTGCGCATCGACGACATCGACGTTCCCGCCCCCGCCGCCGACGAAATCCAGATCCGGGTAAAGGCGATCGGCCTGAACCGCGCCGAGGTGATGTTCCGCAACGGCGCCTACCTGCAGGAAGCGCAGTTCCCCAGCCGGCTGGGCTATGAAGCAGCCGGTGTGGTCGAAGCGCTCGGCAATGACGTGAACGGGTTCGCCATTGGCGATGCCGTCAGTGTGGTGCCGCCGCTGGACATCGCGCGCTGGGGCACCTATGGCGAACTGGCCAATGTACCGGCGCGGCTGGTGGTGAAGCACCCACAGGCACTGGACTTCGAAACGGCCGCCGCGGTGTGGATGCAGTACGTGACTGCCTGGGGCGCACTGCTGGAGCAGGCGCATCTGGCGGCCGGCGATTTCGTCATCATCACCGCCGCCAGCAGCAGTGTCGGCCTGGCTGCGATCCAGATCGCCAATGCCGTGGGTGCCACCCCGATCGCGGTGACCCGCGGCCCGGGCAAGCGCCAGGCCCTGCTCGATGCCGGTGCCGCCCATGTCATCGCCACCCAGGAACAGGATCTGGCAGCTGAAGTGGCGCGCATCACCGGCGGCGCCGGTGCCCGCGTGGTGTTCGATCCGATCGGCGGCCCGCAGTTCAACGCGTTGACCGAAGCGATGGCGCGCGGTGGCATCCTGCTGGAGTACGGCGCGCTGAGCAGCGAACCGACCCCGTTCCCGCTGTTCAACGTTCTGGGCAAGTCGCTGACGCTGAAAGGCTACCTGTACTCGGAAATCGTCTCCGACGATGCCGTGCTGGCCCGTGCCAAGGCCTTCATCGTCGATGGCCTGGACAAGGGCTTGCTGGCACCGAAGATCGCCAGGGTGTTTCCGTTCGCGCAGATCCAGGACGCGCATCGTTATCTGGAATCGAACGAACAGATCGGCAAGGTGGTGGTGACGGTGTAACCCATCAGCAGACCGACGAGGTAGAGTCGACTGTCCAGTCGACTATCGCGCGAAGCGCGGGCTTTCCAGCGCGCGCGAGAAGTGCAGTCGACTGCAGAAGCACGCAGTCGTCTGGAATCGAGCGAACCCGCCAGTAAACCGACGAGGTAGAGTCGACTGTTAGTCGACTATCGCGCGAAGCGCGGGCTTTCCAGCGTGGGCGAGAAGAGCAGTCGACTGACAGTCGACTCTACCCAGTCGGTTCGGCCCAGTCGGCCGTAGAAGCGCGCAGTCGCGTGGAATCGCGCGAACCCTTCAGTAAACCGACGAGGTAGAGTTGGCCGTATCAGAATTCATCCTCGTGGACCGACTCCAGCTCGCTCAGCGGCCAGCGACACCACCCGTACGGATGGTCACCGATCTGCGCGGCAAGACCGGCTCGAACGGGATTTGACAGAATGTAGCAAGCGTGTCTGTGCAGCGACGCGTCACTGCGGATCGCATGATCGTGATAACCCGCCTGCCAGATTGCACCCTGGTTCCCTCGCCGCCGGTTGATCAGAAAACTGCTGCGCGCCTTGAAGCGCTGCACGCAGTAGCCCAGCGAATGGCCACGTAGTTGAGCCAGCCAGTGGATATGATCCGGCATGATGACCCAGGCAAGCGACGCAGTCAGGCCTTCCCGGTCCATCGATCCGAGGAGCTGCATGGCAAGATCGGCATTGGCAGGGCAATCGAAGACGCGATGGCGGTTCCGGCACACCATGGTGATGGCGTAGACGTTGCCGACGATGGATCGCCGGCCGGCAAGCAGTTGGGGGCTGGGCATGAGCTTGAGAATGCTCGCTCGCATGGATTTCCGGCATCGGTTCCCTGCCAACGCCAGGATCAGGGATCCTCTCGATACAGCGTCCGGGAAGGTGGAGTCGCCTGGGTAGAGTCGACTGTTAGTCGACTATCGCGCGAAGCGCGGGCTTTCCAGCGTGGGAGAGAAGAGCAGTCGACTAACAGTCGACTCTACCCGGTCGGCTCTACCCGGTCGGCTCTATCCAGCCGGTTATACCCTGTCGGCTCTATCTGGGCAGCGCAAACGCCATCACGTAATCGCCCTTCGGGGTCTCCATGAAATGGTGGCCACCGGCCATGATCACCACGTACTGGCGGCCGCCCTGTTCGTACACCATCGGGTTGGCCTGGCCACCGGCCGGCAGCTTGGCGTGCCACAGTTCCTTGCCGGTCTTCAGATCAATCGCGCGCAGCAGATCATCGGTGGCGGCGGCGATGAAGATCAGGCCACTGGCGGTAATCACCGAACCGCCGTTGTTCGGCGTACCGATTTCAATCGGCAGGCCGGAGCGGATACCGAATGGACCATTGCCGCGCGCACTGCCAAACGGGCGATCCCACAGCAGCTTGCCGGTACGCAGGTCGATGGCGCGAATGCCGCCGTAGGGCGGCTGCTTGCACAGCAGGCCGGTGAACGGCAGCCGCCAGCCGGCATTGACCTGGATGCCATACGGCGTGCCCACCTGCGGATCACCTGCACCCTCGCCACCGCCCTTGTCGGCGCGGACCTTCTCGCGCGGCAGCCAGCCCAACCGGTCGGCTTCGGCACGCGGCACCAGCCGGTTGTAGTTGGGCATGTCGTTGTAGTTGGCCACGATCACGCCACGGCGCGTATCAATGGAGACGCTACCCCAGTCCGAGCCACCGTTGTAACCCGGGTACTCGATGGAGTGGCGGTCACTGCTGGGCGGCGTGTAGAAGCCTTCGTAATAGGCCTTGCGGAACTGGATGCGGCAGACCAGCTGGTCGATCGGGGTCAGCCCCCACATGTCGCGCTCGGTCAGGTCATGCTCGCGGCGCAGCGTGTGGTACAGCGAGAACAACTGCGTAGGTGAGCGCTGCTCGGGCTCGACACCGCCCACAGGCACCTCGCGTTCCTCCGCGGCACTCAGCAGCTGGCCGTTGCGGCGGTCGAGGATGTAGAGGTCGCCCTGCTTGGTCGGCAGCAGGATGGCCGGCACCTTGCCCGCCGCGGTCGGGTAGTCGATCAGGCTGGCCTGTGAACCCAGGTCGTAATCCCATACATCCTTGCGCACGGCCTGGAAGTGCCAGGCCGGTTTGCCGGTGGCCACGTCGATCGCCACCAGCGAGGTGGAATAGCGGTTCTGGTTTTCCGTGCGCGAGCCGCTCCAGTAATCGCCGGCGGAGTTGCCCAGCGGCAGGTAGACCAGGCCCAGCGCCTCATCACCGGTGGCCGTGGTCCACATGTTGGGCGTGCCGCGCGTATAGGTCTGTTCGCGTGGCGGCAGGCCGTTGCGCTCGGGCTGGTCCATGTCCCACGCCCAGCGCAGCTTGCCGGTGACCGCGTCGTAAGCCTGGATCACCCCCGACGGTGCATCGCGGCGCTGGCCGTCCAGCACCTGGTGGCCGGTGACGATCACGCCGCGCACGATCGCCGGTGGCGAGGTGATCGACACATAGCCCGGCGGCACCTCGCCCATGCCCAGGGTGATATCGATCTGGCCGTTGTTGCCGAAGTTGGCGCACGGGCGGCCGCTGTCCGCATCCACTGCGATGATGCGGCCATCCAGCGTGCCTTCAATGATGCGCGCCCAGCAGGCCGGACGGCTGCCCGGCGCGGCGCTGCGGGTGACCGTGGGCGGCGGCTCGGGCAGGGCCAGGTCGGCGGCGACATCGGCCAGCACCGCATCGGCGATGGTCGGCGCGCTGGGTTGTTCGTAGTAGCTCACGCCACGGCAGGCAGCTGTATAGGGAATCGAAGCGTCCTTGACCTTCGGATCGAACCGCCACAGTTCCTTGCCGCTGCTGGCGTCGAGTGCGATCAAGCGGTTGCGCGCGGTACACAGGTACAGGCGGTCGCCGATCTTCAGCGGCGTGGATTCCGCGCCCCAGCGCTTCTTCGGCAGGTCGCCGGTACGGAACTGCCAGGCCAGCTGCAGCGTGGCAACGTTGGCCGGCGTGATCTGCTGCAGGGGGGAATAGCGGGTGGCAGCATTGCTGCGGCCCCAGGCAGGCCAGTCACCGTCGGCAGGCTGGTCGGCGGGCTGGAGGCCGGTGGTATCACGCGTCGGGGCCAGGCCGGCACTGACCGCCCCTTCCGGGAACGGCTGGTGCCCGTCCACTTCGCCATGCGGCGCGAACGCCAGGCCGAACGCGGCGACGAACACCAGCATCAGCAGGCCAGCCACACTACGGGAAAGGCGCTTTGACACCGGTTCGCGCAGGGTCGGTGCCAGCAGCGCCACCACGATGCCCAGCGCCGTAACCAGGCCCAGGCGCGGCACCCAACGCCAGTAGTCGCTGCCCGACTCCCACCAGGTCCACAGCAGTGTGCCGACGAACACCAGCGCGTACAGCAGCGCGCCGCTGCGACGGTTGCCGAACAGCAGGATGCCGCTGGCCAGCAGGCCGAATCCTGCGATGGCGTAGTACGCCGAACCCCCAAGGCTGAGCAGCCATGCACCGAGACCGCCGATGACCAGGCCGAGCACCACCAGCAACAGCGACAGCACGGTGACGAGGGGATGGCGGGAGGCGCGGACGAGGACAGAAGCGGACTGCGGCGTGGCGGACATCGTCGATCTCCGGGGGCAGCATGCGCCCTTATCCCACCGCACATGTGAAGCGCGCGCGTATTTTCTGGGTGGACCTGACGGGGTGATCGTCGGCTGGGTGATCGTCGGCTGGGTAGAGTCGACTGTTAGTCGACTATCGCGCGCAGCGCGGGCTTTTCATCGCCGTGCGCAGAGCAGTCGACTAACAGTCGACTCTACCGCAGCGATCGGATGGTCCGCAGCGATCAGATAGTCCGCAGCGATCGGAGAATCCACCACGACCGGAAGATCCGCAGAAATGACGACGCCGGCACAGGGCCGGCGTCGTCGGGTACGTCTCATCGCGGCGGGATCACTCCTGCGCGGCGTCCTCGCTGCTGGCCGCAGCCGGTGCGCCTTCGGCCGCGGCCGGGGCAGCAGTCGCCACCTCGTCCTCGTCCTCTTCGATGGAGGCATCCATGCGTTCCACCGCCTGCAGCTTCTCGTCCTTGGACAGGCGGATCAGGGTGACGCCCTGGGTGTTGCGGCCGACGCGGCTGATTTCCGAGCCACGGGTACGCACCAGCGTGCCGCCATCGGAGATCAGCAGCACTTCGTCATCCGAACCCATCAGCACCGCGGCGACCAGCTTGCCGTTGCGCTCGGTGGTCTGGATGCCGATCACGCCCTGGGTGCCACGACCCTTGCGCGGGTAATCCGGCAGCGGGGTGCGCTTGCCGTAGCCGTTCTCGGTCGCGGTGAGGATGTACTGCACGCTGGCGTCGTCGGCGCCGTCGATCACCGCATCGCCATTGGCGGCGGCTTCTTCGACACCGTTGTCGTCCTCGTTCTCGTCCTCGATGCCACCGGCACTTTCGGCCACGATCAGACTGACCACTTCCTCGCCGGCCGGCATCTTGATGCCACGCACGCCGGTCGCGGTACGGCCCATCGAGCGGACCTTGTCCTCGCCGAAGCGCACGGTCTTGCCGTTGGAGGCGAACAGCAGGATGTCGCGCTCACCGTCGGTCAGGCCGACGCCAACCAGCGCATCGCCCTCGTCGAGGTTGATCGCGATCTTGCCGCGGGCCAGACGGAAGGCGAACTCGCCCAGCGGGGTCTTCTTGACCGTACCGTTCTTGGTGGCGAAGAACACGAACTGGCCATCGGCGTACTCGCGCACAGGCAGCACGGCCTGCACGCGTTCGCCCGGTTCCAGCGGAATCCAGTTGATGATCGGACGGCCACGGGCGTTGGAACCCGCTTCCGGCAGCTGGTAGACCGGCAGCCAGAACACCTTGCCCGAACTGGTGAAGGTCAGCAGCGTGTCATGTGTGTTGACCAGCCACAGCTGTTCGATGAAATCCTCTTCCTTGGTCGCCGCCGCACTACGGCCACGGCCGCCACGGCGCTGCGCGCGGTACACGCTCACCGGCTGGCGCTTCACGTAACCGGCGTGCGACACGGTGACCACCACGTCTTCCGGCGCGATCAGGTCGAGGATGTCCAGGTCTTCTTCGCTGTGGCGGATCTCGGTACGACGCTCGTCGCCGAACTCGGCCTTGACGCTGACCAGTTCCTCGCGGATCACCTGCAGCAGGCGGTCGGGATCTTCCAGGATGTGGATCAGCCCGGCGATCACTTCCAGCAGCTGCTTGTACTCGTCGGTCAGGCGGTCCTGCTCCAGCCCGGTCAGGCGGTGCAGGCGCATTTCCAGGATCTGGGTGGCCTGGATCTCGGTCAGCTGGTAGCCGCCCTCGATCAGGCCCACGCCCTTGGGCAGGTCTTCCGGGCGCGAGGCTTCGGCACCGGCAGCACCCAGCATGGCACCGACCAGGCCCGGCTCCCACACGCGCGCCAGCATGCGTTCACGTGCTTCGTTCGGGTTCGGCGAGGTCTTGATCAGTTCGATCATCTCGTCGATGTTGGCCAACGCGACGGTCAGGCCTTCCAGCACGTGGGCACGGGCGCGCGCCTTGCGCAGCTCGAACACGGTGCGGCGGGTGACCACTTCGCGACGGTGGCGGACGAACGCCTCCAGCATCTGCTTGAGGTTCATCAGCTGCGGGCGGCCGTCGACCAGCGCCACCATGTTGATGCCGAACACCGATTCCATCTGCGTCTGCTGGTACAGGTTGTTCAGCACAACCTCGGCAGATTCACCGCGCTTGATCTCGATGTAGATGCGCATGCCGTCCTTGTCGGACTCATCGCGCAGCTCGCTGATGCCTTCGATCTTCTTTTCCTTGACCAGCTCGGCGATCTTCTCGATCAGACGCGCCTTGTTCACCTGGTAAGGAATTTCAGTGACGATGATCGATTCGCGGCCGTTGTCGGCCACTTCGATATCGGCCTTGGCACGGATGCGCACGCGGCCACGGCCGGTGCGGTAGCCGGCGACGATGCCGGCGGTGCCATTGATGATGCCGGCGGTCGGGAAATCCGGGCCCGGGATGTACTCCATCAGGCCGTCGACGTCGATGTCCGGGTTGTCGATCAGCGCGATGCAGGCGTTGATCGATTCGCTCAGGTTGTGCGGTGGGATGTTGGTCGCCATGCCCACCGCGATACCGGCCGAACCATTGACCAGCAGGTTCGGGAACCGGGTCGGCATGACCGTCGGCTCCAGTTCCTTTTCGTCGTAGTTGGGCTGGAAATCGACGGTTTCCTTGTCGATGTCGGCCATCAGCTCATGCGCGAGGCGCGACATGCGCGCTTCGGTGTATCGCATCGCCGCGGCGGAGTCGCCATCGATGGAGCCGAAGTTACCCTGGCCATCGACCAGCATGTAGCGCAGCGAGAACGGCTGTGCCAGGCGCACCAGCGTGTCGTACACCGACTGATCGCCATGCGGGTGGTACTTACCGATGACGTCACCGACGATACGCGCCGACTTGAAGTAGGGCTTGTTGCTGTGCGCGTTGAGCTCGTTCATCGCGAACAGCACGCGACGATGCACCGGCTTGAGGCCGTCGCGCGCATCCGGCAGCGCACGGCCCACGATCACGCTCATGGCGTAATCGAGGTAGCTCTTGCGCATCTCGTCTTCCAGGTTGACCTGGATGATTTCCTTGGCGGTTTCTGCCATTCGGGTTCCGTTGTCTGGTAGCGGTCCAGTCCGGCGCAGCCCTCTGCGGGAGGGGGTCGTGCCGGAACCTCGATTCAACCTGTGGATACTACCACAACAGGCCGTTTTCCGCCTCCCTTTACGGGGATTTTACCTGCACAAATCAGGAACTTAGGGGGTTCATCCGCCCCTGTAGAGCCGAGCCCATGCCCGGCTGCGGCGGATTCCCCGGCGGAGCCGAGCATGCGCTCGGCTCTACAGACATCCTCGACCCAGTCCCGGCTCAACCGCCAAAGGCGGCGCGCATGTTCCCGGCGGTCGGGTTCAGGATCACGCCGCGCTCGGTCACGATGGCGTCGATCAGCTCGCCCGGGGTGACGTCGAACACCGGGTTCCAGGCAGCGATGCCCTCGGCCACGGTGCGGGTGCCACCCACGCCGTACAGCTCGCCCGGATCGCGCTGCTCGATCTCGATCTGGCTGCCGTCAACGGTGTCCATGTCCACCGTCGAGGACGGCGCCACGACCATGAATTTCACCCCGTGGTGGCGCGCGGCGATGGCCAGCTGGTAGGTGCCGATCTTGTTGGCGGTATCGCCGTTGGCGCAGATGCGGTCGGCACCCACGATCACCCACTGCACGGCACCGGTCTTCATCAGGTGCGAGGCAGCCGAATCGGCGATCAGGGTGGCGTCGATACCATCCTGCTGCAGCTCCCACACGGTCAGACGCGCGCCCTGCAGCCACGGCCGGGTCTCACCGGCGAACACGCGGGCAATGCGGTGCTGGGCCATGCCGGCACGGATCACGCCCAACGCGGTGCCGAAGCCGGCGGTGGCCAGCGAGCCGGTGTTGCAATGGGTCAGCACACCGCTACCGGTCTCGATCAGGCCTGCGCCCAGCGCGCCCATATGGCGGTTGGCCGCCAGGTCTTCCTCGGCGATGGCCTGCGCCTCCGCTTCCAGCGCGGCCTTCCAGTCAGCGCCGGCAGCATTCAGGCAGCGGCGCATGCGCGCCAGCGCCCAGGCCAGGTTCACCGCGGTCGGGCGCGAGGCGTTCAGGCGCTGCAGCGCCGGCTCCAGTTGCTGCAGGGCATGTGCACCGTCGGCGGCCTGCACGTCGCGCGCCGCCAGCACCACGCCCCAGGCGGCGGCGATGCCGATGGCCGGCGCACCACGCACGGTCAACGCGTGGATGGCCGCAGCCACTTCGTCACTGTCATGGCAGACCACATGCTCGACCACGAACGGCAGCTTGCGCTGGTCCAGCAGTTGCAGGGCATCGCCGGTCCACAGGATCGGGCGGATGTGGTCGTAACGGGCGTAGTCGATGTCTGAGGCAGTGTTCATGGGCCCATTGTAGGGCCACGCCCCCGGGGTTGGAGCCCGCCCGGACTCAATTCACCGAGAATTCGGCGCGGCAGCCGCCGTCCACCCAGATGCCGTTGCGGCTCCAGCCCCAGGTACTGCCTTCCTCGCACGGCGTGCTGGACAGCTGCTCGAAGACAGCGGCACCAACCGAGATGCTGGCACCGCAGAAACGGCGCTTCTTCGACTTCGATTCACAGGTCAGCCGGCGTGGTACGTCAACGAATCGGCCGTCCTCGTCAGCCACTTCGAAGTCCCCCTGGCAACCGCGACTGGTCCAGACTTCATTGCGCTTGTAGCCCCAGCCCTGCCCTTCGCGGCATGGCAGCGCCGACAGCTGGCGCAGCAGGCGCACTGGCGCCCCATCCAGGCGCACCGGGCAACTCTGCGGGCGGCCATTGGATTCACAACGCACCACGCGACGGACCAGGCGCTTGCCCTCGCTGGCTACCGGCGCGACACCTGCAGCGCGGCGCGCGCGGAACTCGGCGCGGCAGCCCAGCGTGACCCACACGCCACTGCGGTCGGTGCCCCATTCGCTGCCACGGATGCAGCTGCTGTTGGAGAGCTGGCGCACCAGGTCGATGCCGTTGCTGACATCGATATCGCAATGCACCCAGCCCATGTCGCGTGATTCACAGGTCACCACTTCACCGTCGTAGCCGGCCTGCTGGGCAGATGCCGATGACGGCAGCCAGGCACCCCATAGCGCGATGGAGTACACCGGTGCAGCGACAACCGCAAACCACTTGACCAAAGCCTTCCCCAACAGGAATGGATGAACTGCGTGCCAGTGTCCGGCATCTGCCGTGATAAGAGCATCATCCTGCTTACCGAAGCAAGCGCGGAAACGCGGTATTCCGTTCAGTCTTCGAAGTTCAGGAACGCGCGTCGCTCATGCGTGGGCAAAGTCGCAGGCCAGCACATCGGCGATGCGCGGCGTGCGGTTCATCGCCATCAGCAGGCGATCGACGCCCACCGCTACGCCAGCGCACGCCGGCATCGATGGCAGCGCAGCCAGCAGCGCCTCGTCCAGCGCCGGCTGCACCTGGCCACGTTCATGGCGCCGCTGCAGGTCACGCTGGAAGCGCGCGCGCTGCTCGTGGGCGTCGTTCAGTTCGTGATAGCCGTTGGCCAGCTCCACCGCGCCCAGGTACAACTCGAAACGCTCGGCCAACGGTGGCGTGCCGGGCCGGATACGCGCCAGTGCAGCCTGGCTGGACGGCCAGTCATGGACCACGGTCATCACCGTGTCATCAAACTGCGGCTGGATGCGATGGGTCATCAACAGGTCCAGCCAGTCGTCGCGGGTCAAACCGACCGGATCGATGTGCACATCACCCAGCGCGGCCCGCAATGCACCCTCATCGGCCTTGAACGGGTCCACGCCCACATGCTGCTGGAACAGCTCGCGGTAGCTCAGCACGCGCAGCGTCGCACTGCGTCCGACCAGCGCCAGCGCCTGGCCGACCAGCTCGGCGGTCTCCTCCACCAGGCGATGATGATCCCAGCCAACCCGGTACCACTCCAGCATTGTGAATTCCGGATTGTGGCGGCCACCGGCCTCGCCGTTGCGGAACACCCGACCCAGTTCGTAGCAGTCGCCGACGCCGGCGGCCAGCAGGCGCTTGAGCGGATACTCCGGCGAGGTACGCAGCCAGCGGCGACGGCCACCTGCATCGACATGGCCGGTGAAATCGGTATGGAAGCTGTCGATGTTCGGCTCGGTGTTGCCCGCCACCGACAGGATCGGCGTTTCCACCTCCAGCACATCGCGCTCGGCGAAGAAACGGCGCACCAGCGCGTTGAGCGCGGCACGCTGCTGCAGCGCCCGCAGCAGGGCCTCGCTCACAGGATGCCCTCCGGGCGCGGATGGTCCAGCGGCAGGGTCAGCAGATCGCGGGTGTCGTCGATGTAGCCGCTGGCCAGGTAAAGGCGACGGGCCAGCTCGTTGTGGTGGTTCACTTCCAGGCGCAGGCGGCTGACGCCACGGCCGCGCGCACGCTGTTCGCAGATCGCCAGCGCCTGCTTGCCGCGGCCACGACCACGTGCACGGTGGGCCAGGTACAGCTCGTCCAGCAGCATGAAGTGGCCGCCCTGTTCCAGGCTGAAGCCCATCGCGATCACCGCATAGCCGACCACCTCGCCGGCCTCGTCCAGCCACAGCAGCACTTCGCCATTACGCGGATCGGCCAGCAACGCATCCACGCCGCGACGCACGCGCGCGTCGTCGAAGTCGATCCTGTCTTCGGCGTAGAACTCGCGCATCAACGCGATCAGCAGCTCCTCGTCAGCTCGGGTGGCCAGGCGGAAATCCAGCGGGGCGGTCTGCATCGGTGTTCCTTTGTGTTTCATGCCGGGCGCAGGGGCACCCGGCGGGGTCATCATTCGTGTTCAGCAAGATAGGCCAGCAGGCGGTCCTCGTCCCACACCGGCACACCCAGCGACTGTGCCTTGTCCAGCTTGGAGCCTGCCTCGGTGCCGGCCACCACGAAACTGGTCTTTTTCGACACGCTGCCGGACACCTTGGCACCAAGCGCCTCCAGGCGCTCCTTGGCGGCATCGCGGGTAAGCTGGGCCAAGGTGCCGGTCAGTACCACGGTCTGCCCATCCAGCGGACCGGCCACGATCTCGGCCAGCGCCGGCGCCTTGGCCAGGATCTGCCGCATCGCGTTCTCGGCGGCCAACAGCATCGCACCGTGGCCATCGGCGTCCAGCCACTCGGCCAGACCACGCGCCGTGTCATCCGGCAGCCCGGCGTTGACGAACTGGCCATGCTCGGCGTCGAGCACCGCCTGTGCACCGGGCAACGCGGCGACCAGTTTTTCCGCGCGCAGGCGGGTAATGCCAGGGATCTCCGATTCGACCAGCAGCTGCGCCAGGTCCAGCCCCTCGCGCAACTTGGCGCTGGGCGCGTGCACATCGCTGATGCGGACCTGTCCGACCTGCAGAAGGTCATCGATGGCCTGCTGGTTGCCCTGCTGCTCGAAGAAGTGGCCGAGCGACCGCGCCACTTCGCCACCGATGTCCGGCACGCGCTTGAACAGCGGCCACGGCAGATGGCGGATCAGTTCCAGGTCACCGAACCACTGCGCCAGCGCCTTGGCAGTGCTCTCGCCCACATGCTCGATGCCGAGTGCGAACAGCAGGCGTTCCAGCGTGGCGGCCCGGCTGGCGTCGATCGCTGCGATCAGGTTGTCGGCCCACTTGGTGGCGATCTTCTTCGTGTTCCATTCGAAGCTGGCCGGCTGCGCCAGCGCCTGCGCGCGCCAGCCCGGATCGTTGCCGTCCAGCTTGAGCACCGCATTGAGCACGGCACCACTGCCCTCGGTGGGAAGGTGCAGCTTCAGCGCCGCTGCCAGCGCCGACGGATCCTCCGCATCCAGCACCAGCTTCAGGTGCAGCAGCGTATCGCGGCTGAGCCGGTACAGGTCGGCCACGCTCTTGACGATGCCGGCATCGACCAGGGTTTCGATGTACTTGTCGCCGAGGCCGTCGATGTCCATGGCGCGGCGCGAGGCGAAATGGGCAATGGCTTCCTTGCGCTGCGCCGGGCAGGACAGTTCGCCCGAACAACGCCACGCCGCCGCCCCCTCCTCACGCACGATCTCCGAGCCGCACACCGGGCAGCGCGTCGGCATCTGCCACGGCGTGGTGCCCTGCGGGCGGCGGTCGAGAATGACGCTGACCACCTCGGGAATGACATCGCCCGCACGACGCACGATCACGCTGTCGCCGACGCGCACATCGAGGCGCGCGATCTGGTCGGCGTTGTGCAGCGTGGCGTTGGACACGATCACGCCGGCCACGGCCACCGGCGCCAGGCGCGCAACAGGCGTGGCAGCACCTGTGCGGCCGATCTGGATCTCGATCGCCTCCACCGTGGTGCTCTGTTCCTGCGCCGGGAACTTGTGCGCGATGGCCCAGCGCGGTGCGCGCGAGACGAAGCCCATCGCCTGCTGGCCGGCGCGGTCATCCAGCTTGTAGACCACGCCATCGATATCGAACGGCAGGCCGTCGCGGCGCTCACCGATATCGCGGTAGTACCCCAGCAGGCCGTCGGTCCCTTCCACCACCTTGCACAGTGCGCTGACCGGGAAACCCCAGGCGCCGAGCTGGGCCAGCGTGCCCGAATGCGTGTCTGGCAGCTCGCCACCCTGCACCTCGCCGGTGCCGTAGGCGAAGAAGCTCAGCCTGCGCTGCGCACTGATCTTCGGATCGAGCTGGCGCAGCGAGCCGGCCGCGGCGTTGCGCGGATTGGCCAGCACCTTGCCACCGTGCTGACGGGCACGTTCGTTGTAGGCCTCGAAATCGGCACGCGCCATATAGACCTCGCCGCGTACCTCCAGCACGTCCGGCCAGTCCTTGCCGTGCAGGCGCTTGGGAATGTCACCGATCTCGCGCAGGTTGGCGGTCACGTCCTCGCCGGTACTGCCATCGCCACGGGTCGCGCCGAGCACGAAGTGACCCTCCTCGTAGCGCAGGCTGATCGCCAGGCCGTCCATCTTCGGCTCGGCCGAGAACCGCAGGCTGCGACGCCCCAGGCGCTCGTCGATGCGGCGCACGAAATCGGCCACTTCTTCATCGCTGAAGGCATTGGACAGCGACAGCATCGGTACCGCGTGGCGCACTTCCGGGAAACGGCCGGAGGGCCGCGCACCGACCTGCTGGGTCGGACTGTCGGCACGGGCCAGTTCCGGATGCTCGCGCTCCAGCGCTTCCAGCTCGCGCACCATCCGGTCGTAGTCAACGTCGGGGATCTCCGGCGCGTCCAGCTCGTGGTAGGCGCGGTTGGCCTGGGCGATCTGCCTGCGAAGGTCTGCGGCGCGTTCGGCGGGGCTGGGGCTCATCGGGATCCGGTGGTTCTGGGATGGCCGGGAATTCTACCGCGCCCGGCCGTCAGGCCCGGTAACGCCTCCGCCTTTGCAGCGTCGAGCCATGCTCGGCTCCCGCCCCCGCTCTGGTAGCTGCCAACCATCGCCCCCGCTCCGGTAGCTGCCAACCTTCGCCCCGCTCCGGTAGGTGCCAACCTTCGCCCCGTTCCGGTAGGTGCCAACCTTGGTTGGCACGTCTGCAGTCGAGCACGGCTCGACGCTACAGAATCAGCTTGCCGCCCGCCCCCTCCAGCGCTAGCGTGCGTCGCCTCTCATCGGAATTCCGCCCATGACCCCGCCCGCCTCCCGCCGTCACTTCCTGCAGCTGGCCGGTGCCGGCCTCGCCATGGCCGGCACCGGCCTTCCCCGCCCTGCCCAGGCCCAACCGGCCTCGGCCGCTGCGCCCGCACCTCGCGAAGGTGCCGTACTGCTGAATTTCAACGAATGCCCCCACGGCCCCTCGCCCGCTGCCCAGCAGGCCGCGCGCGACAGCATCGCCGGTTGCGGCCGCTACCGTTTCGCACTGGCCGGACAGGTACGCGACGTCTTCATCGAACAGGCAGGACTGCCGGCCGACCATGTGCGCCTCTATCCCGGCTCCAGTGAACCGTTGAATCGCGCCGCCACCGTGTGGACGGGCCCGCAGGCGGGCCTGGTGGTAGCCGACCCGACCTTCGAGACGCTGGGCGAGGTCGCCGCCGCACACGGTGCCGAC
The DNA here is from genome assembly GCF_036319985.1 of Stenotrophomonas sp. SMYL89. Classification (NCBI taxonomy): domain Bacteria; kingdom Pseudomonadati; phylum Pseudomonadota; class Gammaproteobacteria; order Lysobacterales; family Lysobacteraceae; genus Stenotrophomonas; species Stenotrophomonas sp. SMYL89. The sequence goes on along the minus strand of NZ_JAWIRW010000016.1, from coordinate 36,664 downwards.
GTGCAGAAAGTGCCGCTGCGCGACGACGGCGCACATGACCTTCGTGCAATGGTCGCCGCCGCACATGCACGGCCGACCGGGCTGCTGTATGTGTGTAACCCGAACAACCCGACCGGCTCGGTCAGCCCTGCCGATGAGCTTGCCTGGCTGCTGGCCCACAAGCCTGCCGCCACCCGCGTGCTGGTCGACGAGGCCTACCTGCAGTACAGCGAGCAGCCGAGCCTGATCGCGCAGGTGACGCAGCGCGATGACCTGATCGTGCTGCGCACGTTCTCCAAGCTGTACGGCATGGCCGGCCTGCGCCTGGGCGTGGCGGCTGCACATCCCGACCGCCTGCGCGAACTGGCCCGCCTGGGCGACAACCCGCTACCGGTGCCGGCCCTGGCCGCGGCACTGGCCAGCCTGCGCGACCCGCAGCTGATCCCGCAGCGGCGCCTGCAGAATGCCAAGGCGCGCCAGGCCACCATCGCGTGGTTGGGCAAGCGTGGTTTCAGCTGCGTTCCGTCGGAAGCAAACTGCTTCGTGGTGGATGTGCAGCGCGACGGCAGTGCGTTCGCCAAGGCGATGGCGGACAACGGCGTGGTGATCGGACGCAGCTGGCCGATCTGGCCGCAGCGCGTGCGGGTAACGGTGGGTACCGAGGAAGAAATGGCCGCGTTCCGCCGCGCGTTCGCCAAGGTGGCCGGCGTACCGGCGTAGACCGCATCCACGCATGGCGTGGATCTACCGGGGGTGGGTGCCGACCGTTGTCGGCACACCATGGCAAACCGCGCTTACCAGCGCGGGGTCTTGGTCAGCGGCGGTGCCTGGTGCTGGCGATCATAGGCGCGCAGCTCGTCGCGGATATGCGCGATGCGCTGGCGGCCCAGGGGGTTGCGGCTGTCATCCAGCACCAGGCCGTCCAGCAGCTCGGCCATGCGCTGCACCGTCGGCAGCATCTTCTCCCACGCGTCCAGCGCGGTCAGCGGCGCCGGCAGGGTCAGGAAGAAGGCGATGGCCGGGGTTTCCATCGCACGGATGTTGGCCATGTCGAAGCTGCCCGGCTTCATGATGCTGGCCATCGAGAAGATCGGGCCGCGCTCCGGGTGGCCTTCCACCAGGCGGTGGAACACGTTCATGTGGCCGAACACCAAGCCGGTCTTCTCCGCCGCCACCACGATGTCTTCGCCGCGCAGCTGCTCGCCGGCGCGAGCGGCCACGAACAGCGAGACGATCTTGTCGAAGTCCTGGGTGGCGCGCTTGCCAAGGTCGCTGGCCGCGCCTGCGTCGGTGTCGGCCAGGCCAAGCTCGGCCTGCTCGCCTTCCGGGCCCAGGCCCGGCTCCACGCGGCCATCGGCCACGGTGACGCCATCATCGCCCAGCACCGGCTCGCGACGCTCGCCGCTGGTCGGTTCCGCGCTTTCCACGCGGCGCCCCTGGGGCTTCTTCTTCGGACGGCCAAACAGGAAGATCGCGGCGATCAACAGCAGGCCGGCGGCCAGGATGCCGATGCGCAACAGTGCCGTGTCGGACATTCGATAGGTTCTCCGGCTAGTTCATTCAGGTAATTAGGATGGCACGTCAGGCCGCGCCCGCCAATCGTGCGGCTTCTTCCAGGTCCACGCTGACAAGGCGGCTGACGCCTGGTTCGCGCATGGTCACGCCCGACAGCTGGTGCGCAGCCTCCATCGTCGCCTTGTTATGGCTGACGAACAGGAACTGCACCTTCTCGCTCATTTCCTTGACCATGTTGGCCAGGCGGCCGACGTTGGCTTCGTCCAGCGGTGCGTCCACCTCGTCCAGCAGGCAGAACGGTGCCGGGTTCAGCTGGAAGATGGCGAACACCAGCGCCACTGCGGTCATCGCCTTCTCGCCACCGGACAGCAGCGAGATGCTGGACACCCGCTTGCCCGGCGGACGCGCCATGATGGTCACGCCGGTGTCGAGCAGGTCTTCACCGGTCAGCTCCAGGTAGGCGTGCCCGCCACCGAACAGGCGCGGGTACAGGGCCTGCACGCCGGCGTTGACGCGGTCGAAAGTGTCCTTGAAGCGGCCGCGGGTCTCGCGGTCGATCTTGCGGATGGCATCTTCCAGGGTTTCCAGCGCGGTGGTCAGGTCGGTGTGCTGCGAATCCAGGTAGTCCGAGCGCTGCGACGCCTCACCGTACTCGTGGATGGCCGCCAGATTGACCGGCTCCAGCCGGCGCATGCGGCCATCGATCTGGTGCACGGCCTGCTCCCAGTCGCCCAAGCGAGCATCTTCGGGCAGCGCATTGAGCACGTCCTGCAGTACGAAACCGGCCTTCTCCACCGCACCCTGCAGGGTGTCCGCGCTGAGCACCAGCGCTTGCTGATCCAGCTTGCGCTGCGAGATGCGCTCACGCTGGGCCAATGCCTGTTCGTCGCGCTGGTGGCGGGTCTGTTCGTAATTGCGCAGCTCGGCGTCGATGCCGTCCAGCAGCGTGCGCGCCTCGGTCAGCACGCGATCGGCGCGCACGCGCTCTTCCAGCGCGTTCTGATGCTCGGCCTGCAGAGATTCGACCGGCGAATCACCCTCGTCCAGCTGCGAATGCAGCTCGCCCAGGCGCGAATCCAGCTGCCCGCGCTGGGTGCCCATGCGCTCCAGTGCCTGGCTCAACGAAGCCAGCTGCGCCCGCTGCGATTCCAGGGTCAGCGCCAGCGAGTGCGAACGCTCGCGCACCGCACGTGCGGCGTCGCGGGCCAGGTCGCGGGCCTCGGTCAGCTGGCGGCGCTCGCCCTCGAGTCGCTGCCGGGTCGATTCCAGGTCGCCCATGCTGCTGACCGCGTTCTCCAATCGCGAACGCGCTTCACGCGCCTGTTCGTTGTTGGCCTCCAGCGTTTCCTGCAACTGCTTCAGCTCACCTTCGATGCGATCGATGCGCGTGCGTGCGGCTTCCACCTTGCCCTGCTGGCCCTGCAGCTGGCCTGCCAGTTCGGATACCGCACGATGGGCCTGGTACAGCGCACGCTGCGCGTCTTCGCGCTGCTGTTCGGCGGCCTGCAACTGCTCGCGGAAGCCTGCCAGCTGTTCTTCCAGCTCGGCTTCGCGGTCCTGAAGCTGCTCGATCTGCTCGCGCAGCTCATTGATCTCGCGTTCGCGCAGCAGCGCGCCCTGCTGGGCCGCGCCGGAACGCGACACACGCAGCCAGCCCTCGCCCAGGCGCTCACCGCCCTGGGTGATGATCGAATCGCCTTCCGGCAGGCTGGCCTGCAGCGCCTTCGCTTCGGCCAGATTCCCGGCACCGTGCAGGTGCACGAGCAGGCGACGGATCGCTGCCGGACCACGCACGCGTGCAGCCAGCGAGGTCGGTGCAGCCTTGAAGTCGGCACCGGCGTTGGCAACCAGCGCGATGTGGCCATCGCCCAGTTCGCCCAGCGCGTCGACCAGGCTGGCCGGGTCATCCACCAGCACGCCTTCGATCAACTGGCCGAGCGCGCTTTCCACCGCGTTTTCCCAGCCGGCATCAACGTCCAGGCGTTCGCCGACACGCGCCGCCGAATCCAGCCCACGCGCCTTCAGCCAGGCCACAGCCGCGCCCTGCTCCTGGCCCAGTGCGGCCTGTTGCAGGGTTTCCAGCGAGGCCAGGCGGCCACGCAGGCCGTTGACCTGCTTGCGCAGTTCCGCCAGTTCGCTCTGGCCCTTGCGCTGCTGCTCCTGCACGGCGGTCACGCCCTGCTTGCGCAGCTCGACGTCTTCGCTCAGTTCATCCAGCGCGGTTTTCTGCGTGTCGTGCTGCAGGTGCAGCTGCTCGAAGGCTTCTTCCAGCGCGTCCACGTCCAGCCCGGCGCGCTCGGCGGCCAGGGCTTCACGACGCCGGTCGGCATCGAGGATCTGCTTGTCCAGGTAGTCCACGCGCGTGCGTTCGACATCGCCGGCGCGCGAGGCTTCCGAACTCTGCGAGCTGTGCTGTTCCCAGCGCTGCTGCCAGCTGGCCAGCCGGTCTTCCGCCTCACGCAGGCTCTCCTGCTTGATCTCGTTTTCTTCCTGCAGTTCTTCCAGCTGCGGGGTGGCGGCCTCGACCGCCTCACGCAGCACCATCAGCTTGGCCTCGTCGCCACTGATGTGCTGCCCCAGCTCGGCCAGGGCCTGCTGGGTTTCATCGCGTGCCTTGTGCAGGCGCTGCGACAACTCGCGCTGGTGCTGGATCTGCTGCTCCAGGCGGGCCAGCGTGCTGCCGACCTGGTAGACCGCGGCCTGCGCGGTGTTCAGCGCATCGGCCGCCTCTTCGCGGCGCACGCGCGAGGTCTCGATGCGGGCCTCGGCGTCACGCTGGTCGGCGATCAGCTGCTGCAGCCTGGTTTCTTCCTGCGACAGGCCTTCGCGCAGCTTCGACAGCCGCCCGTCGAGGCCACGGAATTCCAGTGCCTTCCACTCGGCATCCTTGACCCGGCGCTCTTCCTGCAGCGCCTGGTACTGCTCGGCCTGCTTGGCCTGGCGCTTGAGATGCTCGAGCTGCTTGCTGATCTCATCACGCAGATCACCCAGGCGGTCCAGGTTTTCGCGGGTGTGGCGGATGCGGGTCTCGGTTTCCTTGCGGCGCTCCTTGTACTTGGAGATGCCGGCCGCCTCTTCCAGGTACACGCGCAGGTCTTCCGGGCGCGCCTCGATGATCTGGCTGATCATGCCCTGCTCGATGATCGAGTAACTGCGCGGCCCCAGGCCGGTGCCGAGGAACAGGTCGGTGATGTCACGGCGGCGGCACTTGGTGCCGTTGAGGTAGTAATTGCTGGTGCCGTCGCGGCTGACCGTGCGCTTGACCGAGATTTCGTTGAACGAGGCGTACTCGCCCGAGATCGTGTGGTCGGAGTTGTCGAAGATCAGCTCGACGGTGGCCTGCGAGACCGGCTTGCGGGCGTTGGAACCGGAGAAGATCACGTCGGTCAGCGAGTCGCCGCGCAGGCGGCTGGCCGAACTCTCGCCCATCACCCAGCGCACGGCGTCGATGATGTTCGACTTGCCGCAGCCATTGGGCCCCACCACGCCGGTCATGTTGGTCGGCAGGTGCAGGGTGGTCGGATCGACGAACGACTTGAAGCCGGACAGCTTGATCGTGGAAAGACGCATAGGGGTTCCGGACTGGGGCCGGCAAGCGGCCTGCGTTTACCCTCCAAGTCATTGATCCTGTTGGGATCGATGACCGTGGAACGGGTGTGACGCCCTGAGTATACCGATGTGGCCGTGTTCTACGAATGGGCGTGGAACATTGTCCGGCCCTGCCCCGTCGGCCCGGCCGGCCTCGACACCCTGGAGCGGGAGCCATAAAACAAAACGGGCACCCTTGCGGGCGCCCGTTCTGCGGTGATGCCAGGCCTTGCGGCGTGGGATCAGGCTTCGGCGACGACGACAACCTTGACGGTGGTCTCGACGTCGGCGTGCAGGTGGATCAGCACGTCGTACTCGCCGATGTTGCGGAAGGCGCCTTCGCCCAGGATGACTTCGCTCTTGCTGACCGGCAGGCCGGCAGCGGTGAAGGCATCGGCGATTTCGCGGGCGCCGACCGAGCCGTACAGCTTGCCTTCGGTCGAAGCGTTGGCCGGGATGGTCACGCTCGCGCCGTCCAGCTTGGCCTTGCGGGCGTCAGCTTCGGCGTGGATGGCCTGGGCCTTGGCTTCGTATTCGGCGCGCTTGGCTTCGAACTCGGCCTTGTTGCTCTCGGTGGCCGGCACGGCCTTGCCCTGCGGCACGAGGAAGTTACGGCCGTAGCCCGGCTTCACGTCGACCAGGTCGCCCAGGTTGCCGAGGTTGGTGACTTTCTGCAGGAGGATCAGCTGCATGGTATTGCTCCAGATAAGTTATTCGTTAGCGAGGCGATGCCCCGCAACAAAGGCTGTCCGAATAGCTGGCACAGCGGGGGCGGCACCGGGCCGCCCCGCCGGGCATCAGACGTCGTGGTTGTCGGTGTACGGGATCAGGGCCAGGAAGCGAGCGCGCTTGACGGCGGTCGCCAGCTGGCGCTGGTACTTCGACTTGGTACCGGTGACGCGGCTCGGCACGATCTTGCCGTTCTCGGTCAGGTACTGGCGCAGGGTGTTGAGATCCTTGTAGTCGATCTCCTTCACACCTTCAGCCGTGAACTTGCAGAACTTGCGGCGACGGAAGAACTTGGACATGGGAAGGCTCCTTAGGCGGCGGAAGCGGCGTCGTCGCCGGCTTCGTTGTCAGCGGTGTTGTTGGACTCGCCTTCTTCGTCGTCACGACGACGGCGCTCACCGCGCTCCGGCTTGTCACCCTTCTCGTCCTTGCTCTTCATGATCAGCGACTGCTCGGTGTCAGCCTCGTCACGCTTGATGACCAGGTTGCGCAGCACGGCGTCGTTGAAGCGGAAGCTCTCGGTCAGCTCGTTCAGAACGGCCTGGTCGGCTTCGATGTTCATCAGCACGTAGTGGGCCTTCACCAGGTTCTGGATCGGGTACGCCAGCTGGCGGCGGCCCCAGTCTTCCAGACGGTGGATGGTGCCGTTGCCGTTCTCGACCAGCGACTTGTAGCGCTCGATCATGGCCGGGACCTGCTCGCTCTGGTCCGGGTGGACCATGAACACGATTTCGTAATGACGACTCATGTTTTTCTACCTTTCGGATGTGGCCTTGCGGCCGGACAGCCCCCCGCCGTTGATACCGCGGTGGGGCAAGGATTCCCGCCGGGCAGGCAGGAAGCCGCGCATTATGGCGCAGATGGGGTGGCCGGGCAACCAGCGGGCCACGGGGAAACCTGAACCGGGGGGAGTACCCCGTGCCAACCAAGGTTGGCTGCTACAGGGCCCCGGGCGATCCATGATTCCGCCGGGAGCTATCCCAGATCGACGTGAAGGCGATACTGGCCGCATTCCAGGCACTGGAACAGGCAGCCGACCATCATCCCGTCCCGGCTCAGGTGTTCCAGCACCCAGTCGGCATCGCGCGGATTGACCGCCGCCAGGTCCGGCCGGACCTGGTCCAGGAGCGGCAGCAGGTCTTCGCTGCCGGCAAAACCGAGGAAGGCGCAGGGCCGCTCACAGTGGCTCAGCCAGACCGACTGCTGCCACGACGAGTAGCCCGGGGTGCGCTCGCAGATCTCCAGCAGCAACTCACGGGGGATGGTCGGCGGCGGGTCGGCCGGATCCGGCGAAACCCCTTCAATATCGCTCCAGCCGGTGAATTCAACCTCGAAACTGGCCGCCGCCCTGCCATCGGCAATACACCACGGGCACAGGTAATCCGGGCGCAGGCAGGTGTAGAACGGCCCGCGGTAGCGCAGTGTGCGCGGTTGCCCGCAGCAGTCGCAGACTCCCTCGACCTCTTCGAAGGAGAGGTCGTAGGCGTTGGGGTGATAGGTAAAAGCCGGTCGTTCCATCCGTGGGATCCCTGCCGAGCCCAGCGTGCCGACCAAGGCTGGCATCTACCAGAGCACGCCTTGCCAGCGCAGGGCCATGCCCGGCGGCCGGCCCTCAGGCCTTGTCGGCGTCGGTGGTGAAGCTCTCGCCGCAGCCACACTCGGCGGTGGCATTGGGGTTGCTGAACGTGAACGTCTCGCTCAGGCCATGCTTGCCGAAGTCGATCACGGTGCCGTCCACCAGCGCCAGGCTCTTGGCGTCGACATAGATCTTCACGCCGTCCTGCTCGAACACGGTATCGCCCTCGCGCTCATCGCGGGCCAGGTCGGTCACGTGGCCCCAGCCGGAACAGCCGGTCTTGGTCACGCCGAAACGCAGGCCCAGCGCGCCGGGGGTCTGGGCGACGAAGCGCTGCACGCGCTCGAAGGCAATGGGGGTCAGGCTGACAGCCATGAGGCTACTCCAGAGGTACGGGGACATTATAAGGAGCCGTTGCCATGAAAAATGCCTCGCAAGCGGAACACTGCAACCGGTAAACTCCCGTGTTCACAGATCGAGTCGATCAGCAGAGGATTCAAGTCATGACGGTGGTCAGCGTTGAACATGCGCTTGCCGGGAAGATCCCGGAAGGCGGCGAAGTCACGGTACGCGGATGGGTGCGCACGGTGCGCGGTTCAGCGAATCTGGCCTTCGTGAATGTGAGCGACGGCTCCTGCTTCGCCCCGATCCAGGTCGTGGCCAATGACACCCTGGCCAACTTCGACGAGATCAAGCGCCTGACCAGCGGCTGCTCGGTCATCGCCACCGGCACGCTGGTGAAGTCGCAGGGCAAGGGCCAGTCGTTCGAGATCCAGGCCAGCGCGCTGGAGGTGGTCGGCTGGGTCGAAGACCCGCTCACCTACCCGATCCAGCCCAAGCCGATGTCGCCGGAGTTCCTGCGCGAAGTGGCGCACCTGCGTCCGCGCACCAACCTGTTCGGCGCGGTCACCCGCATCCGCAACTGCCTGGCCCAGGCCGTGCACCGCTTCTTCCACGAGAACGGCTTCAACTGGATCAGCACCCCGATCATCACCACCTCCGACGCCGAAGGCGCCGGCCAGATGTTCCGCGTGTCCACCCTGGACATGGTGAACCTGCCGCGCGATGAGAAGGGCGCGATCGATTTCAGCCGCGACTTCTTCGGCAAGGAAACCTTCCTGACCGTGTCCGGCCAGCTGAACGTCGAGGCCTACTGCCTGGCGCTGAGCAAGGTCTACACTTTCGGCCCGACCTTCCGCGCCGAGAACAGCCACACCACCCGCCACCTGGCGGAATTCTGGATGATCGAACCGGAAATCGCCTTCGCCGACCTGGCCGAAGACGCGCGCCTGGCCGAGGAGTTCCTGAAGTACCTGTTCCGCGCGGTGCTGAACGAGCGTGGCGACGACCTGGCCTTCATTGCCGAGCGCGTGGACAAGAACGCGATCACCAAGCTGGAAGACTTCATCAATGCCCCGTTCGAGCGCATCGACTACACCGATGCGGTCAGCCTGCTGCAGAAGTCCGGCAAGAAGTTCGACTTCCCGGTCGAATGGGGCCTGGACCTGCAGACCGAGCACGAGCGCTGGCTGACCGAGGAGCACGTCGGCCGCCCGGTGGTGGTGACCAACTATCCGGAGCACATCAAGGCCTTCTACATGCGCCTGAACGACGACGGCAAGACCGTTGCCGCGATGGACGTGCTGGCCCCGGGCATCGGCGAGATCATCGGCGGCAGCCAGCGCGAAGAGCGCCTGGACGTGCTGGACGCGCGCATGGCCCAGTTCGGCCTGGATCGCGAGCACTACAGCTGGTACCGCGATTTCCGCCGCTATGGTTCGGTGCCGCACGCAGGCTTCGGCCTGGGCTTCGAGCGCCTGGTGGTGTACGTCTGCGGGCTGTCCAACATCCGCGATGCGATCCCCTACCCGCGCGCCCCGGGCAGCGCGGACTTCTAAGTCCCATACGACCACGGAGGTACTTCCCCCATGACCCTGTTCTTCGCCCTCTGTTTCGTCGGCGTCGCAGTGGCCGGGTTCAGTGCCTTCGTGATCTTCTGGCCGCTGACCCTGGTGCACGTGCGCGACCGCCATCCGGCGCTCGCCGCGCGCTTCGGCAGCGGCGCCTTCCTCAAGCCCGATGCCCTGGCCTGGCTGCTGCGACGCGACTATCGGCAGCAACCGGACCGCTCCTTGTCCGGGCTGGCGACACCGGCCTGGGTATCGCTGCTGACCCTGCTGGCCGGACTGGGCATGGCTGCCCTGCTCTGGCTGGCCTCGCTCTGGTAATACGCTCATGAATGACATCACCGCCTCGCGCGACAGCTGGTGGCTGGCCAGCCTCGGCAACACCTTGATCTGGGCGCGCCTGCGCGTTCGCCCTGCCGGCACCGCCGAAGTGCTCGACAGCGATGGCAACACGCTGAGCTATGACAGCGAGGACACCGCGCGTTCGCAGCTGTTCGACGCCGAATTCGTCGAGTACGACGGCCTGGACGAGGAAGATGCGCTAGTGCGAGGGTTCAGCCTGCACGAAGTGCAGCCGCCGCAGGCCGACAGCGACGAGGGCCTGCGTGGCCGCATGATCCAGTCGCTGGGCGGGCGCGCCTGACCTCAGCATGTTCACCCCGCGCGCCTTCGCCGAGACCGACCTGCTCTGGCTGGACCGCCTGCTGGCGCGTGACCCGTTCGTCACCGTGCTCACGACCGGCAGCGACGGCCTGCCGGAACTGACCCGGATGCCGGTGCTGTACCACCGTGACGGACAGCAGATCGAGCTGCGCGGCCACTGGGCCCGCGCCAACCCGCAGTCGCGCCACAACGGTGCGGCCAAGGTGCTGGTCGACGGCCCGCATGGCTACGTCTCGGCCAGCTGGTATCCGGACAAGGAGCCTGCCGCGCGGGTGCCGACCTGGAACTACGCCGCCGCCGAGCTGCGTGGCCAGCTGCAGACCTTCGACGACACCGATGCGCTGGCCGGACTGGTCGGCGCGATCAGCGACCGTTTCGAAGCCAGTGTCGGGCAGGCGTGGCAGTTCGATGCCACGCGCGCCGAGCATGGCCCGGAGCTCCGCGCCATCGTCGGCTTCCGCTTCCAGGTTGAACAGGTGCAGCTGAAGCTGAAACTCAGCCAGAACCATCCCGACGCCAACCAGCAGGCGGTGATCACCGCGCTGGACGCACTGGGCACCCCTTCTTCCCATGAGCTAGCGCAGTGGATGCGCTGGCACCGTGAACAGGCCGCTACCGACGGCTGATCACCTCAGATTCCCGCGAAAGCGCGATCAGAACGGCCGCGCCTTGCCCCCACCCGACGCCAGGGATACCGCACATGAAAGACATCCACCGCCTGCTGCAGAACAACCGCGACTGGGCCGATCGCATCGCCAAGGAAGACCCTGACTTCTTCCAGCAGCTGTCCAAGCAGCAGCATCCGGAGTACCTGTGGATCGGCTGCTCAGACTCGCGCGTACCTGCCAACCAGATCATCGGCATGGCCCCGGGCGAAGTCTTCGTGCATCGCAACGTCGCCAACGTGGTGGCACACAGCGACCTGAACTGCCTGAGCGTGGTGCAGTACGCAGTGGACCAGCTGAAGGTGAAGCACATCCTGATCGTCGGCCACTACGGATGCGGCGGCGTGCATGCCTGCCTGCACAACACCCGCGTCGGCCTGGCCGACAACTGGCTGCGCCATGTCGGCGATGTCGTGCAGAAGCACCAGGGCATCCTCGATGCGATCGAGGATGACGAGCTGAAGCACGCGCGCCTGTGCGAACTGAACGTGATCGAGCAGGTCGCCAACCTGTGCCGTTCGACCATCGTCGAGGACGCCTGGGCGCGCGGCCAGAAGCTGATGGTGCACGGCTGGGTCTACAGCCTGAAGAACGGCCGCGTCAGCGAAATGGGCATCGACGTCGGTGCGCCGGAAGAGCTGAAGCCGGCCTATGAAAAGGCGCTGTCCTATGTTCCGCGCCAGGGCCGGCGCGACTGACCTCCCTACGGACCACGACCATGCTCGCCTCGCCGATCAACCTGCACGCCTGGATCGAAGAACATCGCCACCTGCTGAAGCCGCCGGTGGGCAACAAGATGATCGACAACGGCGACTTCATCGTGATGGTGGTGGGCGGGCCGAACTCGCGCACCGACTACCACTACGACGAAGGCCCGGAGTGGTTCTACCAGCTTGAGGGCGAGATGGTGCTGAAGGTCCAGGAAGACGGCGCGGTGCGCGACATTCCGATCCGCGCCGGCGAGATCTTCCTGCTGCCGGCCCGGGTGCCGCACTCGCCGCGGCGCCCGCCCGGCGGCATCGGCCTGGTGGTCGAGCGTAAGCGTCTGCCGCACGAGAAGGACGGCGTGATCTGGCACTGTGAACGCTGCAACCACAAGCTGCACGAAGAGTTCTTCGCGCTGCAGAACATCGAGACCGACCTGCCCAAGGTGTTTGCGCGCTATCACGCCAGCCTGGAGCTGCGCACCTGCAGCCAGTGCGGGCACGTGGATCCGCTGCCGGCGCCTGCAGCGGGCTGAGCACCTGCCCCTGTAGAGCCGAGCACGGGCTCGGCTCTACAGCAAGAGCGGCACGCAGGCATTCCGGGCGTCGGTCCCACCATCCCAGGCGCTACACTGGCAGCCCCGTTGCAGCCTGTTGCCCGACCATGTCCGACCTGCTCAGCCGCACCCACGCCATTGCCCTGGACGCCGCCGATCCGCTGCGTCCGCTGCGTAACGAATTCCTGATTCCGCGCCATGGCGGCGGCGAGCAGACCTACTTCGTCGGCAACTCGCTGGGCCTGCAGCCGCGTGGGGCCCAGGCCGCGGTGCAGGAAGTGATGAAGCAGTGGGGCGAGCTGGCGGTGGAAGGCCACTTCACCGGGCCCACCCAGTGGCTGTCCTACCACCGCCTGGTGAGTGCGCAGCTGGCCCGCGTGGTCGGTGCACTGCCCAGCGAAGTGGTGGCGATGAACACGCTGAGCGTGAACCTGCACCTGATGATGGTCAGCTTCTACCGGCCGACCGCGCAGCGCCCGGTGATCCTGATGGAAGCCGGTGCGTTCCCGACCGACCGCCACGCGGTGGAAGCGCAGATCCGTTTCCACGGGTTCGACCCGGCCGAGTGCCTGGTGGAAGTGCAGCCGGACGAAGCCAATGGCACGATCTCGCTGGCCGCGATCGAACGTGCCATCGCCGAACACGGCCCGCGCCTTGCGCTGGTGCTGTGGCCCGGCGTGCAGTACCGCACCGGCCAGGCCTTCGACCTGGATGCCATCACCCGTGCTGCCCGCCTGCAGGGCGCGCGCATCGGCTTCGACCTGGCGCACTCGGTCGGCAACCTGCCGCTGCGCCTGCATGACATCGCACCCGACTTCGCAGTGTGGTGCCACTACAAATACCTCAACAGCGGCCCGGGTGCGGTGGCCGGCGCGTTCGTGCACGAGCGCCATCACCGCGACACCACGCTGCCGCGCTTTGCCGGCTGGTGGGGCCATGAGGAATCCACCCGCTTCCAGATGGCACCGCAGTTCACCCCGGCCATCGGTGCCGAAGGCTGGCAGCTGAGCAATCCGCCGATTCTCGGCCTGGCGCCGCTGCGCGCCTCGCTGGACCTGTTCGAGCGTGCCAGAATGGACGCGCTGCGCGGCAAATCACTGGCACTGACCGGCATGCTCGAAGCGCTTGTACGCGCACGCCTGTCCGGCGTGCTCGACATCATCACTCCGGCCGAGCCGCAGCGTCGCGGCTGCCAGCTGTCATTGCGCGTGATCGGTGGGCGCGAGCGCGGACGCGCACTGTTTGAACACCTGCGCAGCATCGGCGTGCTCGGCGACTGGCGCGAGCCGGACGTGATCCGCATCTCGCCTACCCCGCTCTACAACCGCTACCTGGACGTGCACCACTTCGTCGAGGAAGTGGAAGCCTGGGCCGGCCTCTGAGCCGGCCCCTCCCCTACTGCTGGACAGTTCGTTGATCGCACACGCTTCCCGCTCGTTGAGCATTATCGGTGCCGGCCTCGCCGGGTCCCTGCTGGCCATCCTGCTGTCACGGCAGGGCTGGCGCATCACCCTGTACGAACGCCGCGGCGATCCGCGCATTGCCGACTACGAGAGTGGTCGTTCGATCAACCTGGCGCTGGCCGAACGCGGGCGCAACGCCCTGCGCCAGGCGGGAGTGGAAGACGAGGTGATGGCGCGCGCGGTAATGATGCGCGGGCGCATGGTGCATCCGCGCGAAGGCGAACCGCAGCTGCAACGCTACGGCCGCGACGACAGCGAAGTAATCTGGTCGATCCATCGCAGCGACCTGAACACGACGCTGCTGGAACTCGCCGAACAGGCTGGCGCGACCGTGCACTTCCACCGCCGCCTGCATACCGTCGATTTCGATGCCGGCTACGCGCGTTTCATCGACGACCGCGATGACAGCCCGCACGACATCCGCTTCGACACCCTGATCGGTGCCGATGGTGCAGGCTCGGCGCTGCGCGCGGCGATGAACCGGCGGGCGCCGCTGGGCGAGGACATCGCCTTCCTCGACCACTCCTACAAGGAGCTGGAAATTCCGCCGGCCGCCGACGGCAGCTTCCGCATCGAGCGCAACGCGCTGCATATCTGGCCGCGTGGCCATTACATGTGCATCGCCCTGCCCAACCACGAAGGCACCTTCACCGTCACCCTGTTCCTGCCCAACCAGGGTGATCCCAGCTTCGCCACGGTCAACACCGGCGCGCAGGCCGAAGCACTGTTCGCGCGTGAGTTCGCCGATACCCTGCCGCTGATCCCGAACCTGCGCGCGGACTGGGAACAGCACCCACCCGGCCTGCTTGGCACGCTGACGCTTGATCGCTGGCACCAGCAGGGCCGCGCGGTCCTGATTGGCGACGCCGCACATGCGATGGTGCCGTTCCACGGGCAAGGCATGAACTGCGCATTCGAGGATTGCGTGGCTCTGGCCCGCCATCTGATGGAAGCGGACGACCTGGAAGGCGCGTTCCAAGCCTTCGAAGCCGAGCGCAAGCCGAACGCACGCGCAATCCAGCAGATGGCGCTGGAAAACTATCTGGAAATGCGCGACCGCGTGGCTGATCCTGCGTTCCTGCTGCAACGCGAACTGGAACAGGAACTGCAGCGGCGCTGGCCGACCCGGTTCGTACCGCATTACACGATGGTCACCTTCCTGCACACGCCGTACGCGGAAGCCATGCGCCGCACCGAGCTTCAGCGCGACATGCTGGTGGCGGCCACGGCCGGCCACGATTCGCTGGACAACATCGACTGGGCCGCACTGGAAGCACAGGTCCATGCGCAGCTGCCGGTCCTGGAGGGCGCGCACTGATGGCTGACAGCTTCCTGTTCTACGACCTGGAAACCTTCGGCCAGGACCCGCGGCGCACGCGCATCTCGCAGTACGCCGCGATCCGTACCGACGCCGATCTGAACGAGATCGACACCCCGGTCAGCTTCTTCGTGCGCCCGGCCGACGATCTGCTGCCCTCGCCGATGGCCACCCTGGTCACCGGCATCACCCCGCAGCAGGCCCTGGCCGAGGGCATCAGCGAGGCCGAAGCCTTCGACCGCATCAACGAGCAGCTATCGCGTCCCGGCACCTGCGCACTGGGCTACAACACGCTGCGCTTCGACGATGAATTCGTCCGCTACGGCCTGTTCCGCAACTTCCATGACCCGTACGAGCGCGAGTGGCGCAACGGCAATTCGCGCTGGGACCTGCTGGACATGCTGCGGCTGATGCGCGCGATGCGTCCGGACGGCATCCAGTGGCCGCTGCGCGAGGACGGTGCCACCTCGTTCAAGCTCGAGCACCTGGCCGAAGCCAACAACGTGCGCGAGGGTGATGCGCACGAAGCGCTGTCCGACGTGCGCGCCACGATCGGCATGGCACGGCTGTTCAAGCAGTCGCAGCCGCGCCTGTGGGACTACGCCCTGAAGCTGCGCGACAAGCGTTTCGTAGGCAGCCTGCTGGATGTAACCGCGATGAAGCCGGTGCTGCACATTTCCATGCGCTACCCGGCCAGCCGCCTGTGCGCGGCGCCGGTGCTGCCGCTGGCGGTGCACCCGACCATCAACAACCGGGTGATCGTGTTCGACCTCGACGGCGACATCGACGACCTGCTGGCACTACCAGCCGATGTGATCGCACAGCGCCTGTACATGCGCGCCAGCGAGCTGCCCGAGGGCGTTGCACGGGTGCCGCTGAAGGAGGTGCACCTGAACAAGGTGCCGGCGCTGATCGCCTGGAACCACCTGCGTGCCGACGACCACCAGCGCCTGGGCCTGGACGTGGCGGCCATCGACGCCAAGATCGAGCGCCTGCGCGAATTCGCCCCACAGCTGGCGGAGAAGGCGCGCCAGGTCTACAACCAGCCGCGCGTGGCCACCGTGGCCGATGTCGATGCATCGCTGTACGACGGATTCCTGGGCAACGGTGACAAACCGCTGCTGGCCCTGGCCCGTACCACCGCGCCGGATCAGCTGGCCGCGCTGGAAGGCCGCTTCCGTGACCCGCGCCTGCCCGAGCTGCTGTTCCGCTACCGCGCGCGCAACCATCCCGACAGCCTCGCGCCGGCTGAACGCCAGCGCTGGCAGGATTACCGCCGCCAGCGCCTGCTCGGAGACGGCGGCCTGGGCGAACTCACCCTGCCCCAGTACCAGCAGCAGCTGGATGCACTGGCCGCCGAAGCGCCCGATGACACCCGGCGCCAGGCGCTGCTGCAATCGCTGCGCGATTGGGGCCAGCACCTGCAGGAGACGCTGTGAGCACTTATTTCTCTGACGCCAGCTTCAAGTTCCTGCGCGGCCTTGCGCGGCACAACGACAAGGCCTGGTTCAACGATCACCGCCAGCAGTACGAAGACCACGTGCGGCAGCCATTCCTGCGCCTGCTGGGCGACCTGCAGCCGGCCCTGGCCGAGGTCAGCGAGCACTTCCGCGCCGATACCCGCGGCGTCGGTGGCTCGCTGTTCCGCATCCATCGCGACGCGCGTTTTTCCAACGACAAGTCGCCGTACAAGACCTGGCAGGGTGCCCGCCTGTTCCATGAGCGCCGCCGTGAAGTGGCCGCGCCCTCCTTCTACGTGCACCTGCAGCCCGGCGAGAGCTTCGTCGGCGCTGGCCTGTGGCATCCAGAACCCGAGACGCAGCGCCGCGTGCGCCACTTCATTCTCGACAACCCGGGCAGCTGGAAGGCCGCCGCGCATGCCCCGGCGCTGCGCAAGCGCTTCGATTTCGAGGAGAGCGAGAAGCTGGTGCGCCCGCCACGTGGCTTCCCGGCCGATTTCGAGTTCATTGACGACCTCAAGCACCGCAACTGGGTGATGTGGCGCTCGCTGGACGATGCCACCATGACCGGCCCGCGCCTGCTGTCCACGCTGGGCAAGGACCTGGCTGGGCTCGGCCCGTTCGTCGACTACCTGTGCGCGGCACTGGACCTGGAGTTCTGAGCCGCATCACCTGCCGTTCACCACTGGCTGCCTCACTTGCGGCAGTCTGGACAGCATGAAGAAACTCACTGCACTGGCTGTGCTGCTGGTCCTGGCCTTGGCCGCGTGGTGGTTCGGCGGCCCCTACATGACCGTGCACGGCCTGTCCCAGGCCATTGAAGAACGTGACACGGTGCGACTGGAGCGCTACGTCGATTTCCCGCGCGTGCGCGGCAGCCTGCGCGCACAGCTCAACGACTATCTGGTGCGCCAGGCAGGCCCGGATATAGCAGCCAGCCCGTTCGGTGCCCTGCTCTACGGCCTGGGCGACCAGCTCGGCGGTGCAGCGGTGGAGACCATGGTGACCCC
Source organism: Stenotrophomonas sp. SMYL89 (assembly GCF_036319985.1). NCBI lineage: Bacteria > Pseudomonadati > Pseudomonadota > Gammaproteobacteria > Lysobacterales > Lysobacteraceae > Stenotrophomonas > Stenotrophomonas sp. SMYL89. The sequence goes on along the minus strand of NZ_JAWIRW010000016.1, from coordinate 19,530 downwards.
GACGGGCATCGGCGCGATGCTGCAGGGCCACGTGCTGTGGAAGCGCGGCCGCAATGAACTGCAGGGCGGCGATGCGTTCGGCGCGACCGAACCGGCACGGCCGTTGAAGAACGCCGAGCATCACTTTGAAGCGCTGGACCGCTTCGTGATCGACGTCGATCGCGGCGCCGGCCAGCCGCCGTTGAAGGTGGTGCTGGAACCGCAGGGCCTGCGCTGGAAGGTGGTGGATCTGCAGTTGGGGATGTCGGCCACACCGTGAGCGTGTCGGTAGAGTCGACTGTTAGTCGACTGCTCTTCAGCCCCCCCCAAAAAACACGCGCTGGCGCGCCAGTCGACTAACAGTCGACTCTACCCCGTCGGATTTCCCGTCGGATTTCCCGTCGGATTTCCCGTCGGATTTCCCGCCGGATTTCCCCGCCGGATTTCCCCGTTGGGTCAACCCTCGTTGGCGACGCCATGCGGCACATGGCCAGCGGCCACGTGTTCGCGCGCACTGTCGATGTTGTGCTGCGAATCGTCGAAGAAGATGTCGGCTCCGAATGCGTGCAGGAACGGTCCCTTGTGGCGACCACCGAGGAACAGCGCTTCGTCCAGGCGCACGCCCCACTCACGCAGGGTGCGGATCACCCGCTCGTGCGCCGGTGCCGAGCGCGCGGTCACCAATGCGGTGCGGATCGGTGCGCTTTCGCCGGCCGGGAATACCTCCTGCAACGTATGCAGGGCCGACAGGAAGCCGCGGAACGGTCCACCACTGAGTGGCTCGCGGGCGCGTTCGCGCTCGTGCCGGCCAAACGCCTCCACGCCCTGCTCGCGCGAGATGCGCTCGCTTTCGTCACCGAAGATCACCGCGTCACCGTCGAAGGCGATGCGCAGCTGCCCGGCCGGGCGACCGGTATCGATCTGGTCAGCCGCCGCAGCAGCGGTTTCACCCGGCGGCTTGGGCAGGATGGTCGCCGCCGCGATCCCGTGGCGCAGCGCACTGCGTACCGACTCCGGATTGGCCGACAGGAACAGATCGGTGCCGAACGGCTTCACGTACGGCCAGGTCGGCTCGCCAGCGGTGAACGTAGCCCGGATGATGCCCAGGCCGTAGTGCTGGATCGAATTGAAGATGCGCAGGCCGGTATCGGCCGAGTTGCGCGACAGCAGGATCACCTCGACCCGCGGATTCTCCGGGCTGGCGCCCTGGTTCAATGCCAGCAGCTTGCGTACCACCGGAAACGCCACGCCGGGGCCGAGGATGTCGTCCTCGTGCTGGCGCTGGAATTCGGCATACGCCGCCACGCCATCGCTCTCGAACAGCGCGTGGCTTTCTTCCAGATCGAACAGCGCGCGCGAGGTCACCGCGACGGTCAGCAAACGGGGGGAGTTGTCGCCCATCGGTGGGGGTCCTTCAAGCGTTCGGCACGGCCGGCCGCCCATTGTCCTCAAAAAACGAACTGTTCGCTCAGGATCCGGTCTTCCAGGTTGTGCTCCGGGTCGAACAGCAGGGTCACGCGGCGGTCTTTCGACTCGCGGATGGTCACTTCGACCACATCGCGGGTCTCGTGCGAATCGGCGGTCACGCTGACCGGGCGCTTGTACGGATCGAGCACCCGGAAGCGCACTTCGGTGTCGGCCTTGAGGATGGCCCCGCGCCAGCGCCTTGGCCGGTAAGGGGCCAACGGCGTCAGCGCGATGGTGTGCGAACCCAGCGGCAGCACCGGGCCATGCGCGGAATAGTTGTAGGCGGTGCTGCCGGCCGGGGTGGCCACCAGCACGCCGTCACCGATCAGTTCGGCCACGCGCTCCTGGCCGTTCAGGTCGATGCCGATATGCGCGGCCTGCCGGGTCTGGCGCAGCAGCGAAACATCGTTGTAGGCCAGCGAACCGGTACTGGTACCGGACTCGGTCAGCGCCACCATTTCCAGCGGGCGCAGATGGGCCGGCTCGGCGCGGGCGATGCGGGCATGCACGTCTTCGTCGCCGCGGTACTGGTTCATCAGGAAACCGACCGTGCCCAGCTTCATGCCGAACACCGGCTTGCCCAGGTGCCCATGCCGATGCAGGGTCTGCAGCATGAAGCCATCACCGCCCAGCGGGCACAGCACGTCGGCCTGCTCGGGCGCGTAGTCGCCATAGCGCGAGACCATGGCCGCGCGGGCCATCTGCGCGGGCTCGGTGGTGCTGGCCAGGAAAGCGATGCGGGGGGTGTCGCTCATCGGTGGATCCGGGGAGGTTTGATGGAGAGCATAACCGAGCGCCGGGAGTTGGAGCCCGTGGGGCGGATGACCGGCATATCCGCCGGGACACGCCGTAAACCCATCCCTGGGGGCTCGATCGCGCCATCCATGGCGCTCACGGTCCCAGCGGATATGCGGGTCATCCACCTGGCAGGTTCACGGCGGGCGTCGGGTCAGCTGGTCGCAAAGGTCAAGGGCTGAAACAGAACGGCCCCGCTCTCGCGGGGCCGCTCTGTTCTACTCATGCCAGGCGTGGCCTGGCACTACTTCACTTACGCGCCGTGTGCCGCCAGCTGGCCCAGACGCTGCACCGCGACCGAGACGGTCGGGTAGTCCAGGGTCTTCTGCTCTGCCAGTTCGGCCAGCATCGCCAGGGTGAAGCGCAGGCTGTTGTCGTCACGGCCCATCCAGGCTGCGACCTTGGCCTCCGCGCTGCCGCCCTTGGTGCCGAGCACCTGGCCGGCCAGGTTGCGGTGATTGGCCGCCAGTTCGTCACGCAACACGCCACGTGCCACGGCATGCCAACGGCCGTTGACCTCCAGCGCGTCGACCTGCTCGAACAGCCACGGCAGCTGCAGGGCATCGCCCAGGCGGAAGTGGACCTTGGACACGTCCACCGGCTTCAGCTTGCGGGTGCGGGCCAGTTCGATGATGTCGAATGCCGGCTCCAGGAAGTGCAGTTCGGCCAGCTGCTGCGCCAGCGCGGACGGCAGGCCCTTTTCCTTCCACTCCGCCACCAGGGCTTCGTAGGTCGGACGCTGCGAATCCGGCAGCACGCCCGAAGCAACGCGGATGTCGTTGAACGGGCCCTGGTAGCGGTTGACCGCTTCGGTGATGCCCGGCATCGCGCCCGGGCGCGACAGCAGCCAGCGCACGAACGAACGCTGCAGCTTCCAGATCACTTCCAGTGCGTCGATCTGCACCGACTCCGGCACCTTGCCGTCGAGGGCATCGATCTGCGCCCACAGCGCGCGTGCATCCAGCGTTTCGCGGCTGATGGTGTAGGCCTTGGCGACCTCGGCGATGGAGCGGCCGGTGTCTTCCTGCATGCGCATCAGGAAGGTGGCGCCCATGCGGTTGATGGTCTGGTTGGTCACGGCCGTGGCGATGATTTCGCGCTTCAGGCGGTGACGCTCCATCGCGTCGGCGTACTTCTTCTGCAGCGGGGTCGGGAAGTAACGCTGCAGTTCCTTGGACAGGTACGGATCTTCCGGGATGTCCGAATCCAGCAGCTGAGCGAACGCCACCAGCTTGGAGTAGGACAGCAGCACCGACAGCTCCGGACGGGTCAGGCCCTGGCCGCGTGCCTTGCGCTGCGACAGCTCGGCGTCGGACGGCAGGAACTCGATCTGGCGATCCAGCAGGCCCTGCTGTTCCAGGGTACGGATGAAGTGCTGCTTGGAACCCAGGCGCTTGACCGCCATCCGCTCCATCAGGCTCAGCGCCTGGTTCTGGCGGTAGTTGTCGTTCAGCACCAGCTCGGCGACTTCATCGGTCATCGAGGCCAGCAGCTTGTTGCGCTGCTCGACGGTCAGCTTCTTGGCCCGCACCACATCGTTGAGCAGGATCTTGATGTTGACTTCGTGGTCGGAGGTGTCCACGCCGGCCGAGTTGTCGATGAAGTCGGTGTTGAGCAGCACGCCGGCCTGGGCGGCTTCGATGCGGCCCAGCTGGGTCATGCCCAGGTTGCCGCCCTCGCCCACCACCTTGCAGCGCAGCTCGCCACCGTTCACGCGCAGCGCGTTGTTGGCGCGGTCGCCGACATCGCTGTGCTGCTCGCTGGCGGCCTTGACGTAGGTACCGATGCCGCCGTTCCACAGCAGGTCGACCGGCGCCTTCAGGATCGCGCTCATCAGATCGTTCGGCGACAGCGCCTTGACGTTTTCGTCCAGGCCCAGCGCTTCGCGCACCTGCGGGGTGATCTCGATCGACTTCAGGCTGCGCGGATAGACGCCGCCGCCCTTGCTGATCAGCTTGGCGTCGTAGTCCGCCCAGCTCGAACGCGGCACGGTGAACAGGCGCTCACGTTCGACGAACGTGGTGGCCGCATCCGGGTTCGGGTCCAGGAAGATGTGGCGGTGATCGAAGGCAGCGACCAGGCGGATGTGGCGCGACAACAGCATGCCGTTGCCGAACACGTCGCCGGACATGTCGCCGACACCGACCGCGGTGAAGTCCTGGGTCTGGCTGTCACGGCCCAGCGCACGGAAGTGGCGCTTGACCGACTCCCACGCACCGCGTGCGGTGATGCCCATGCCCTTGTGGTCGTAGCCGACCGAACCGCCGGAAGCGAACGCATCGCCCATCCAGAAGCCGTGCGCGATGGCCAGGCCGTTGGCGATGTCGGAGAAGGTCGCGGTGCCCTTGTCGGCCGCCACCACCAGGTACGGATCGTCCATGTCGTGGCGCACGACATCCACCGGCGGCACGATCTTGTTGTTGACGATGTTGTCGGTGATGTCCAGCAGGCCCTGGATGAACAGCTTGTAGCAGGCCACGCCGTTGGCGAACACCGCATCACGGTCGCCGTTCACCGGCGGGGTCTTGGCGAAGAAGCCGCCCTTGGCGCCGACCGGGACGATGACGGTGTTCTTGACCATCTGCGCCTTGACCAGGCCCAGCACCTCGGTGCGGAAGTCTTCGCGACGATCCGACCAGCGCAGGCCGCCACGGGCCACGGCGCCGAAGCGCAGGTGGGTACCTTCCACGCGCGGGCCGTAGACGAAGATTTCGCGGTACGGACGCGGCTTCGGCAGGTCCGGCACCAGCGCCGAATCGAACTTGAAGCTGATGACATGGCCGTGCTGGCCGTTGGCATCGGTCTGGTAGTAGCTGGTGCGCAGGGTCGCGTCGATCACGCCCATGAACGAGCGCAGGATGCGGTCCTCGTCCAGGCTGGACACGCGGTCCATCAGCTTCAGCAGCGCATCGCGCGCGGCCTGCATCTGCGCATCGCGGTCACCCTTGCGGGCGTCGACCACGGTCTTGAGCACCTTCAGGGTGGCCTCGTCGCCGGCAGCCAGCACATCGAGGTGGGCCTTCAGCTGGGCCTGGCCAGCGGCGATGTCTTCCTTGCTTTCATGACCGGTGGCCGGATCGAAGCGCGCTTCGAACAGTTCGACCAGAAGGCGGGCCAGCAGCGGGTAGCGCGCGAAGGTGCCTTCCACGTAGGCCTGCGAGAACGGCACGCCGGTCTGCAGCAGGTACTTGCAGTAGCCACGCAGCATCGCGACCTGGCGCCAGTGCAGGCCAGCGGCCAGCACCAGGCGGTTGAAGCCGTCGTTCTCGGCATCGCCGTGCCAGACGCGGGCGAAGGTCTCGCCGAAGGCTTCATCGACGCTGGCGGCATCGATCGCACCGGCGGTCGATTCGACCTCGAAGTCCTGCACATACACCGGCGCGTTGTCGACCGACAGGCGGTACGGACGCTCGGCGATCACCCGCAGGCCCATGTTTTCCATCATCGGCAGCGCGTCCGACAGCGGAATGTCGTCGAGCTGGCGATACAGCTTCAGGCGCAGGCCATCGCCGCTTTCGCGCGGCACGGCCTGCAGGCTGAGGCGCAGGTCGTCCGGGCCGGTCAGGGCGTCGAGCTGGCTGACATCGTTGGCGGCAACCGCGGTGCTGTTGTCTTCGATGTAGCCGGCCGGCAGCGCCTTGCCGATGCGGGCGGCGATGCGCAGGCCTTCGGTCTCGCCGTGGCGGCTCACCAGCGCTTCGCGCAGGTCGTCCTGCCAGTTGCGCAGCACCTGGGCCAGCTTCTGCTCCAGTTCGGCGGTATCGACGTCGAGCATTTCACCCGGCTTCGGGCGCACGATCAGGTGCACCTGCGCCAGCGGCGATTCGCCCAGCACCACCGAGCTGTCGACGAACTCGCCGTGCAGCGCGTCCTTCAGCATCGCTTCGATGCGCAGGCGCACGTCGGTGTTGAAGCGCTCGCGCGGCAGGTAGACCAGCGCGGAGATGAAACGGCTGTATTTGTCGCGCCGCAGGAACAGGCGGCTGCGCACGCGTTCCTGCAGGCCCAGCACGCCCATCGCGGTGCGGAACAGTTCGTCCTCGCTGGACTGGAACAGTTCTTCGCGCGGCAGGGTTTCCAGGATATGGCGCAGGGCCTTGCCACTGTGGCTGGCCGGGGCCAGCCCGGACTGCTTCATCACGTGCTCGTGGCGCTGGCGCACCAGCGGGATTTCCCACGGGCGGCGGTTGTAGGCGCTGGAGGTGAACAGGCCGAGGAAACGCTGCTCGCCGATGATCTTGCCCTTGGCGTCGAACTCCAGCACGCCGATGTAGTCCATGTAGCCGGCGCGGTGCACGCGCGAACGGGCATTGGTCTTGGTCAGGATCAGCGCATCCTTCAAACCGGACGTGGTGTTCAGGCCCTGCGCGGCCAGCGTCTTGACCGGACGGGCGGCGGACTTGTCCTTGCCGCGCATCAGGCCCAGGCCGGTGTCGTTCAGCGGCGCCAGCACCTCTTCCTTGCCCTGCTTCTCGACGCGGTACTCGCGGTAGCCGAAGAAGGTGAAGTGGTTGTCGGCGGCCCAGCGCAGGAATTCCTGTGCTTCCTTGCGCGAGGCATCGTCGACCGGCAGCTGGCGCTTGCCCAGGTCGTCGGCCAGTGCCAGCGCCTTGTCCTTCATCGGCTGCCAGTCGCGCACGATCGCGCGCACTTCGTCCAGCGCCTTGTTGATGGCCTGTTCGATGGCGGCCATGGCTTCGGCCGGCTGGCGGTCGATCTCCAGCAGCATCACCGACTCGGCATCACCCTCGCCGACCTTGACCAGCTTGCCGGCCTTGTCGCGGGTGAAACGCAGCACCGGGTGGCCCAGCACGTGGACGCCCACGCCCTGTTCGGCCAGCGACATGGTGACGGTATCGACGAGGAACGGCATGTCGTCGTTGACGATCTGCAGCACGGTGTGCGGCGATTCCCAACCATTGGCCTTCGCGGTCGGATTGAACACGCGGACGTTGGCCTTGCCGGCCTTGCGGGCACGGGCGAATTCCAGCGTCTCAGCCGCGAGAGCGGCCCACTCTTCAGCGCTGTGGTGCGGGAACTCGTCCGACTCCATGCGCTTGTAGAAGTCAGTGGCGAAGGCCACTGCTTCGGCCTGTGCGGCCGCGGGGTAGCGCTTGCGCAATGCCGTGTACACCGGCTCCAGGGAGAAACCAGCGGTCACTGCGACCTCCGACTCTGCTGGTTTGGTCTTGTTTTTCACGGTCTTGGCTGCGGTTTTTTGCGGTTTCATGGCAGAGCGATGCGCTTGCTCAGTTGGGAAAATGAAATTGTAGCTCTACCGCACGAAAAGGCCTTGCTGCAGGACGGAATAAGCAGATTCGGGTTTGCTGCGGTTTAGACGCCTATTCAGTTCGCACCGGTACGGTGCTGGCACCTGTTTCAGCACTGCCGACAGGATCGGCAAAACGTGTTACCGGAAGACACACGCGGCGACGCCGATGCGATTCCACAATCCTGAACTGGACGGTATAGTCCACCGCGTGAACCCGGCTTACCTACCCGTTGCCCTCGATGCACGCGATGAGCGTGTGTTCGACGCCGTACGCGAACTGCTGGCCCAGCAGGGCATGCAGATGAGCATGGAGGCGGTGGCCCAGCACGCCGGCTGCTCCAAGCAGACCCTGTACTCGCGCTATGGCAGCAAGCAGGATCTGTTGCGCCGGGTGATGCAGCGCCATGTCGGCCACGCCACTGGCGCCATGGTCCGTGCACTCCGCACTGACGACCTGCGTGCCAGCCTGCTCCAGTTCGCCACCGACTTCCTGGAGCATTTCAACCAACCGCACGTAGGACAGGCCTGCCGGCTGATCGCTGCCGACGCGGCCCAGTTTCCCGAAGAGGCGCGTACGCTGTACCGGCATGGCGCCGGCGCGCTGATGCTTCATCTTGCTGAATGGATTGAAACCGTTTGCATGCGTGGCCAGCTCCGGCATGACGACCCGCACTTCATGGCCGAACTGCTGCTGAGCATGATCGCCGGTCAGGATTTCGACAAACAGCGCTTCCATACCCCCCATCGTGATGACGCGCTACTGCGTCGGCGCTGGGCAGAGTTCTCCGTCGACAGCTTCCTGCGCGCATTCGCGCCACAGCCGTTGCCGGCCCCTCCTACAAACCAACCCCGGAGTTCCTCCTGATGACCGCCCCACTCCGCACCCTTGCCTTGACGTGCGCCGTTGCTGTCGCGCTGGCTGCCTGCAAGAAGCCGGAACAGCAGATGCCCCCGCCGCCGGAGGTGGGCGTGATCGACGCCAAGCCGCAGACCCTGCCGCTGCAGCGCGAGCTGGTCGGCCGCCTGTCGCCGTTCCGCAGCGCCGACGTCCGCGCGCGCGTGCCGGGCGTGCTGCTCAAGCGCGTCTACCAGGAAGGCTCGCAGGTGAAGCAGGGCCAGACCCTGTTCCTGATCGACCCGGCGCCGCTGCGCGCCTCGCTCAACGCCTCCGAAGCACAGCTGGCCTCGGCCCGCGCCACCTACGCCAATGCCAAGGTGGCCGCTGATCGCGCCCGCTCCCTGGCGCCGCAGCAGTTCGTCTCCAAGTCCGACCTGGACAACGCCGAATCGGCCGAACGTACCGCGCTGGCTGCGGTCAAGCAGGCCGAAGCGGCAGTGACCTCCTCGCGGATCAACCTGGGCTACGCCGAGGTGACTGCGCCGATCAGTGGCGTGGCCAACAAGCAGCAGGTCACCGAGGGCGCGCTGGTCGGCCAGGGCGATGTGACCCTGCTGACCACCGTCGACCAGCTCGACCCGCTGTATGTGAACTTCTCGCTCAGCGTGGATGAGCTGACCCAGCTGCGTGCGCAGCAGGCCAAGGGCGCGCTGGCGCTGTCCGGCGACGGCAAGGCCACGGTGGCCGTGAAGCTGGCCGATGGCAGCACCTACAGCGAGCCGGGCACGCTGGACTTCTCTTCGACCACGGTCGATCCGGCCACCGGCGCGGTGTCGCTGCGTGCGCTGCTGCCGAACCCGCAGCAGATCCTGCTGCCCGGTGCCTTCGTCAGCTTCCAGGCCAACCTGGGCGAGCGCAACAACGCCTTCCTGGTGCCGCAGCAGGCCCTGCTGCGAGACACCACCGGCGGCTACGTGATGGTGGTCGGCGCCGACGGCAAGGTCGTGCGCAAGAATGTGAAGACCGATGGCGCACAGAACGGCAACTGGCTGGTCAGCGACGGCCTGGCCGCCGGTGACAAGGTGATCGTGGCCGGCGTGCAGAAAGTCAAGGAAGGTGCACCGGCGGTGGCCAAGCCGTGGACCCCGGGGCAGGACGCCAACGGCAAGCCTGCCGCGGGCGGCGCCGCTCCGGCGGGCGCGGCACCGGCCGCAGGCAAGGCACCGGCCGACGCAGCCAAGCCCGAGCAGGCCGATGCGGCCAAGCCCGCCGTCACCGATTCGAACAAGCAGTAACGGGAACCTTCCGTCATGCCTAAATTTTTCATCGAACATCCAGTCTTCGCCTGGGTGGTTGCGATCCTGATCTCGCTCAGTGGCGTGATCGCGATCCTCAACCTGGGCGTGGAGTCCTATCCCAACATCGCCCCGCCACAGGTGACCGTCTCGGCCACTTACCCGGGCGCCAGTGCGGACACCACTGAAAAATCGGTCACCCAGGTGATCGAGCAGCAGCTGACCGGTATCGATCACCTGCTGTATTTCAGTTCCTCGTCCGCCTCCAACGGCCGTGCGCAGATCACGCTGACCTTCGAGACCGGTACCGATCCGGACATCGCCCAGGTGCAGGTGCAGAACAAGGTCTCGCTGGCCACGCCCCGACTGCCATCGGAAGTGACCCAGCAGGGCGTGGTGGTGGCCAAGGCCAACGCCGGCTTCCTGATGGTGATCGCGCTGCAGTCCGATACGCCGGCCATCAACCGTGATGCCCTGAACGACATCGTCGGTTCGCGCGTGCTCGACCAGGTCTCGCGTATCCCCGGCGTCGGCAGCACCCAGCAGTTCGGTTCCGAGTACGCCATGAACATCTGGCTGAACCCGGAAAAGATGCAGGGCTACGGCCTGTCGGCCAGCCAGGTGCTGGCAGCGGTGCGTGCGCAGAACGTGCAGTTCGCTGCCGGTGCGCTGGGTTCGGACCCGTCGCCGGAAGGCCAGCACTTCACCGCCACGGTCTCGGCCGAAGGCCGCTTCAGCTCGCCGCAGGAGTTCGAGAACATCATCCTGCGCGCCAATGCTGATGGCTCGCGCGTGCTGCTGAAGGACATCGCCCGCGTTGCCTTCGGTGCCAACAACTACGGCTTCGATACCCAGTACAACGGCAAGCCGACCGGTGCCTTCGCCATCCAGCTGCTGCCGGGCGCCAACGCCCTGAACGTGGCCGATGCGGTGCGCGCCAAGATGGACGAACTGCAGCCCAGCTTCCCGGCCGGCGTCACCTGGTTCTCGCCGTACGACAGCACCACCTTCGTCAAGATCTCGATCCAGGAAGTGGTCAAGACCCTGTTCGAGGCGGTGTTCCTCGTGTTCCTGGTGATGCTGATCTTCCTGCAGAACTTCCGCGCCACCCTGATCCCGACCCTGGTCATTCCGGTGGCCCTGCTCGGTACCTTCCTGGGCATGTGGATGATCGGCTTCACGATCAACCAGCTGACCCTGTTCGCGATGGTGCTGGCGATCGGCATCGTGGTCGATGACGCGATCGTAGTGATCGAGAACGTCGAACGCATCATGACCGAGGAAGGCCTGGCGCCGAAGCCGGCCACGCAGAAGGCGATGACCCAGATCACCGGCGCGGTGGTGGCGATCACCGTCGTGCTGGCCGCGGTGTTCATTCCGTCCGCCCTGCAGGGCGGCGCGGCCGGTGAGATCTACAAGCAGTTCGCGCTGACCATCGCCATTTCGATGGCATTCTCGGCGTTCCTGGCGCTGGGCTTCACCCCGGCGCTGTGCGCGACCTTCCTGAAGCCGACGCACAACGACAACCCGAACATCGTCTACCGCACCTTCAACAAGTACTACGACAAGATCAGCCACACCTATGTGGGCCACATCACCTCGGCGGTGCGCCATGCGCCGCGTTGGATGATCCTGTTCGTGGTGCTGACCGCACTGTGCGGCTTCCTGTTCACCCGCATGCCGGGCAGCTTCCTGCCGGAAGAAGACCAGGGCTATGCGCTGGCGATCGTGCAGCTGCCGCCGGGCTCGACCAAGGGCCAGACCAACGAAGTGTTCGCGCAGATGCGTGGCATCCTGGAAAAGCAGGATGGTTATGAAGGCATGCTGCAGGTCGCCGGTTTCAGCTTCGTCGGTTCCGGCGAGAACGTGGGCATGGGCTTCATCCGCCTGAAGCCGTGGGAGGAACGCAAGTTCACCGCGCCGGAGTTCATCCAGAACATGAACGGCGCGTTCTACGGCATCAAGGAAGCGCAGATCTTCGTGGTCAACCTGCCCACCGTGCAGGGCCTTGGCCAGTTCGGTGGTTTCGACATGTGGCTGCAGGACCGTAGCGGTGCCGGTTACGAGCAGCTGACCCAGGCCCGCAACATCCTGCTCGGCCAGGCCGCGCAGAAGCCGGACCACCTGGTCGGCGTACGCCCGAACGGCCTGGAAAACGCACCGCAGCTCCAGCTGCACGTGGACCGCGTGCAGGCGCAGTCGATGGGCATGTCGGTGTCGGATGTGTACAGCACCATCCAGCTGATGCTGGCCCCGGTGTACGTCAACGACTTCTTCTACGAAGGCCGCATCAAGCGCGTGACCATGCAGGCCGATGGTCCCTACCGCACCGGCCAGGAGTCGCTGAAGAGCTTCTACAGCCCGTCCAGCCTGACCACCAATGCCGACGGCACCAACGCGATGATCCCGCTCAACACGGTGGTCAAGTCCGAATGGGTGTCGGCGCCGCCGTCGCTGAGCCGTTACAACGGCTACTCGGCGATCAACATCGTCGGTTCGCAGGCGCCGGGCACCAGCTCGGGTGAAGCGATGCAGACCATGGAAGGCATCGTCAACGACGACCTGCCGGCCGGCTTCGGCTACGACTGGTCCGGCATGTCCTACCAGGAAATCCTGGCCGGCAACGCCGCGACCCTGCTGCTGGTGCTGTCCATCGTGGTGGTGTTCCTGTGCCTGGCCGCGCTGTATGAAAGCTGGTCGATCCCGGTGGCTGTGCTGCTGGTGGTGCCGCTGGGCGTGCTGGGTGCACTGGGCCTGTCGATGCTGCGTGGCCTGCCCAACGATCTGTTCTTCAAGATCGGCCTGATCACCGTGATCGGCCTGGCGGCGAAGAACGCGATCCTGATCGTGGAGTTCGCGGTGGAGCAGCGTGCAGCCGGCAAGAACCTGCGCGATGCCACGATCGAGGCGGCCCGCCTGCGTTTCCGCCCGATCCTGATGACCTCGTTTGCGTTCATCATGGGCGTGATCCCGATGGCGATCTCCACCGGCGCCGGCGCCAACTCCCGCCACGCCATCGGTACCGGCGTGATCGGCGGCATGCTGTTCGCCACCCTGCTCGGCCTGCTGATGATCCCGGTGTTCTTCGTGGTCGTGCGCCGCATGCTGGGCGACAAGCTGGATGAACCGTCGAAGGAGTTCATGGAACGCCAGCGGGACGCGGATGCTGCACACCGTCCGGATCGTTGATCTGGTGGTGAGCTGAAACGAGAAAGGCCCCGGAGCGATCCGGGGCCTTTTTTCTTGCCGCTTTTGAATCCATGCCAACCAAGGTTGGCATCTACCAGAGCAAGGACATGCCCGAAGGTTGGCATCCACCAGAGCAACGGCATGCCCGGTAGCCGCCAACCTCGGTTGGCGCTCTCCAGGGCAACGTCTCAGCGCAGCAGCGCAACCACTATGCACACTGCCACCAGAACCAGCGCGGCCCACTGCATCGGCACGAAGAAGAAATGATGGGGCGCGACTTCACCCTTCTGCCGGGGTGCACGGTTGAGCCACAGGCCCAGCAGCACGTTCACCGCCGCGCCAATTCCGGCACCCAGCAACACCTGCGAGAGCGGGATGTTGCCCCTGGGGCCTGCGTGCGGGAAGAAATACGCCAGCAGCAGGATCGCTGCGATCGGCGTGACCAGTGTCAGGATTCCCCAACCACGATAGATCATCTGTGCAGACCGTATGGAAACGGCCTGCATTGGAACAGATCCGGCATCGTTCGGCCAAGAGCACGGCGCATCCACGCGTGGCGCAGATCTACTGGCCGCGCCACCGTTGCAGTGGCGCGGCCCTTGCCACTCAGCGCAGCCCGGTCTCGTTGCGGGCGATCACCAGGCGCTGGATTTCCGAGGTGCCTTCATAGATCTCGGTGATCTTGGCATCACGGAAGTAGCGCTCCAGCGGCATTTCCTTTGAATAGCCCATGCCACCATGGATCTGCACCGCCTGGTGGGTGATCCACATCGCGGCTTCAGAAGCGGTCAGCTTGGCCACCGCCGCTTCGGTGCTGAAGCGCTTGCCCTGGCCTTTCACCCACGCCGCGCGCAGGGTCAGCAGCAACGCCGCATCCAGCTTGCACTTCATGTCGGCAATCTTGGCCTGGGTCATCTGGAAGGTACCGATGGCCGCACCGAACGCCTTGCGCTCCTTCACGTACTCCAGGGTCGCTTCATAGGCCGCACGGGCGATGCCAATGGCCTGCGAGGCGATGCCGATACGGCCAGCATCAAGCACGCTCATGGCGATCTTGAAGCCCTCGCCTTCCTGGCCCAGCACATCCTCAGGCTGCGCTACGTAGTCGTTGAACTCGATCTCGCAGGTGGCCGAGGCACGGATGCCCAGCTTCGGCTCGGTCTTGCCGCGACCGAAACCCGCCTTGTCGGTGTCGATGATGAAGGCGGTGATGCCGCGCGCGCCCTTGTCCGGCTCGCTCATCGCGAACAGCACGATGTACCTGGCCACCGGGCCGGAGGTGATCCAGCTCTTCTTGCCGTTGATCACAAAGGTGCCATCGGCCTGCTTCACCGCGCGGCAGCGCATGGCGGTAGCGTCCGAACCCGACTGCGGCTCGGTCAGCGCGAACGCGCCAATGGCCTCGCCCTCGGCGATCGCACGCACGTAGGTCTGCTTCTGCGCTTCGGTACCGTGGGTGAGGATGCCGTTGCAGAACAGCGAATTGTTGACCGACATGATGGTCGAATGGGCTGCGTCGGCGGCGGCGACCTCCACCATCGCTAGCACGTACGCAACCGGGTCCATGCCCGCACCACCGTATTCGGTGGGCACTTCGATACCCATCAGGCCGTTCTCGCCCAGCAGGCGGATGTTGTCCAGCGGGAACTCGCCGGTACGGTCATGGTGCTCTGCGCTGGGGGCGATCTTTTCCTGCGCGATGCGCCGCGCCACGTCCTGCAACATCAACTGCTCTTCAGTAAAGCTGAAATCCACAACACCCTCCCGGGTACATGATGTTATGGGCCGCGCACGGCGTGCCCAGGTGCACCGATTGTACCGGGGCCCGGCAGCTTCCGTACGCCAGCGACTTGACCGCGGCAGGCCTTCTCAGCGAATATATCTCTATATCGCGATAGGTAGATATTTATGGATCTTGAAGACTGGTCGACCCGCCTGAAGGTGTTCGCCGATGCCACCCGCGTGCGCCTGCTGGCGCTGCTGGAGCAGGAGGAACTGACCGTGGCCGAACTGTCGGCGATCACCCGGCTGGCCCAGCCGCGCGTGTCCACCCATCTGGCGCGACTGAAGGAAGCCGGCCTGGTTCGCGACCGCCGCGCCGGCGTGTCGGCCTATTACCGCTTCGACGAGGCCCAGCTGGACCCGGCGCAGCGTGCATTGTGGCATGCCTTGAGCAACGGAAGCGACGACCCCCTGCTGCGCCAGGATGCCGAGCGCGTGGCCGCGGTTCTGGCCCACCGTGCTTCCGACCAGAACTGGGCCGACAGCGTGGCCGGCGACATGGAACGCCACTACTCTCCCGGACGGACCTGGGAGGCACTGGCGCGTACCGCGCTGCCGCTGCTGGAAACCGGCGACGTGCTGGACATCGCCTCCGGCGACGGCGTGCTGGCCGAACTGGTGGCCCCGCATGCCAAGCGCTACATCTGCATCGACACCAGCGCGCGAGTGGTCGCCGCGGCCAGCGAGCGGCTGCGTCGCCTGCCCAACGTCGAAGTCCGCGAAGGTGACATGCATGCCCTGCCGTTCAAGGACGGCAGCTTCGACCTGGTGGTGCTGATGCACGCGCTGACCTATGCCAGCAAGCCGGCGCAGGCCGTGACCGAAGCCGCGCGCGTGCTGCGCCCGGGAGGCCGCCTCCTACTGTGCAGCCTGGCCCGTCATGAGCACAAGGCGGCGGTGGAGGCCTATGGCCACGTCAACCTTGGCTTCAGCGACAAGGAACTGCGCAGGTTCGTCGACAAGGCCGGCCTGCAGGTCTCGAGCCTGGAAACGGTCACCCGCGAAAAGCGCCCGCCGCACTTCGAAGTGATTTCGCTGATCGCCAACAAGCCCTGAGCCGGAAACCGCCATGTCTGCCCTGCCCTGGTTGCATCCTGATCGTGCCAACGCCCTGCTCGACGCCCTGCGCGAGCGGATCCTGATCATCGACGGTGCGATGGGTACGATGATCCAGCGCCACGGCCTGCAGGAAGACGACTACCGCGGCGAGCGCTTCGCCGGTGGCTACGACCACGCGCACGGCCCGGGCTGTGACCATGCGGCGCCGGAAGGGCATGACCTGAAGGGCAACAACGATCTGCTGCTGCTGACCCGGCCGCAGATCGTCGCCGACATCCACACCGCCTACCTGGAAGCGGGCGCGGATCTGGTCGAGACCAACACCTTCAACGCCACTTCGGTCAGCCAGGCCGACTACCACCTCGAACACCTGGTGTACGAGTTGAACAAGGCCGGTGCCGCTGTCGCGCGAACCTGCTGTGATGCAGTGGCTGCGGCCACGCCGGGCAAGCCGCGCTTCGTGATCGGGGTGATCGGGCCGACCAGCCGCACCGCCTCGATCAGCCCCGATGTCAACGATCCGGGCTTCCGCAATACCAGCTTCGACGAGCTGCGCGACACCTACCGCGAAGCCATCGACGGCCTCATCGATGGCGGCGCCGACACCATCATGGTCGAGACCATCTTCGACACGCTCAACGCCAAGGCTGCACTGTATGCGCTGGAGGAAGCGTTCGATGCGCGCGGCGCGCGCTTGCCGGTGATGATCTCCGGCACCATCACCGACGCGTCCGGACGTACCCTGTCCGGGCAGACAGCAGAAGCCTTCCATGCCTCACTCGCCCATGCACGGCCGTTGTCGATCGGACTGAACTGCGCGCTGGGCGCCGATGCGATGCGCCCGCACGTGGAAACCCTTGCACAGGTCGCCGACTGTTACGTCAGCGCACACCCCAATGCCGGCCTGCCCAATGCCTTCGGCGAGTACGACGAAACGCCGGAGGACATGGCCAGCACCCTGCGGGGCTTCGCCGCAGATGGACTGTTGAACCTGGTTGGCGGCTGCTGCGGCTCCACCCCCGACCATATCCGCGCGATTGCCAATGCCGTGGCCGGGCTGTCGCCGCGCGCGCTGCCCGGCACCCGGGAGCAGGCCGCATGAACGTCGCCGCCACCGTCCCGCACTTCCCGCCCTACTGCTGTTGAGCCGACGCCTGCCATGACGCCTGTCCGCCCTACCCGCCTGTCCGGCCTGGAACCCCTGGTCATCACCCCGGACCTGCTTTTCATCAATGTCGGCGAACGCACCAACGTCACCGGCAGCGCGCAGTTCCGCAAGCTGATCAAGGAAGGCCGCTACGAGGAGGCGGTGGACGTGGCCCGCCAGCAGGTGGCCAGCGGCGCGCAGATCCTCGACGTCAACATGGACGAGGGCCTGATCGATTCAGAGGCAGCGATGACCCGCTACCTCAACCTGATCATGTCCGAGCCGGACATCGCCCGCATTCCAGTGATGGTCGACTCGTCCAAGTGGAGCGTGATCGAGGCCGGCCTGAAATGCCTGCAGGGCAAGAGCGTGGTCAACTCGATATCGCTGAAGGAAGGCGAGGCGCTGTTCCGCGAGCATGCGCGCAAGGTGCTGCGCTATGGCGCCGCTGCGGTGGTGATGGCCTTCGATGAAAGTGGCCAGGCCGATACCTGCGCGCGCAAGGTCGAGATCTGCACCCGCGCCTATCGCATCCTGGTCGACGAGATCGGCTTCCCGCCGCAGGACATCATCTTCGATCCGAACATCTTCGCCGTCGCCACCGGCATCGAAGAGCACGACAACTATGCGGTGGACTTCATCGAAGCCACCCGCATCATCAAGCAGACGCTGCCGCACTGCCACGTGTCCGGCGGCGTCTCCAACGTATCCTTCTCGTTCCGCGGCAACGAGACCGTGCGCCAGGCCATCCATTCGGTGTTCCTGTACCACGCGATCGCCGCCGGCATGGACATGGGCATCGTCAACGCCGGTGCCATGCCGATCTACGATGAGCTGGAGCCGGAGCTGCGCGAGCGCGTGGAGGATGTGATCCTCAATCGCCGCAGCGACGCCACCGAGCGCCTGCTGGAGATCGCCGAGCGCTACAAGGGCAAGAAGGGCGCCGCGAAGACCGAGGACCTGGCCTGGCGCGAAAAGCCGGTGGCACAGCGACTGGCGCATGCCCTGGTACACGGCCTGGATGCCTTCGTCGAGGAAGACACCGAACTGGCCCGGCAGGCCTCCAGCCGCCCACTGGATGTGATCGAAGGCCCGCTGATGGACGGCATGAACATCGTCGGCGACCTGTTCGGCGCCGGCAAGATGTTCCTGCCACAGGTGGTGAAATCCGCGCGCGTGATGAAGAAGGCCGTGGCCTACCTGCTGCCTTACATCGAAGCGGAAAAGGCGCGCAGCGGTGACACCGCCAAGAGCAACGGCAAGATCATCATGGCTACGGTGAAGGGCGATGTGCATGACATCGGCAAGAACATCGTCGGCGTGGTCCTGGCCTGCAACAACTTCGACGTGGTCGACCTCGGCGTGATGGTGCCGGCGCAGAAGATCCTCGATGCCGCGCGCGAACACAACGCCGACCTGATCGGCCTGTCCGGCCTGATCACCCCATCACTGGAGGAGATGAGCCACGTGGCCCGCGAGATGCAGCGCCAGGGCTTCGACCTGCCGTTGCTGATCGGCGGTGCCACCACCTCGCGCGCGCATACCGCCCTGAAGATCGACCCGCATTACCACGCACCGACGGTCTGGGTGAAGGATGCCTCGCGCGCGGTCGGCGTGGCCCAGTCGCTGATCTCGCGCGACCTGCGCGACGCCTTCGTTGCCGCCAACGAGGCCGACTATGCAGAGATCCGTGCGCGTCACCGCAACCGTGGTGATGCCAAGCGCCTGGTCTCGCTGGAGCACGCGCGTGAGCAGAAGTTCCAGGGCGGCTGGGACAGCTACACGCCGCCCGCACCGAAACAGCCGGGCCTGCACGTATTCGATGACTATCCGCTGGCCGAGCTGGTCGAGTACATCGACTGGACGCCGTTCTTCCAGGCCTGGGAACTGGCCGGCAAGTTCCCGGCCATCCTCACCGACGAGATCGTCGGCACCCAGGCCAGCGATCTGTACAAGGACGCCCGCGCGATGCTCGACCGCATCGTGGGCGAGAAGTGGCTGACCGCCAAGGCGGTGTTCGGCCTGTGGCCGGCCAACAGCATCGGCGACGATGTGCGCGTGCAGCACCCGCAGGGCGAAACCACGCTGCGCTTTCTGCGCCAGCAGGTGGACAAGCCGGCCGAGCGCCCGGATTTCTGCCTGGCCGATTTCATTGCACCAGCCGACAGCGGAAAACAGGATTGGATCGGCGCGTTCGCAGTCACCGCCGGTATCGGCATCGACGCGCATGTCGCACGCTTCGAAGCCGAGCATGACGACTACAACGCGATCCTGCTGAAGGCCCTGGCCGACCGCTTCGCCGAAGCGCTGGCCGAGCGTCTGCACCAGCGCGTGCGCACCGAATTCTGGGGCTTCGACCAGGCCGAAAACCTGGACAACGAGGCCCTGATCGACGAGCAGTACCGTGGCATCCGCCCGGCCCCCGGCTACCCGGCCTGCCCCGAGCACAGCGAGAAACGCCGGTTGTTCGATCTGCTGCAGGCCGAAACCAACGCCAGCATGGAACTGACCGAGAGCTTCGCGATGCTGCCGACCGCCGCAGTGTCGGGCTACTACTTCAGCCATCCGCAAAGCCAGTACTTCGTGGTCGGACGCCTCAGCCGCGAGCAGGTCAGCGACTACGCCCGGCGCAAGGGCGTGGACCGCGCCCAGGCCGAACGCTGGCTGGCCTCCAACCTCGACTACGATCCCGAATGAGGCGGTAGCG
>NZ_JAWIRW010000015.1:0-80654 GCF_036319985.1 Stenotrophomonas sp. SMYL89 | reverse complement strand
CGACGTTAAGGTGCGGGATGGGGATCGCTCGGCTCGTCTGTCGGCTGGTACCCGCAGATATCATGTTGACGGTCCCTCCACCCTGGCTCCTACATACCTCGTAGGAGCCGGGAGGAACATACAAGCCCATGCTCGGCTGCCATCCGGTCGGAGGCCCAAGGTAGAGCCGAGCGTGGGCTCGGCTCTACAGGGGGTCAGCACTTCAGCGCGCGGGCGTGGTGGGCGATGTGCTCCCCAATGAAGCTGGCAATGAAGTAGTAACTGTGGTCGTAGCCCGGCTGCAGGCGCAGGGTCAGCGGATGGCCGGCGGCCGCGCAGGCCTCCTGCAGGCGCTGCGGCTGCAGCTGGGCCTGCAGGAACTCGTCCGCCTCGCCCTGGTCGACCAGCAACGGCAGGCGCTCGCAGGCCGTCGCCAGCAGCGCACACGCGTCCCACTGCGCCCAGTCGGCCGGGTTGTCGCCCAGGTAGGCGGTGAACGCCTTCTGCCCCCACGGCACGTGGCTGGGCGCGACGATCGGCGAGAACGCCGACACACTGCGGTAGCGCCCCGGGTTGCGCAGCGCGGTCACCAGCGCACCATGGCCACCCATCGAGTGGCCGCTGATGCCACGCGCATCGGTGGCCGGGAAGTTCGCCTCGATAAGCGCCGGCAGCTCCTGAGCCACATAGTCGTGCATGCGGTAGTGCTTCGCCCACGGTGCACGGGTGGCGTTGAGGTAGAACCCCGCCCCCTTGCCCAGGTCATAGCCCTCGGCATCGGCCACGTCATCACCGCGCGGGCTGGTATCCGGCGCGACGATGATTACGCCGTGCTCGGCTGCATAGTTCTGCGCGCCGGCCTTGGTGATGAAATTCTGCTCGGTGCAGGTCAGCCCGCTCAGCCAGTACAGCACCGGCAGCTTCTGAGTGGCCGCCTGCGGCGGCAGGTACACGGCGAACTGCATGTCGCAGCCCAGCGTGGACGAACGATGGCGGTAGACGTCCTGCCAGCCGCCGAAACAGGCGCGATGTTCAATGCGTTCCATGGAACCCTCCTGCGTGCCGGCTTCAGCCGCCACGTGTGTTGATCAATTCATCCAGCTGCGACAGCAGGCGCAGCAGCGGTTCGACACCAGGCTGGCCGCCCAGGTTGCGGTACGCCGCGACCGCTACGTCACTGCGCGGTGGCCATTGGCCATCGGCGCGGGCTTCGTGCAGGCGCGGCAGGAACACCTGCGCCAGCCAGTGCTCGAACGACATGCCATCGTCGCTGCCGAAGGCCGAAGTCACCGCACGCGGTGGCCCCACGACGCCTTCGACCCAACCCAGCGCGCGCAGCGCCTGCTCGATCGGATCAACCAGGGCCGCGCGCGGGTCTTCCGCACGCGGCCGGCGCAGGGCATCCAGCCAGCCCACGCCGCGGCTCAGTAGTGGACCACCGAACGGATCGACTTGCCTTCATGCATCAGGTCGAAGGCGTCGTTGATCTTGTCCAGGTCCATGGTGTGGGTGACGAACGGGGCCAGTTCGATATCGCCCTTCATCGCATCCTCGACCATGCCCGGCAACTGGCTGCGGCCCTTCACGCCACCGAAGGCGGTGCCCATCCACTTGCGGCCGGTCACCAGCTGGAACGGGCGGGTGGAGATCTCCTGCCCGGCACCGGCCACGCCGATCACCACGCTCTGGCCCCAGCCACGGTGCGCGCATTCCAGCGCCGCGCGCATCACGTTGACGTTGCCGATGCACTCGAAGCTGTGGTCCACGCCCCAGGTGGTCATTTCAACGATGACCTGCTGGATCGGCTTGTCGAAGTCCTTCGGGTTGATGCAGTCGGTGGCACCGAACTCGCGCGCCAGCTCGAACTTGGACGGGTTGGTGTCCACCGCGATGATGCGGCCGGCCTTGGCCTGGCGCGCGCCCTGGATCACCGCCAGGCCGATGCCGCCGAGGCCGAATACCGCCACGCTGTCGCCTTCCTGCACCTTGGCGGTGTTGTGCACCGCGCCGATGCCGGTGGTGACACCGCAGCCCAGCAGGCACACGTGTTCCGGGTTGGCGTCCGGGTTGATCTTCGCCAGCGATACTTCAGCCACCACGGTGTACTCGCTGAAGGTCGAGCAGCCCATGTAGTGGTACAGCGGCTCACCGTTGTAGCTGAAGCGGCTGGTGCCATCGGGCATCACGCCCTTGCCCTGGGTCGCGCGCACCGACACGCAGAGGTTGGTCTTGCCGCTCTTGCAGAACAGGCACTCGCCGCACTCGGCGGTGTACAACGGAATCACGTGGTCGCCCGGCTTGACGCTGGTCACGCCCTCGCCCACGTCCACCACGATGCCGGCGCCTTCATGGCCCAATACCACCGGGAACAGGCCTTCCGGGTCATCGCCGGACAGGGTGAACGCATCGGTGTGGCAGACACCGGTGTGGGTGATCTTCACCAGCACTTCGCCCTTCTTCGGCGGGGCGACGTCGATCTCGACGATCTGCAGCGGCTGGCCGGGACCAAAGGCGACGGCGGCACGGGACTTCATGGTGGTTTCTCCAAAGACAGGCAATGACAGGATTGGCGGCGCCATGTTGCGCCGTCGTTTATTTCAAGTACGAGCGGATCAACGCGCTCATGTCGCGCACGCGTTCGGCGCGTTGTTCATCGGAGGCCGCGGGCTGGCCGAACTCCTCGCGCAGATGGGCCTCCATTACCTCGGACATCAGGCCGTTGACGGCGCCACGGATGGCAGCGATCTGCTGCAGCACCGGCCCGCAGTCGGCGCCGGCTTCCAGCGCGCGGTCCAGCGCATCGCACTGGCCACGGATGCGGCGCACGCGGGCCAGGACCTTCTTCTTCTCTTCGGGGGAGTGCGGCATGGCCAGGCTACCCAGGAACTATACTGGGGGATAGTATACAAGCCGGAACCACGAACTCAATCCCGGCCTGCTCAATCGAACAACCCCTCACCCGCCAACCGGGTCAGCTCATCCACCACGTAGCGCACCTTTGGCCGCAGATGACGCGTCGGTGGCCACAGCGCGTGGATGTCGATATGCCGCTGCATGTGCGCATCCAGCACCGACTGCAGCGCGCCGGATTCCAGGTGGCGGCGCACCAGTGAAACCGGCATCTGGCAGATACCGAGACCGGCGATGGCCGCTTCAATCACCGCGTCGCCGTCATTGAGCTGATACGGCGCATTCGGGATGAACGTCCCTTCGTCATCCTCGCTGCCGATCCGCCACCAGACCGGCTGGCCATGACGGAAGCCAACGATGCTGCGATGCTGCGCCAGTTCCTCCACGGTCGCAGGCACGCCATGCGCCTGCAGGTACTCCGGCGATGCGCAGGTGACCAGGCGCTGGCGCCCGAGCCGTCGCGCCACGAGGTGCTCGGCATGGTGCAATCCGCCGAAACGGATCAGCAGGTCGATGCCTTCCTCGACGGGATCGACGAAGTGATCGGTGAAGGTCATCGTCAACTGCAGGTCCGGGTACTGCCGGCACAGCCGCAGCAGCACCGGCAGCACCACCAGCCGCCCGAACGAGGACGGCATGTCGATACGCAGTCGCCCACTGGGCAGCCCGGCCGACCCCAGGCAGGCCTCGGCCGCGGATATCTCTTCCAGCGCCGCCGCGCAGGAGGCGTAGTACGCCTCGCCGTCGCTGGTCAGCGCGATGCGCCGCGTGGTGCGATGGAACAGGCGCACGCCCAGTCGCGCTTCGAGCCGCGCGATGGCCTTGCCCACTGCCGACCGCGAAATGCCCAGCGCACTGGCGGCTTCAGTGAAGCTGCCCGAGCGTGCCGTGGTGACGAAGGTCACCAGGCCATTCAAGGATTCCAGTGGCAACATCCCTCACGCTCCATTGGGGACAAATAGTCCCGTTCAATGGGAAATCGAAGCGCTTTATGCACCTGCATGTCAACTCCATCCTGTGTGCATCGCGCCGCTGGCGCCTCCCCCACACCGAGATGACCGACATGACCGCCGCCCTCTTCCACCCCTTCGACCTGTCAGGTACCGCCCTGCGCAACCGCATCGCGATGGCCCCGATGACCCGTGCCCGCAACCCCGGTTCGGTCGCCAATGAGCTCACCGCGCAGTACTACCGGCAGCGTGCCAGCGCCGGCCTGATCATCAGCGAAGGCACCCCGGTCTCGCCACAGGGCCAGGGCTACATCGACGTGCCGGGTATCTGGTCAGCCGAGCAGGTGGCCGGTTGGACGCTGGTCACCGAGGCGGTGCATGCCGCTCAGGGCACGATCTTTGCCCAGCTCTGGCACGTCGGCCGCATGTCGCATTCCTCACTGCAGCCCAATGGTGGCCAACCGGTCAGCGCCGGCACGCGCCCGGTGGCCAGCGCACCGAAGAACACCTCGTTCGTCTATCTGGAAGACGGCAGCCGCGGCCATGCCGATCCCACCCCGGCACGTGCACTGGCCACCGACGAGATCCCCGGCATCATCGCCGACTTCGCACGGGGCGCCGACAACGCGATCGCCGCCGGCTTCGACGGCATCGAGCTGCATGCCGCCAATGGCTACCTGTTCGAACAGTTCCTCAACCCGCTCATCAACCAGCGCGACGACCGCTACGGCGGCTCGCTGCCCAACCGCGCGCGGTTGATCCTGGACACCGTCGATGCGATGGCTCAGCGCATCGGTGGTCACCGCATCGGCGTGCGCCTGGCACCGAACAACCTCACCTTCGACATGCCGTTCTACCCCGACAACGAGGCCACCTATCTGTACCTGGCCGAAGAACTGGGCAAGCGCGGGCTGGCCTACGTGCACCTCAACGACAACCTGCAGCAGGGTGAATCGGTGCTGGGCAGCGCGTTCCTGAAGCAGTTCAAACAGGCCTACGGCGGCACCCTGATCCTGGCCGGTGGCATGACACGCACGCGCGCCCTACAGCTGGTCGAGGACGGCACCATCGATCTGGCCGCGTTCGGCCAGCCGTTCATCGCCAACCCGGATCTGGTCGAACGCCTGCACCACGACATCGCGCTGGCCACGCCCGACCGCAGCACCTATTACGGTGGCGGCGAGGCGGGCTACCTTGATTACCCACGCGCACAGTAGATCCGCGCCATGCGTGGATGGGGGCATACACTGCCCACCCACATCCACTGGATCTGACCATGGATACGCCCACCGCAGCGTTCATCGTCAACCTCGACGTCCCCGACCTCGCCGCTGCCGAAGACTTCTACATGCGAGCCTTCGGCCTGCGCGTCGGCCGCCGTCTCGGGCCCGGTGCGGTGGAACTGCTGGGCGGCCCCACCCCGCTGTACCTACTGCAGAACGACCACGGCAGCCCTGCCACCGAGGACGGCGATGTGCGCGATTACGAGCGCCACTGGACGCCGCTGCACCTGGACTGGGTCGTGGATGACATCGAGGCCGCACTGACGCGTGCGGTTGCGGCCGGGGCGACACTCGAGCAGTCCGTGCGCGAGCGTCGCTGGGGCCGCATCGCCGTGCTGGCCGACCCGTTCGGCCACGGCTTCTGCCTCATCCAGTTCAGTGGCGAAGGCTACGACGCGCTGGTCGAATGACCGGCGCGTCGTTCACCATGGCAGTGGCACGGCCTCGCCATTGGCGCGTTCGCCGTAGTACAGCGATGGCAGCAGACGCGAAAGGAAGCTGAACTCCGTATAGCAGTGCTTGAGCAGGCCAAGGCCGACCGCATCGCTGGCATCGCGGTGCGGATCGGCGCTGTCCAGGCCGAGCACGAAGCGGCTGCGCAGCACGCAGCCAAACGGCGTATCGCGCGCCACGTGCAGCATCTGCCCATCGCAGGGATCACCGTTTGCATCCAGGCGCACGTGGTCACCGAAGCCGATGCGCGCGGCGATCAGCGCCGACACGTCACCTGCATCCTGCGCCGCCTGCAGGCGCTCGGGCACCAGCAGCGTGCGCGGGTCGTGGAACTTCAGGCGTGCCGCCACCGGCGGAATATCGGCCAGCGATTCCACCGCGTGGATGCTGGCACCGTGGTAGCTGCGCCCTCGCTGCCAGGCCTCGTCCCAGCCGCGGTGCTCGACATGATCGACCGGGTGCCACCAGCGGATGTGCTGGCTTGTTTCAAAGAAGGTAAACCACCAGTCCAGCATGCGGCCCTTGCAACCGTGCAGATCGGTGCGCACTGCGACCAGCAGAGTGCCGTCTTCGCGGCGCTGGACGCCGGTCTCAAGGTGCATCGGTGCCGGGTCAAGCAGATCGTGGTGGTCCAGCCAGGCGCGGGCGTTCACAGCGGTATCCATGGGGGTCTCCTGGGGTTGGGAGATCCGACAATACGGAAACGTTCATCGTTTCGCAATTACTCGGGTGCGGTAAGATGGGTGTAATGAACAGCACCGCCCTGCCCGATCCCGTCGCCCCCGCCCGCCGCCGTGGACGCCCCGCGCGACCGGAAGCCGAAGTCCGCCACGCCGTGCTGCAGGCTACGCTGGAGCTGCTGCTGGCACAGGGTTACGAGGCCACCACGATCGAAGCGGTGGCGGCGCATGCCGGGGTGGCAAAGAAGACCGTGTACCGCCATGCCAGCAACCGCGAGGAACTGGTCGGGTTGGCGGTGCGTGAGTGGACCGACGGCTTCGCGCCACAGTTGCAGCGCGATGCGCGCGATGCCGACGAGGTGGTGCCGTTGCTGCAGGACATCCTGCAGGCGGTGTGCGCGCAGGCGCTATCGGCGCAGGCGGTGCAGGTGTTCCGGCTGCTGGCCACCGATTTTCCCGGCAAAGACGCGCTGCTGCAGGCCTATCTGGACAACGGCATCGAGCGCGGCCGAGCGCTGCTGGCCGACTGGCTGGCGCGGCAGCAGCAGCGTGGGCTGCTGCGTGAGGGGGATTCGGCGCGCATGGCGCGGCTGATCCTGGCGATGACGGTGGCCGAACCGCTACGCGAACGCGTGATCGGGGTGGCGGCCGAGGATGCGCCGGTGGATGCGCACCTGCGTGAGTGCCTGGCGTTGTTGGCGCCGGTGTTGCAGGGGCCGTAGGGTTGCCCCATCCACGATTCACTCGCGCAGCATGTCCACGAACGCGCGCAGCGCGCCGGGCATCTGCCGCTGCTTCGGGTAGTACAACGCGAATCCCGCGAACGGTTCGCTCCAGTCTTCCAGCACCGCCACCATCTGCCCCGATTCGATGTAGGGCCGTGCGGTGTCTTCCAGCACATAGGCCAGGCCGATGCCATCGAGCACCGCGCCGACCACGGTGCCCTGCTCGCCCAGCGTCAACCGCCCCGGCACGTCGATTTCCAGCGCCTGCCCAGCGCGCTCGAACTGCCACTTGTACAGATGGCCACTGGCGAAGCGGAAACGGATGCACTCGTGTGCAGCCAGGTCACGCGGATGCTGCGGTGCCGGGTGCCGGCGCAGGTAGTCCGGCGCACCGACAATCAGCCCACGCAGCGGCGGCCCCATCGGCACCGCCACCATGTCCTCGGGCACGAACTCGTGCAGGCGCACGCCGGCGTCGTAGCCCTCGGCGACGATGTCGACCAGGCCATCGTTCTCGGTCAGTTCCACCCGCACGTCAGGATGGGCGTGCAGGAAGCGCGCCAGCCTCGGACCCAACTGGGTCGCCACGGCAGCGCGCGTCGCATTGATCCGCAGCAGGCCGGCCGGGGCGGCACGGAACTGGTTCATCTCCTCCAGCGCGTCATGCACCTGCCCCAGCGCCGGCTGCAACCGCTCCAGCAGGCGCTGCCCGGCCTCGGTCAGGGCCACGCTGCGGGTGGTGCGATGGAACAGGCCCACGCCCAACCGTTCCTCCAGCGCGCGGATCGCATAGCTCACCGCCGAGGTCGACAGAGCCAGTTCGGCACCGGCACGGCGGAAACTGCGATGACGGGCCACCGCGGCGAACGCGGCCAGATGGGTGAGGTTGTCAGTGGCCATGATTGTGCAGTTTCACTTGATGAATCATGCCGATATCCGCGCTTCTTGCCGCTGGGAACGGGGCGTATTGTAAAACGCCTTTCGACAAACCCTGCCAAGGATTCCCCATGTCCCTCGCCCGTGGTTACGCCGCCCATTCACATACCGACCCGCTGGTTCCGTACGAGTTCGAACGCCGCGCGGTCGGCCCGGACGATGTGCGCATCGAGATCCTCTACAGCGGCATCTGCCACTCCGACCTGCACCAGGCCCGCGACGACTGGGGTGGCTCGATCTACCCGATGGTGCCGGGCCACGAGATCATCGGCCGCGTGACCGAGGTCGGCAGCAACGTCACCCGCTTCAAGGTCGGCGACCACGCCGGCGTGGGCTGCATGGTCGACTCGTGCCGCCACTGCGACGCCTGCGAGCACGACCTGGAGCAGTACTGCGCCGAAGGCGCGACCTGGACCTACAACGGCCGTGAACGCGAAAGCGGCGCGCCGACCTACGGCGGCTATTCCGACCACGTGGTGGTCGAACAGCGCTTCGTGGTGAAGGTGTCCGAGACCCTCGACCTGAAGGCCGCCGCCCCGCTGCTGTGCGCCGGCATCACCACCTGGTCGCCGCTGCGCCACTGGAAGGTCGGCCCGGGCCAGAAGGTCGGCGTGATCGGCCTCGGTGGCCTCGGCCACATGGGCGTGAAGTTCGCCAAGGCGCTCGGCGCGCACGTGGTGATGATCACCACCACGCCGGAAAAGGGTGCCGACGCCAAGCGTCTGGGCGCCGATGAAGTGCTGGTCTCGCGCGATGCCGCGCAGATGAAGGCGCACGCCGGCAGCTTCGACTTCCTGCTCAACACCATCCCGGTCGGCCATGACACCAACCCGTACATGGGCCTGCTCAAGCGTGAAGCCACCATGTGCCTGGTCGGCGTGCTGACCGAACTGGACCCGCCGCTGACCGGTGGCAGCGTGATCTTCGGCCGCAAGCACCTGACCGGTTCGGCGATCGGCGGCATGGCCGAAACCCAGGAAATGATGGACTTCTGTGCCGAGCACGGCATCGTCAGCGACGTCGAGATGATCGACATCAAGAACGTCAACGAAGCCTGGGAACGCATGGCGAAGAACGATGTGCGCTACCGCTTCGTGATCGACATGGCGACGATGAAGAACGCAGCCTGATCCAAGGCAGGTGTGAAAATGAAAAACCCCGGCAATGCCGGGGTTTTTTTCATCGCGTGCCGACCAAGGTCGGCACCCACCCAACATCATCAATACGCGAACTCGCGGAACACCGGATCGACATCGCCGTGCCAGCGGCCATGGAACAGCGCCAGCTTGCGCTCGGCCGGGGTCAGCCCGGATTCGACGATCTCCTGCAGCACGTCCAGGAACTTGCTCTCGTCCTGGCCATCGGCATTGCGCGCAGCACGGCGCTTGAGGCCTTCCACCGAAATCTTCACCGCCTCGCGGGCCAGGTCGCGCACCGTGCCGTTGCGGAACGGCAGGTTCATCGCATGCTTCGGTACACCATCGCGCAGCGCATGGCGCTCGGCCAGGGTGAAGTCGCGCACCAGGTCCCAGGCGGCATCCAGCGCGGTGTCGTCGTACAGCAGGCCCACCCAGAACGCCGGCAGCGCACACAGGCGGCTCCACGGGCCACCATCGGCGCCGCGCATTTCCAGGTACTTCTTCAGGCGCACTTCCGGGAACGCGGTGGTCATGTGGTCCGACCAGTCGCGCAGCGTCGGCAGCGCACCCGGCAGCACCGGCAGCTTGCCCTGCATGAAATCGCGGAAGCTCTGCCCGCTGGCGTCGTGGTAGATGCCATCGCGGTAGGAGAAGTACATCGGCACGTCGAGCAGGTAATCGACATAGCGCTCGTAACCGAAGCCCTCCTCGAACACGAAGTCGAGCATGCCGGTGCGATCGGCGTCGGTGTCGGTCCAGATGTGCGAGCGATAGCTCAGGTAGCCGTTCGGCTTGCCTTCGGTGAACGGCGAATCGGCAAACAGCGCGGTGGCGATCGGCTGCAGCGCCAGCGACACGCGGAACTTCTTCACCATGTCCGCTTCGGTGGCGTAGTCCAGGTTCACCTGTACCGTGCAGGTGCGGGTCATCATGTCCAGGCCGAGCGAGCCGACCTTGGGCATATACGAGCGCATGATCTTGTAGCGGCCCTTCGGCATCCACGGCATCTCGTCGCGCTTCCACTTCGGCTGGAAACCCATGCCGAGGAAACCCAGCTGCAATTCGCCTGCCACCTGCGCCACTTCATTGAGGTGGGTGCCGGTCTCCACGCAGGTCTGGTGGATGGTCTCCAGCGCTGCGCCGGACAGTTCCAGCTGACCGGCCGGTTCCAGCGTCACCGACGCACCATCGCGCAGCAGGGCGATGGTGTTGCCGTTCTCCTGCACCGGCTCCCAGCCGAAGCGGACCAGGCCATTGAGCAGCGCTTCGATGCCACGCTCGCCCTCGAAGGTCGGCGGCCGCAGGTCGTCCAGGCGGAATCCGAACTTCTCGTGCTCGGTACCAATGCGCCACTGCGCACGGGGCTTCTCGCCGGAGGCGATCACCTCCACCAGCTGCGAGCGGTCGGTAATGGGGGTATCGGCGACGTGGCTGGGGCTCGACAAGGGGAAGGCTCGCTGGACAGTGGCAGGGGATGTGGGGCCCGGGGCCTTCCATCGCAAGGGCGCACTATAGCGTGGCACCCCGTTGCGTCATGCGACGGTGACGGGTTTCAGCATCCTACCGACGCCCTCTTGACCCTCGTACACTCAAGGTCATGAGCCGCCATTCACGACACCCCGAACTGCACCGCTCCGAGCGCGTCGGCTGGCTGCGCGCCGCCGTGCTGGGCGCCAACGACGGCATCGTCTCGGTGGCCGGCCTGGTGGTCGGCGTGGCTGCCAGCGGGGCAACGGCCAGCACCATCCTGGCCACCGGCGTGGCCGGCACCGTGGCCGGCGCAATGTCGATGGCCGCCGGCGAGTACGTCTCGGTACAGACCCAGGCCGACACTGAAGATGCCGACCTGGCGATGGAAAAACGCGAGCTGCACGAAGACCCGCACAGCGAGCTGGAAGAGTTGACCGCAATCTACCGCCACCGCGGCCTGGACCCGGCGCTGGCACGGCAGGTGGCTGAGCAGCTCACCGCACACGATGCACTGGGGGCGCACGCCCGCGACGAACTGGGCATCACCGACACCCTGCGCGCGCGCCCGTTGCAGGCGGCGTTGGCTTCGGCTGGAGCCTTCACCTGCGGCGCCGCGCTGCCGGTGCTGACGTCCCTGCTCGCCCCGGTGGACAAGGTTGCGATGATCACCACCGGCAGCACCCTGCTGGGCCTGTGCCTGACCGGTGCGATGGCGGCCCGCGCCGGCGGCGCACCGCCTGTCCGCGGGGCGATCCGGGTGATGTTCTGGGGTGCACTGGCAATGGCCGCCGCTGCAGGCGTCGGACGCCTGTTCGGCGCCCACGTGGCATGACCGGCATGCTGCCGCCAGTTGCCGCGCTGCTGGCCGAGATGGCCAGCCTGGCCGGCTGCGAACGCGCCGAAGGCTATGCCTGCATCACCGCACGCCGCGAGCACGGCGCCAGTTCGGTGGAGATTCCGCAACCCCAGTTCGCGATCCTGCTGGAAGGCCGCAAGCAGGTACGCACCGCGCACCAGTCACTGGAGTTCGTGCCCGGCGACATCCTGCTGCTCACCCAGCGTTGCCGCATCGATGTGGTCAACACCCCCGACCCGCGCAGCGGCCGCTACCTCAGTGCCATCGTGCCGCTGTGTGCTGAAGTGCTGGCGGCGGCGCGCACGCTGTGGAGCGAAGCACTGCCCAGCGCAGGCACGGCGATGGCGCGCCTGCCGTTGATCGAACATGGCGTGGTGCTGCGGCAGTGGCGGCAATCGCTGCAGGACGGGCGTTACAGCGAAGCACGATTGGCGCTGGCGTCGTTGGTACTGACGCTGTGCCGGCAGGGGCATGGCAGCCTGCTGCTGCCGCAGGCCCCGAGCCTGGGCGAACAGATCCGCGACCGCATCGCTGCCGAACCCGCACGCGACTGGCAATCGCGCGATGTCGAGGAACAGTTCGCGCTGAGCGGTGCAACCCTGCGCCGCCGTCTTGCCGCCGAGGACACCAGCCTGCGCCAGCTGCTCACCGAGGCGCGGCTGGCGCATGGCATGCAGCTGCTCTACACCACCGACCTGCCGCTGAAGACCGTGGCAGCGCGCGCGGGCTACCGCTCTGCGGCCAGTTTCAGCAGGCGCTTCGCCGAGCAGTACGGGCTGGCTCCCACAGACATCTGAGGGGGTTCGGCAGGGCTTGCAGCCCTGCACCTGCAGAGGCAACGGCAACAGCGAAAGCAACAGCAACAGCGGCTATCCGTGGGATGGCGAGGCGGTGTCGGAGTGCGGGGACGCCGCAAGTACGTCCCTGTAGGCTTGGCAGCCGCATCCATGCGGCTGACACCCCGCACTCCGACACCGCCCCACCTTCGACAGGTTCACTCGGCTGTTGGTAGGTGTCGACCTTGGTCGACACGTCTGTCAAAGATCGAATGTATTTCTGGGGTCAGATCCGTTTTCCTGCGGGAAACGGATCTGACCCCAAGGGCATTCCCAACAGATCGCAGGAATCTGTCGAAGGCGGGGTGGGTCCGGTTGCGGGGGCGTGAGCGCCATGGATGGCGCGACCGAGCCTACAGGGATGTATTTACGGCGTCCCCCGCAACCGGACCCGCCCCGCCATCCCACGGATAGCCCGCTGTTGCTGTTGCCGTTGCCTCTGCGGGTGCAGGGCGCAGCCCTGCAGACACCCCCTTCCCTGAGCATTCCACGCAGTGGTTTGAGCGACGTGCGCACGCCGGCCACGGCACGCTAGGCCAACGGAACCACCCGTCATCCACCGAGAACCGCCATGACCCTGCGTCCCCTGCCGCTGCGCACCGCACTGCTGCTGGCACTGTCCTCCCTGCCGCTGGCCGCGCTGGCCGAGGCCACCTCGCCCGCCCCCACCCAGCAGGTGCCCGGCGTCTACCACCAGCGCGTCGGTGCGCTGCAGGTCACCGCCCTGTTCGACGGCGTGGTCGCACTCGGCAGGCAGGAAGTGGTGGACGTGCCGCCGACGCTGGTCAGCCGCCTGCTGGAAGGCCGCTACGTACCCGAAGACAAGAAAGGCCTGCAGACCGCGATCAACGCCTTCCTTGTACGCCAGGGTAACCATCTGACCCTGGTCGATACCGGCACCGCGCAGTGCTTTGGCCCCGGCCTGGGCCAGGTGCTGGGCAATCTGCGCGCCTCCGGCGTGGACCCGGCCGAGGTGGATGAGGTGCTGCTGACCCACGCCCATCCGGACCACCTGTGCGGCGTACTCGACGCGCAGGGCAAGCCGGCCTACCCCAATGCCACGGTGTGGCTGTCCAAGGCCGATGCCGATTACTGGCTCAACCCGGCCAGCGAGGCCACCGCGCCGAAGGGCGTGCGCTTCGCCTTCCCGCTGGCACGCAACGCGGTGGCACCGTACCAGGCCAGTGGCCATCTGCGCACCTTCAAACCCGGCGATGCCCTGCCCGGTGGCGCGGTGGCGATGGATACCCACGGCCACACCCCGGGCCACGTCTCCTACCGGTTCGACAGCCAGGGCCAGTCACTACTCGTCTGGGGTGATGTGCTGCACTTCCACGCGGTGCAGTTCGCGCATCCGGAAGCGGCGTTCGAGGCGGATTCGGACCGCAGGGCTGCAGTCGCCAGCCGTCGCGGCCTGCTGCAGCAGGCCACTGCCAACGGTTGGTGGGTGGCCGGCGCGCATCTGCCGTTCCCCGGCCTGGGCCACGTGCGCAGCGAAGGCCAGGCCTATGCCTGGGTGCCGGCGGAGTATTCGCCGTTGTGAGGGTGTGCCGACCAAGGTCGGCCCCCACCCGATCGGACCGGGTAGCGCCGGGCCATGCCCGGCGAGCGCGGCAGAGCGCCTTACGCCAGGCCCAGCCAGCCGCCGATCACGCCGCGGGCTTCGTCCACGCCGGTGCGGTCCTCGCCGGAGAACACCTGCACGCTGACGCTGTCGCCGTAGGCCGAGTGCAGTTCCTTGCGCACCTTCTGCAGGGTCTGCATCTGCTGGCTGCGGCTGAGCTTGTCGGCCTTGGTCAGCAGGGCGTGCGCCGGCATGCCGCGCTGTACGGCATAGGACAGCATCTGCCGGTCGTAGTCCTTCAGCGGGTGGCGGATGTCCATCACCACCACCAGCCCCTTCAGGGCCTCGCGGGTGCGGAAATACCGGTCGATGAAGGCCTGCCAGTGCGCCTGCAGGTCCAGCGGCACCTTGGCGTAGCCGTAACCGGGCAGGTCGACCAGATGGGCTTCCGGGGTGATCTGGAAGAACACCAGCTGCTGGGTACGGCCGGGGGTCTTGGAGACACGGGCCAGGGCATTCTGGCGGGTCAGCGCGTTGAGCGCACTGGACTTGCCGGCGTTGGAGCGGCCGGCAAAGGCCACTTCGGCCCCTTCATCGGGCGGCAGCTGCCGCACGTTATGGGCCGAAAGGTGGTAACGGGCGCGTTCGATGAGCAATGACATGTGCCTAGGATCGCATGTTGCGGCGCCGCGCGCCCGTGCCGGCGGCCGTTGCGGGCATTTTGCTGCACTGCTGCGTTGACCGTGCGCGGAAACGCCGTTGATAATCCGGGCGATGCCGGCGGCCACCGCCCGGCCCGGTCCATACGGAGCTTCAGCATGCGCCACGCTCGCGTTCTTGCCGTATCCGCCCTTGCCACTGCCGTAGTCGTTGCCGCTGCTGCGTTCGCGCAGACCACGTTGACCCCGCTGCCCGACAACGGGCCGATCAACACCGCCTCGCTGGAGGTGGACTTCAGCAAGACCCACTGGGGCGATGCCAAGGCTGGCCAGACCAAGGCTTCGGCCTGTGCGGCCTGTCATGGCGCCGACGGAAATGCCACGGTCGAGATGTATCCGTCCATCGCCGGCCAGAGCGAACGCTACGTGGCCCAGCAGATGGCCCTGATCGCCAACGGCCAGCGCAGTTCCGGCGCGGCGGTGGCGATGGTCCCGTTCGTGCAGAACCTCACGCCGCAGGACATGCGCGACATCGGCGCGTTCTTCGCCACGCAGAAGGCCACCGCCGGTATCGCCGACGACACGGCGGTCACCGACGGCCCGTACAAGGGCATGAAGTTCTACGAGATCGGCCAGCAGCTGTACCGCGGCGGAGACGCCAAGCGCGGCCTGCCGGCCTGCATGGCCTGCCACGGTCCCAGTGGTGCCGGCAATCCCGGGCCGGCCTACCCGCACATCGGCGGCCAGCACGCCAGCTATGTCGCGCGCCGCCTGCAGGAATACCAGGCCGGCCAGACCAACGAGACCGACAAGGCGCACTTCCAGATCATGGCGACGGTCGCGCAGAAGCTGAGCGAGCAGGAGGTGCAGGCGCTGTCGAGCTACCTGCAGGGCCTGCACAACAAGGCCGACGATGTGGCCACTGCCACCCCATCGGCGCAACCGGCTGCCGCCCCCTGACCGCCACTGGTCGGCCCGGGCCGCCACCACGGCCCGCGCCTGCGGTATGTTTCCTTCACGCCGGCGACTGCGCCGGCGTTGCTTTTTTCAACGGAGATGCGTGTCGATGAGGTTGATTTCCCGCCTGCTGTTGTCCGTGCTGGTGCTGCTGCCGCTGGCAGCCTGCGCTGCTACCCCCGCCAATGCCCCGCTGGTCGAGGGCAAAGACTACGAGCGCATCGCCCAACCGGGCCCGTTCCAGCCGCTGGCCGGCAAGATCGAGGTGGTCGAGGTCTTCGGCTACACCTGCCCGCACTGCGCCCACTTCGAGCCACAGCTGGCGGCGTGGGCGGCCAAGCTGCCGGCCGACGTGCGCTTCACTCCGGTCCCGGCCGCTTTCGGTGGTGCATGGGATGCCTGGGCACTGGCGTACTACGCCGCCGACGAAGTCGGCGTGGCCAAGCGCAGCCACGCGGCGGTCTTCAAGGCACTGCACCAGGATGGTTCGCTGCCCATGCAGAACGTCTCGGCTGATGAGCTCGCCACGTTCTACAAAGCCTACGGCGTGACCCCGGACCGTTACCTGCAGGCCCTGCGCGGCGATGCCGTGCAGAAGAAGGTCGACGCCGCCCGCGCCTTCGCCCAGCGCACCAAGGTGCCGGGTACCCCGGCCATCATCATCAATGGCCAGTACCTGGTGCGCGGCAACAGCTTCGACGACCAGCTGCGCATCGCCTCGGCGCTGATCGCCCAGGCCCGCGCGGCGCGCGGCCGCTGAACCAACACCCACCACCGACACGGCGCTGTCGCCGCCGCGTGTCATCATTTCCCCTTGGCCGGCGCCTGACGCAGGCCCCACCTTTCCAGATGCTGGAGACGTTTCCATGAAGATCCGTTACGCCCTCGCCCTCGCAGCGCTGCTGCCGATCCTGGCGGCCTGCAAGGCCGACGACGGCAGCACCAACACCACCGCGGCCCCGGCTGAACCGGCTGCAGCTCCGGCGACCACCGAGCCGGCCGCTCCGGCCGCGGGTACCGAAGGCACCGCTCCGGCGGCTGCCGAAGGCGAAAAGGCCCCGACCGAAGCTGCACCGGCTGCCGCCGCACCGGCTCCGACCACCGCCGCGCTGACCGGCCCGGCCCCGGTGGAAGGTGCCGACTACCAGGTGATTCCGAACGGCCAGCCGTTCCAGCCGGCCGCCGGCAAGATCGAAGTGACCGAGATCTTCGGCTACGTCTGCCCGGCCTGCGCCGCGTTCCAGCCGCTGGTTGGCCCGTGGAAGGCCGGCCTGCCGAGCGATGTGAACTTCGTCTACGTGCCGGCCATGTTCGGCGGCACCTGGGATGACTACGCCCGTGCCTTCTACGCCGCACAGACGCTCGGCGTGCAGGAGAAGACCCACGAAGCGCTGTACGCCGCCATCCACTCGCAGAAGACCCTGAAGGGCGAGCGTGGCCGTGATTCGGTGGACGACATCGCCAAGTTCTACGGTGCCTACGGCGTGGATCCGAAGCAGTTCGCCGCCACCATGGGCAGCTTCGCGGTGAATGCCAAGACCAACTCGGCCAAGCAGTTCGCGCAGCGCAGCCAGATCAGCGGCACCCCGTCGATCATCGTCAACGGCAAGTACCTGGTGAAGGGCAAGAGCTTCCCGGACATGCTGCGCATCGCCGACCACCTGATCGCCCGCGAACGCGGTGCGGCCCAGGCTCACTGATCCAAGAGAAGCGTTTCCCGGCCGTGAATTCCCCCCGTACACGGACCCTGCGCTTGCTGACGGCCAACATCCAGGCCGGCTCAAGTACCCGCCGCTACAGCGACTATGTGACCCGCAGCTGGTCACATGCGCTGCCGGCGGGTCGCAAGCGCAGCAGCCTTGACGCGATCGCCACCCTGGCGCGCGAACATGACATCGTCGGCCTGCAGGAGGCCGATCCGGGCAGCCTGCGCTCGGGCTTCACCAACCAGACCCACTACCTGGCCCAGCGCGCCGGCTTCAATTACTGGAGCCACCAGCCCAACCGGCGCATGGGCGGGGTCGCCTCCAGCGCCAACGGCCTGTTGAGCAAGCTGGAACCGGTTGAAGTGCAGGATCACGCCCTGCCCGGCCGCATCGGCGGGCGCGGCGTGCTGCTGGCCAAGTTCGGCGACGGCGCCGACGGCCTGGCAGTCGCAGTGGCGCATCTGTCGCTGGGCGCGGGCTCGCGGATGTCGCAGCTGGGCTTCATCGCCGAGCTGCTGTCCGACCACCCGAACGCGGTGCTGATGGGCGACTTCAACTGCCTGGCCGAGCGCCCGGAAATGCAGGTGCTGTACCAGAAGACCCGGCTGCAGCCGCCAGGTTGCATCGTGCCGACCTTCCCCAGCTGGCGCCCGGACCGCGCCATCGACCACATCCTGGTCAGCAGCGGCCTGCAGACCCGCACCGTGGAAGCCGTACCGGCCGCGTTCTCCGATCACCTCGCCCTGGCGATGCAGATCGACGTCCCGGCCGACGCCCTGCGCTGACCGCACCCGGCAGGTGCCAACCTTGGTTGGCTTGTTGCCCAAGAGCTGCGGACAGCCGCTCTTGTGGGTGCGGACCGTTGGTCCGCACGCTCTCCGCCGGGCATGGCCCGGCGCTACCCGGCCTGCGCGATCGGCCCCTTCAAGCGCCTTGCCGTCATCGTGCTGCCCACCGAGGCGAGCACCGTGCAGCCGATCGCCAGCCACTGCAGCCCGTGCAGGTGCTCGTGCAGCAGCAGCATCGCCCACAGCGCGGCCACCGCCGGTTCCATGCTGATCAGGATGCCGAAGGTCTCCTTCGGCAGGCGCTTGAGCGCCATCATCTCCAGCGACATCGGGATCGCACTGGACACCAGTGCCACCAGCAGGCCCGTCGCGAGGATCTTCGGATCGAGCAGCGCGGCACCGGCATGCACCACGCCCACCGGCACCACCACCAGCGACGCCGCCAGCAGCCCCAGCGAGACCGAGTGCCCGGCATGCAGATGGCCGGCACGCTTGCCGAACACGATGTACAGGCCCCAGCAGGCCGCCGCGCCCATCGCGTACAGCACACCGGCCGGGTCCAGCGCCGGCCCGCCGCCGATCGGCAGCAGCAACAGCAGCCCCAGCGCCGCGCACCCCACCCAGAGGAAATCGATCGGACGTCGTGATGACAGCATCGCCACCGTCAACGGCCCGGTGAATTCGATGGCCACCGCGATGCCGAAGGGAATGGTGCGCAGGGCCATGTAGAACAGCAGGTTCATCAGGCCCAGAGTGAGCCCGTAGCGCAGGATGGTGACGGCATCCGGGCGGCTGGTCTTCCAGCGCCATGGTCGCCAGAACAGCAGCAGCAACAACGCGGAAAAGCCCACGCGCAGCGCGCTGGTGCCTTGCGCACCGATCAGCGGGAACAGGTGTTTTGCGTAGGAAGTGCCGATGGCCAGCGAGGTGACCGAGCCGAGCACCGCCAGCGCCGGCAACATCGGCGCGAGTCGTGAGGTCTGCATGCGCAAAGTCTATTGCGTCACCGCCGAGCACTTGGCTCAATTGACAGCCTGTTCGTGCAACTTCTGCTCGCCATGGCCACCGCTCCCGTGTTCGACAGTTTCGACCGCGCCATCCTCGACCTCCTGCAGCGGAACAACACCCTGCCGCAGCGCGAAATCGCCGAGGCCGTGCACCTGTCCACCCCGGCCGTGCAACGCCGCATCAAGCGCCTGCAGGACAGTGGCGTGATCGCCGCCAACGTGGCGGTGGTCGCCGCAGCCAAGGTCGGGCGGCCGCTGACCATCATCGTCGAGGTGCGCGTGGTCAGCGAGCAGCGCGAACGCGTGGCGCCGTTCAAGCGACGCGTGCAGAACGACCCGGCGGTACAGCAGTGCTATTCGATCACCGGCGACGGCGATTTCCTGCTGCTGCTTTCGGCCGCGTCGATGGAAGAATACGAGGCGATCACCGAGCGGTTGTTCGGCGGCGATGACAACATCGAGCGCTTCCGCACATCGGTAGCACTGGGCACGCTGAAGCGGAGTTTCGAGGTGCCGCTGCTGCCGGTGCCGTAGCGTCGAGCCATGCTCGACGGCTTTGGGGCCGCAAGGCAACAGCAGTCGAGCATGGCTCGACTCTACAATCGAAAACCATGAGCACAACGCCCTCCCCCGCCCGTCGCCTGCGCCGCTGGTTGCTGCGCGGCCTGTGGCTGGCCATTGCCCTCGTTGCGGCGATGGCGCTATGGAACAGCCCGTGGGCGGCCGCGCCGAAGATGCTGTGGGCACTCTCGCGGATGCCGCCGGCCACCGAACTTCCGGTGCCGGTGGAGGGCGTCCGTCCCCGGCAGATCGCCGATACCTTCGGCGCTCCGCGCGGCCGTGACCGCACGCACGCCGGCATCGACATCTTCGCCAGGCGTGGTACACCGGTGCGCAGCGCCACGGCCGGTGTCATCGCGGATGTCAGCGAACGCGGGCTCGGCGGGCGCCAGGTCTGGGTGATCGGGCCGGCGCGCGAACGCTACTACTACGCCCACCTGGACGACTGGGCCGAAGGCCTGGCACTCGGACAGGTGGTGCAGCCCGGCGATCTGCTCGGGCATGTCGGCGACAGCGGCAACGCCAAGGGCACGCCGCCGCACCTGCACTGGGGCATCTACGGCACCGACGGCGCGCGCGATCCACTCCCGCTGCTGCGCTGACCCGGCCCGCACCCGGATCACCGGGTCGATTCGTTCATGATTTGTAAATAGGAATAGTTCGTATTACCATTTCTTTCGTTTCCGGTAGCGCCAGGACGGCCTGCCCGCCCTCTCCCTACCCGTAGCGCCTCGCCTCCTGGATGCCGGCCGATCGCGCGTGCTCGCCCAGGACCCCCATGACCCGTTCCGCCTTCCGTACCCCGCAGCCGCAACGGCTGTCCGTTGCCGTGCTCGCCGTTCTCTGCGCCGTGGCCCCGGCCGCCTTCGCCGAAACCGCCGCCGATCCGACCACCCTCGACAAGGTGGTGGTGAAGGGTGAGCGCGCCGAAGGCTATTCGGTGCGCCGCACCTCGGCCGGTACCCGCTTCGACCTGGCCCCGCGCGAGATCCCGCAGTCGATCAGCATCATCAGCCACCAGCGCATCGAAGATCAGAACCTGGACGACATCATCGACGTGCTGGCCAATACCACCGGCGTGACCAGCACCCAGTCCGACAGCGAGCGCACCGAGTTCTACGCGCGCGGTTTCTACATCGATGCCTACCAGTTCGATGGCCTGCCCACGCAGATGGTGCAGAACTGGAGCTATGGTGATTCCGGGCTGGACCTGGCGCTGTACGACCGCGTTGAAGTGGTGCGTGGTGCCACCGGCCTGCTCAGTGGTGCCGGCAATCCGTCCGCATCGGTGAACCTGATCCGCAAGCACGCCGACAGTGCCGAACTGGCTGGCAGCGTGTCGGTGAACGTCGGCAGCTGGGGCCGTACCCGCACCACCGTTGACGTGGGCAGCGCGCTGAACGCCAGCGGCACCGTGCGCGGCCGCGTGATCGGCAGCTACCTGGACACCGACGGCCAGATGGACCGCTACAACCAGCGCAAGACACTGGGCTATGCAGTGATCGATGCTGACCTGACCCCGGACACGCAGCTGAGCGTGGGCTACGACTACCAGCAGAAGCGCGCCAACGGCGCCACCTGGGGGGGCTTCCCGATGCTGTATTCCGACGGCTCGCGCACCGGCTACGACGAATCGTTCAACGCCAGCCCGAACTGGACCTACTGGGATACCACCAGCAAGCGCGCCTTCGCCACCCTGCAGCATGCCTTCGGCAATGGCTGGAAGTTCAAGGTCGGCGCCACCCACGATGAGACCAGGGCCGACGACAAGCTGTTTTACCCGGCGTACAACGACTGGACCACGGGCGCATCGAACTTCGACAAGACCACCGGCGCGGGCATCTCGCCCTCGGCGGGCTTCTACAACACCGAGCGCAAGGTCACCGGCGCCGATGGCTACGTTGATGGTCCGTTCCAGCTGTTCGGCCGCGAGCACCAGTTCATGGCAGGCCTGAGTTACAACAAGCGCGAGT
Organism: Stenotrophomonas sp. SMYL89; assembly: GCF_036319985.1. Taxonomy (NCBI): domain Bacteria; kingdom Pseudomonadati; phylum Pseudomonadota; class Gammaproteobacteria; order Lysobacterales; family Lysobacteraceae; genus Stenotrophomonas; species Stenotrophomonas sp. SMYL89. The sequence continues at coordinate 59,222 of NZ_JAWIRW010000015.1, read as the reverse complement.
ACGCCAACTACGGCGACTATCAGGTCGGCGGTGCCGGCCAGACCTGGGATCCGTTCGCAAGCTATCTGAACTGGACCGGCAACATCAGCGAGCCGAACTGGAACCCGCTGGCACTGGCCAGCGAGGGCACCATCACCCAGAAGGCCGGTTACGCGGCTGCACGCCTGTCGCTGGCCGATCCGCTGAAGCTGATCATCGGTGCCCGCTACACCGACTGGAGGAGCGAAGGCGAAGGCGCCGACCGCGCGCACAAGGTCACCACGCCGTATGCCGGCCTGGTGTTCGACATCAGCGACACCTACTCGACCTACGCCAGCTACACCGAGATCTTCCAGCCGCAGACGCTGAAGGATCGCAACGGCAGCTATCTCGATCCGGTCGATGGCAAGAGCTACGAAGTGGGCGTCAAGGGGGCATGGTTCGACAACCGCCTGAACGCCTCGCTGGCAGTGTTCCGCATCGAACAGGACAACGTCGGCCAGTCCACCGGTGAGCCGGTCATCGGCGGTACCGGCGGCGAAACCGCCTATCGCGCCGCACGTGGCACGGTCAGCCGTGGCTTCGAGTTCGAGCTGAACGGCGAACTGGCACCGGGCTGGAATGCCACCTTCGGCGCATCGCGCTACGTGGCCAAGGACATCAACGGCGCCGACATCAACACCAACCTGCCACAGACCGCTCTGAAGCTGTTCACCAGCTACACCCCGCAGTCGCTGCAGGCACTGACCGTCGGTGGCGGTGCCAACTGGCAGAACCGCATCTACTACCCGGTGCCGGCCTACGGCCGCATCGAGCAGAGTGGCTATGCACTGGTCAGCGCCTTCGTGCGCTACCGCATCTCGCCGGAGTTCAGCGTGCAGGCCAACCTCAACAACCTGCTGGACAAGCAGTACCTGTCGCAGATCAACGGCTACGGCGCGTACGGCGATGGCCGCAACGGCTCGCTGACGTTCACCTGGTCGTTCTGAGCAGGCACGGGGCACGATCGCCCCGCACTTGTAGAGCCGAGCCCATGCTCGGCTCAGAGAATCAGCCGAGCGTGGGCTCGGCTCTGCACCAGCAAGGCAGCGCCGGAACTGGCCGGCGCTGCCACCGTCACATCAGAACCGCAGATCCGCGCGCAGGTACCAGTAACGACCACGGGGGATGTCGTAGGTCGAGGCGTCGTAGCCGTTCAACGAGCACGACAGGCAGATCGGCGGATCCTTGTCGAACACGTTGTTCAGGCCGGCCGTCAGCTGCAGCCCCTTCATCCAGTCGATCTTGTAGCCCACCTGCATGTCATGGAAGGTGGTGGCCGACAGCGTGTTGGTGCCCGCAGCCTGGTTGCTGCACACAGGGAAGGCGGCGGCATCGCCGCAGTTCTCGGTCAGCTCGGAGATGTGCCGCACCGTCCAGTTGGCGCTCCAGCGGTCCATCGTCCAGCCGATGCTGGCGTTGCTGGTCCACTCCGGAATCGAGCTGTCGGCCACTTCCACGCCCGGCTTCTGCGGCTGCTTCTGGCCAGCCGCACCGGTGGCCTCGTAGCGGCCGACGAAGGTGTTCTTCCACGCCAGCTTGAACTGGCCGATGGAGGTCTGCGGCAGCGTCCAGAACAGATCCACGTCCCAGCCGTCGGTCTTGATCGAACCCAGGTTGGTCAGTCGGTTGTTGAAGCTGCTGACCGCACCGGTGCTGGCACGGGTGATGCCGTTGCAGTAGATCGGGTCCAGCGTATCCACGCACAGGTCCAGCTGGGTCTGCGCGTTGATCGCCTGGATCGCACCATCGATGGCATGGCGGTAGAAGGTCACCTCCACATCGAAGCGCTCCGACCACGACGCGTTGTTGCCGAACCACGGGCTCCACACGAAGCCGGCGCTGAAGCTGCGCGAACGCTCCGGCTCCAGCTCGCGGTTGCCGCCGGTGGTCACCGAGATCTGCGAGTTGGCCTGCTGGAAGCCGGCCGGCACGCCCAGCGCGGCGCAGTTGGCCGCGCTGCCACGTGGCGGCGTACCGCCCAGGCCCACCGAGCACGGATCGAACAACTGCAGGTCTGCACGTGCGGCCGAGCCGTACAGTTCACCGATCGACGGTGCACGGAAGCCCTCGGCGTAGGTGGTGCGCAGCACGAAGTCGTCGGTCACCTGCCAGCGCAGGCCGTACTTGGGCGTGAACTCGCCACCGAAGGTGGAGTAGTCCGAATAGCGGCCGGCCAGGCTCAGGTCCAGCTTCTTGCCGAACGAGGAGTCGGCGAAGATCGGCACGCTCAACTCCAGGTAGGCCTCGTTGACGTCGTAGGAACCGGAGGTCGGTTGCGACGGCACGCCGTTGTAGTGGCCGATCACCGTCAACGGATCGGGCTGGTAGGAGCCCTTGTACTTGCGGTACTCGAAACCGGTGGCGAAGGACACCGGGCCGGCCGGCAGCGAGAACAGCTCGCTGGACAGGTTGGCGGTGAACAGGCTCAGCTCGTTCTGGCTGCGGTCGCGCACCACCGGCTGGATCCACTTCAGCATGTCCGGGGTGATCGAACCGACGCCGCCGAAGATGTTCAGCGGCACGCAGCCCGGCGTGGCCGCGCACACCGCCGGGTCGCCCAGCGCCATGTTCACCTTGTAGATGTCATAGCTGCCGTAGTTGGTCTGTTCGGCCTTGTTCTTGCTGTACATGCCGTTGACGTCCCAGTACCAGCTGCGGTCGGCGGCGTGGAAGTCACCCACCAGGCCGGTGGCGAAGTAGGTGGTGTCCACCTTCTGCTTGAACACGCGCGCACCGCCTTCCACCGGGCGACGACCGATCAGGCTCATGTTGTCGCCGGAAACCAGATCGAAGCCGAACGGGTTGTAGGGGTTGAGTGCGGAGACGATGATGTTGTCGGCCAGCGGATTGCCGGTGGCGCCATCGGGGCCGAAGAACAGCGGCTCCGGGCCGGCCTGGTTGGTCGACTCACGACGGTTGCCCAGTGCCTTGACGTACCACTGCACGTTGTCGGTGATGTCGAAGCGGAACTGGCCGAACAGGCCTTTGCGCTCCGACGGCGTCAGCACCATGTTGTATTCGGCGAAGTTGAAGCGGTCGGCGGTGGTGAAGCAGTGGTAGTCATCCGTGCGGCTGCAGCCGGCGCTGCCGTCGTAGCGCGGATTGCTCACGCCGGTATTGGGCACGATGTTCTGCACCGCACCGGTGTTCGGGTCGGTGAACATGAAACGGCCCTGCGGAATGCCACCGCTGCCGAACGCCAGGCCGGTGCCGGGAATCGGGAAGCGCGACTGCTCGCGGTCCTTGGCGAATACCGGATCCTGCTTGGTCCAGCTGGCGCCCAGGAACAGGCTGAAGCGGTCGCCACTCTTGCCCCAGGCCAGGTCCACGCCCTTCTGCGTGCCGTCGCCCTTGCTGTACTCGCCGTAGTTCAGCGTCACCTGCCCACCATCAAAGTCACGGCGGGTGATAATGTTGACCACGCCGGCAATGGCATCGGAGCCGTACAGCGACGACGCGCCATCTTCCAGCACCTCGATGCGCTCGACGATGGCCAGCGGAATGGTATTGAGATCGGTAGCCGAGCCGACGCCGGAGGCGGACGACTCATTGACCCAGCGGATGCCATCGACCAGCACCAGCACGCGCTTGGCCCCCAGGTGGCGCAGATCGACCTGCGCCGAGCCGGCACCCACGCCACTGCCATCGGGCGGGAAACCGAAGTTGCCGGACGAGTTGAACTTGGCGTTGAGCGCCGAACCGGAACCGGTGAGCTGCTGCAGCACTTCGCCGATCGAGGTCAGGCCGGTGCGTTCGATGTCACCGCGCGTCAATGTCTGGATCGGCACCTGGCCTTCGACTTCAGCGCGCTTGATGCGGGTACCGGTGACTTCCACCGCATCGAGGTTGGTGGTGGATTGTGCAGTGGCACCCAACGGTGCCAGGGCCGTCACGCACAGCGCGACGGCAACCGCCAACGGGCGGTGATGCAGGTGAATCATTCGCTCTCTCTCCAAAGGAATGTCGGGACATGGACTGCCGCGCTCCCCCCTGCATGGCGGCAGCGTCTCCTTTGTAAACAAGTGGTAAAAATCACGACGTGATGACCGGCACTCTTTCACGCGGAATTGACGCAATTACAGGCCGATTGCGTCAGATAGCTGCAGGTTATGACCGGACGATACTGTTCACAGCAGGCAGCCTTGATGCTGGCTGCGACAGCGGCTTCCCGGCTTTCCCGCAATTGGGCAAGTGCTCTTGCCGATCCGTCCAACGACAATGCACCGGTGCCATCGGCAGCATGATCATCGCCGTTGCCGTCGGTTGACGGCGTCGAACAGATCGCATTTGAGCTGGAACTCATACCAAGATGGCGAGTAATCCATAGGCAGGAGCCCTTGCAATGACGGACTGCAGATCGCCGGGATCACCGTGCGAACCTGAGGCACTCAATGGCTGCTCTTTTGGCTGCTGCCATCTCGATGACAGAGCCACATGCATCGACCAGCTTGAATCTACGAAGCAAATTCAGACAACACTTAGGAATAGTTTGAAAACTGCCCGTCAAACGAATTTCCGGGGCCAACCAAGGTGAGACTGAGAGCCCCAGTCATTCTCATGAGGCTCAATTGTGAAAACAATCACCGTCATGATCCATGTCGCGGTTGTCACGGCATTGCTTCTGTTCCCTACAAGCGAATCGAGAGCGGGGGGCCTGATTGAATGCAACAACTGTGCCTCTCCCAAAGATGCAGCCCTGATGTCAGGCTCCGGGTTGGCGGTTGTAATGGACTTCGAAAAAGCCCGACTGAGCGCCTTCGAAGTTGAATATGATCGCGAGATCAGAAAGTGGCGCGCACTTTCGACACCGGTTCCCGCACAGATTCAAATGGCCTTCCTACGGATTCTGGATGCGACGTCAGCCTTTCGAGGGCCACCTGAAGGGGCCCACGCGATGGCAGGAGGCGGATCAGTGGTCGTGCTGCATCCAGACAACCCCGGAAACTCCAATGGAGTGAGGTTCCCCGAGTCTTACAAGTCCTCCAATACCTTTGACATCGTCGCCTCAGCCACACTGCGAACCCGACTTGGCCAGTATCTAGCCACAGAACTGGCAGGAGCCAATACGGGAAGCCCAACCTGGAACAGCATCGCGCTCTCGATTCAACAAGCGGCCCTGAACTGGGCAGGCCTCAAAGGTGGCGGATCCATAACAATAATGATCACATGGCGTGACGGATCGAAGACGCTTTATCGAGTAACACCGGACAACGTTGCCGAAGCGAAGTATCAGAAGGGCGAAAGTCGCGACAGCATAGGCAACAAGGTTCCTGACGAATCCATCGCCGACCCGATCTCCGCCCCTTCGTACGCCGGACAATACTATTTCGGCCAGCATGGCGACCTGGACAACTGGGTCAGATCCGCACAGATGTATGGAGTCCCCGTCCAGCGCGGAAGCAGCAGCCGCATCTCGTGCAGTTGGGATGGTCGCACAGTCTACTGCCAGCAATACTGACACCCTCATCCGCCGCTCATGTCGCAATCTCCCCCTGAGCGGCGGTTTAGATACGCTATCGCACGAAAGCGATGCGCTCCATGCCGGTGGCTTCGGCCGCAGCCAATATCCGGGCCATGCCTTCGTACTCGGCCGACGGATCGGTGGCGATGCGCAGCTCCGGCGGGTTGCCCGCATGTTCGCCCGCCTGTGCCTGCAGGCGCGCCTGCAGATCGCCGATGGCCATCGGCTGGCCATTCCAGCTCAGCTGGTTCGATGCGTCCAGGCGCAGCTCGGTCAGCGGCGGCGGTTCGGGGCGATCAATCGTGCGAGCGGTGGCCTGTGGCAACTGCACGGCAATCGGCCGGGCCATGATCGGCGCGGTCACGATGAAGATGATCAACAGCACCAGCATCACATCCACCAGTGGCGTGACATTGATGTCCGCCAGCGGGCCGCTTCTTCCTGCGCTACTGAACGCCATGTGCCGCTCCCTGCAGCCGGGCCGTTCGCCCAAGGCTGACAGTACGTCGCCGATGCAGGCTGGCGGCAGTGTCTGCGCGTGGAGCATTCAGCTGCCGTTGCCACCGCCGTAGGCTTGCAGACGTTGCTGCAGAGAGCCGAGTGCATCCGAGCCGATCAGAGCCCACAACAACAGGCGACACTTACGTGGGCACAGTGATCCCGCCATCAGCAGCCCCCGCCGCTGCAGGTGGATTTCGCTGCCAGCAAAGCCATAGGTATGGCGTGCCGTCGCGCCGGCGCCGGTGCGCGAGGCGATGATGACGGGACGATGCACTGCGGCACGCGCCAAGGGTTCAACCCAACTGGACGGGACATGGCCCGCGCCCATGGCCGCCACAACCAGCCCCTCGCATCCACTCTCCAGCAACGAATGCAGCACCTCAGGACCTTCGCCCAGCACCGCCTCGAGCATGGCTACCCGTTGATGAACCCGTGTTGGCACCAGTGCAGGCAGTCGTTCCGGAGGCGATCCTTCATAGCTGCATTGCCCTTCCTGCACCCGCCCGATACAGCCTTTACCTGGCGATTGGAAGGCATCCAGATCCAGACTATGCACCTTGCGCACCTGGTCCGCCGCGTACAGTCGGTCCTGCATGGCGACGACCACCCCGCGCATGCGCGTGTGCGGATCCAGTGCCGCAATCGCCGCAGCCAGCACGTTTCCGGGCCCATCAGCACCGGCTGCATCAGCCCCACGCATGGCACCAGTCAACACCATCGGTTGCGGGTGCGGCCACAGCAGATCCAACAGATACGCTGACTCCTCGAGCGTGTCGGTGCCCTGGGTGATGACCACGCCATCAGCGCCGTCGTCCACCATCGCGTCGGCCCAGTCGCGCGCAGCGAGAACGTCGACCCACGACAGCGACGCACTGGGTGACAGACCAAGCGTATGCGTCTGCACCATTGCCAACCTGCCCAGCCCGGGGACTACCTCCGCCAGCATCTGCGCGGAAACCTTCGGAACGATGCCCACGCCCGCCGCATCACCACGCATGCTGAGGGTGCCGCCGAGTGAGCCCAATGCCAGCCGTCTCATATGGCCCCCTTCAGTATCCAGCCCACTGCAGGGACGATCAGCAGAACGCCTGCCGCCATCGAGAGGAGATTGCCGATATACGGATGCACGTGTGCAGGCAAGCGAGCAGAACATGCCGCGGCCAGCGGTGGCGTCAGCAGTGCCCCCAGCAGCGCGGACAGCACCACCACCGCCGCGCTCCCGCCATGGGCTAGAATGCAGGCAGGAACCACGGAGACAATCGGGATGTACGTGGGATACCAGCCCCCCTGGATCCAGCGCTCCCGCCATACCCAGACCCCCACCGCGGAGGCGAGCGCCTGGCCGCACAGCAATGCCATCAGCCAACCGGTGCCATAGAAGGGTCCGGCCGGCTGCAGAAGGGCGGCAAGCAGTACGCCGCCGATCAGCCCGGCACTGGCGAACTCGTTGCCCAGGAAGGGTGCTTCACTGAAGTCCGCCAGTACCCTGCGCATGCCCCATTGCCAGCCATGCCGCGTGACGGGCGCAGCCGGCGCTGCCCCAGGCGCAGCGGGAACCGGATTCCAGCCCAGCCGCCTCGCGGCGACAAAGGCGGCCGCGCTTGCCAGTGTCATTGCAAGAACGTTGCCGATGACGGCGGGCAGGCCCAGCGGTGCGCAGACCTGATTCACCAGCAACAACGCCAGCGGCGTGACCAGCAATGCGCCAGATGCAGCGGCGATTCCCGTAATCTTCCAGCCGCCACCGAACAGCAGCACCATCGCCGCCGGCAGCGAGACGGCAGCAACGAACGTGGGCTGCCAGCTCCCATCCCGCACCGTGCCGGCAAATATCATGTTGGCAAGCAGCAGTCCGCCAATCGACGCTACCGCGACCCAAGGCCAGCGGCCAGTGCCGTAGCAGATCGGGAACCCCTGCCATCGCTTTCCTCGCCGGTGCGCCCAATGGGCCAATGCAGCACCGCCGATCAGGCCGAGCGAGGCAAACTCATGCTTGTAGAAGGTCACTTCACTGGCATCGCCAACCCACCATCGCCAACGACCTGCCCATGTATCGAGGCTACCCATCATCTGGGCGTGGTCTGGCCAGAGCTGGCCGGGAGACGCCGCGCCCCACCCGACAACCAGCGTCGCGACGATCACCACCGCGAACGCCGCGAGGAAGAGTGCCGAGCCGAAATGGCTGCGGGAGGCTGCCGCTTGTGCATGTGACGGGATGCGCGCCATTTCGGTCCCTCAGCGCGGCAGCATGGGATGCTGGCGATAACCCAGCATAGGATCGAAGAGATCGGTACGCCTGTCGCGGCAGAGATCGTTCAGGGAATTCCAGATCGGCGCACTGCGTGCCGTGGACAGGTCCACCTCGGCCATCACCATTGCCTCACCTTCAGGCGCTGCGATCGGGGCCAGCGGCCATCCGTTGGTACCGACAATCAACGAGCACCCCAGGAAGCGTTCCCCGCGATCTGTACCGACGCGGTTGGCCGCTGCGATGAACACGTTGTTGACGTGTGCGGCGGTCATCGTCAGGTAGCAGGCCATGCAGCACCCGCTTTCATCGAACAATGGCGGCGGCGTCCACACCCAGCAGTTGAGGCTGAGGATGATGTCGGCCCCCTGCAGCGCAAGCAGACGCGGCACCTCGGGGAACCAGACATCCCAGCAGATCATCAGGCCGATGCGGCCAATGCTGGTCTCGAAAACCGGGTAGCCGAGATCCCCGGCACAGAAGTAGAGCTTTTCGCGGCACCACAGGTGGGTCTTGCGATAGCGTCCGATATAGCCGCCGGGCCCGAACAGCACGGCGGTGTTGTACAGACGGCTGCCATCGTATTCAGCAATACCCACGGCCAGGTGAATGCCCGCCTCGCGCGCGAAGGCTTCCCAGAGCCGCGAGGTCGGCCCCTCCGGCACCGACTCAGCCATCGCGAACGCCTCCGCCCGACTGCTGAACGAATAGCCAGTGCAGCATAGCTCGGGCAGCACGATCAGGCGGGCCCCACGTTCCACTGCCTGCGTGGCAAGCAGGCGCGCCCGTTCGATGTTGGCGGGGACGTTCTCCGGCCCGCACTGTGGGTCGAACTGGATGACGGCAACCGAGACAGGACTGAACGGCTTGGGCTGATCTGACATGCGATGGTCCTCTGCAGGGGCGGAGCGGCTGCTTCCGTTTGACTGCAGCAGGCACCCGTTGTGCGGCCGCTTCAACTGGCAAAAGCGTCAACTGCGCGAAACGCCTTCAAAGTGGGCTTTATGCGACGACTCTCACTGAATTCCGCGCTGGACTGGCCCGAGCATCCGGCCTGACCCACCGCCAAAGCGGGCCATTTGCATCAGTGCAGCCACCGTGCACGCAATGCGAAACTGAATTCAGCCATCGCCCGCTATGCTGGTTGCCATGACCCGACGCACTCCCACTGCCCTGTCCTTGCTGCCCTTGGCCACCACGCTGCTGATCGGTTGCGCCAACGCCCAGTCCCTCGACGCCCAGAACGCGCAGCTGAAAGCCGCGATCGCTGCCGCCGAACGCGGCCAGTTCGATCCCGGCCAGGCCGGTGCGCTCAGTCGCCACCCGGCCTATGGCTGGCTGGAGTACGCGAACCTGCGTCGCAACATCGACACCGTCGATACCGCGCAGGCCCAGGCCTTCCTCAAGCGCTATGATGGCCAGGCCGTGGCGACTACCTTCCGCAGCGTGTGGCTGCCCTCGGTCGCACGCCGCCAGGACTGGCCGACGCTGCTGGCCAACTGGGCGCCCACGGACAACGTCGGGCTGCGCTGTGCGCAGCTGACCGCGCGCCAGGTGACGGGCAAGGTCGATCCGCAGTGGATCAGCGAAGCACAGGACCTGTGGCGCAAGAACGGCAAGTCGCTGCCGGACGGCTGCGACGCGGTATTCGCCGTGCTGCAGGCACAAGGCGGCCTGAGCGACGCCCTGCGCTGGGAGCGCATCGATGCCGCCGCCGACGCACAGCAGCCGGCCGTGATGCGCAGCGCCGCACGCGGCCTGCCCGCCGCGGACCTGGCGCAGGCCAACAGCTACGCCGCCTTCGTCGACAAGCCCAACGCCAGCGCGTTGAACTGGCCGCGCAACGAGCGCAGCCGGCGCATCGCCACCGACGGCCTGGCCAAGCTGGCCAAGACCGACCCGGGTGCCACCGAACAACAGCTGCCGCAGTACGCACAGGCCCTCGGCCTGAGCGCCGCCCAGCAGGGCCAGGTGCTGTACCAGATCGCCCTGTGGACCGTGGCCTCCTACCTGCCGGATTCGGCGCGCCGTCTCAATGCGGTACCCGAATCGGCCTATGACGAACGCCTGCACGAATGGCGTGTTCGCGAAGCAATGTCGCGCGGGGACTGGCCCGCAGCGCTGACCGCGATCCGCAAGATGGGCAGCAAGCAGCGCAGCGACCCGCGCTGGGCCTATTTCGAAGGCCGCATGCTGGAGAAGACCGGCCAGGCATCGCAGGCACAGCCGTTGTTCCGCGACGCCGCGCGTGCGCCCACCTTCCACGGCTTCCTGGCTGCCGACAAACTGCAGCAGGGCTACACGCTATGCCCGTGGAAGCCGAACGACAGTGCGCAGGCACAGGCGGTGATCGCGCGCGACCCGGCCATCCAGCGCGCGATGGCGCTTTACCAGATCGACCGCACCGGCTGGGCCGTGGCTGAGTGGAACAGCGCGCTGTCGCGCTTCGATGACACCCAGCGCCGCCTCGCCGTGCGCGTGGCGCAGGACAACGGCTGGTTTGATCGCGCCGTGTTCGCACTGGGCAAGCAACCGCAGGAGCAGCGCCTGTACGACCTGCGCTTCCCGCTGCACCACGACGCCACCATCCGCCGTGAATCAGCACGCAATGCGATCGACCCGGCCTGGGTGGCCGCGGAGATCCGCGCTGAAAGTACCTTTACCCCGCGCGCGCGCTCGCCTGCCAATGCCATGGGCCTGATGCAGGTGCTGCCGGCCACCGGTGCCAGCGTGGCCAAGTCCATCGGCCTGACCGGCTATGGCGGCGCCGACAGCCTGTACGACCCGGACACCAACATCGCCATCGGCACCGCCTACCTGCGCCAGTTGATGAACAAGTACGACGGCCTGCCGTACGTGACCATCGCCGCCTACAACGCCGGCCCGACCCCGACCGCGCGCTGGCAGGGGCAGCGCCCGGGCTTTGAGCCGGATCTGTGGATCGAGACGATCAGCTACAAGGAAACCCGCGAGTACGTGGCCCGCGTGCTGGCCTTCAGCGTGATCTACGACTGGCGCCTCAATGGTGATGCCCTCCCGTTGAGCGACCGCCTGATGGGCCGCCTGGTCGACAAGCGCAAGAGCTTCAGCTGCGCCGCAAACGCCGACCAGGGCGGCGATTGATCACAACACGGTACTGCCGGCCGCTGGCCGGCATTCCCCGGTATCCACGCCCTGGAGTGAAACGATGAGCCTGCTGGCCTGGATCAGGCTGGCCGCTGTATCGGGAGTGCCGGCCGCTGGCCGGCAGCTTCGGGGTGACTGCGGTTGCCGGCCAGCGGCCGGGGGGGGGGCGGGCGGGGGGGGGGGGGGCGGGGGCCCCCCCCCCCCCCCCCCCCACTACCGGTGCATCTGCGCCGGGCATGCGATGATTCCAGCCATGAAGATCTATCTTGTCGGCGGCGCCGTACGCGACCGCCTGCTGCAGCGCCCCGCCGGCGACCACGACTGGGTGGTGGTTGGCGCCACGCCCGCGCAGATGGAAACGCAGGGCTACACCGCAGTCGGCCGCGATTTCCCGGTATTCCTGCATCCAAAGACCGGTGAGGAGTACGCACTGGCGCGCACTGAACGCAAATCCGGCCGCGGCTATCGCGGCTTTGTGGTCGATGCCGACCCGGGAGTGACGCTGGAAGAAGACCTGCAGCGCCGCGACTTCACCATCAATGCAATTGCCTGCGCCGAAGACAGCGGGGCGCTGGTCGATCCTTACGGCGGCGTGCGTGATATCGAGCAGCGCGTGCTGCGCCATGTCGGCCCTGCGTTCGTGGAAGATCCGTTGCGCGTGCTGCGCGCGGCACGCTTCATGGCGCGCTTCGCGCCGCTGGGCTTCACCGTTGCGCCGGAAACGATGGATCTGATGCGCGAGATCGCCGCCAGTGGCGAACTGGATACACTGGTGCCGGAGCGAGTGTGGCAGGAACTGCGCAAGGCGCTGGTCAGTGAGCGGCCCTCCGCCTTCCTGCGCACGCTGCACGATGCACATGCACTGGGCCCGATCCTGCCCGAGCTGGAAGCGCTGTATGGCGTGCCGCAGCGTGCCGAATTCCACCCGGAAGTCGATACCGGCATCCACCAGGAAATGGTCAGCGACATGGCGGCGAAGCTGGCCCCCGGCGATGACCTGGTCGGCTTTGCCGCGCTTACCCACGATCTCGGCAAGGGCCTGACCCCGCCGGGGGAGTGGCCGCGCCACATCATGCACGAACAGCGCGGCATCAAACCCCTGAAGGCACTGTGCGCGCGGTTGAAGATTCCCGCCGAGCACCAGCAGCTGGCCGAAGCGGTCTGCCGGGAGCACTTGAACGTGCACCGCATCGACGAACTCCGCGATGCCACCGTGTTGGAACTACTGGGCCGCTGTGATGCGCTGCGCCGGCCGGAGCGCGTGGCCCGCATCGCACTGTGCTGCGAGGCCGATAAACGCGGCCGGCTCGGCTTCGAGGACGCCGACTACCCGCAGGGCGAAACGCTCAAGCGCCTGCACCAGGCGGCACTGTCAGTACAGGCGCGGGACCTGGATACCACCCATCTGAAGGGCCCGGCCATCGGTGAAGCGTTGGCCAAGGCGCGCGTAAAAGCCATCGCCGCCGCCCGCTGATCCGCAACCGCCGTGGCGGCCGCGCACCGACTCCCATGGGTAGTGCCGGCCGCTGGCCGGCAACCCTATATCGCTGGCTTCAATGCGCCATCCCACGGGTGATCGCCGCGGCGCGCTGCTTCAGCTGGGCCACGGCATCGGGAATCATCTCCATGCCCACGTCCAGGCCGGGGTTCAGCACCAGGCCGACGCCGTCGCCGATCCCGGCCAGCAGCGCGTGCACCGCGATCGGCATGGCGTGGGCGAACTGCGGCAGCTGCTCATGCCACAGGCCGGCACGCTCGTGCGCGGTGAACACCGCGAACATCGGCTCGCCGCTTTCGCTGGTCAGCACCAGCGGCGAGATGCTCTCGTCCCAGGCACCGTCTTCGCCGATGGCCTTGTCCAGCAACACGAACGCCGTCGAGGTCAGCAGGCCGTCGAGGAACTGCGACGCGGTCAGCGTGCCGTCCTGGGCCTGCAGCAGGCGCACCTCGAGGTCGTTGAGGGGGTCGAACGGGGTGTCGTGGTCCATGGTCGGTTCCGGTACGTGGTTGCAGGCTGCAACTTTAGCAGGCCGGGGGTGAGGCACGGCAGCGTGTCGGCAGGGGCGCGCGGGGCTTCAGCGGCCGATGTACCAAAGCGCCCAGCGCTCACCGGCCTGGGCCCCGCCATAGGAATTCGGGGCCGTGCGGAAGTCTTGATAGCTTCGGGAGGAAAGCATGGCGGGCAGGATACGGCCGGCCGCAGATGCTACGAACCCTGCTACCCCACCTGAACCGCTCGACGGGGGAATTGTTAAGGCCTGCTTCGACAGTCTGACGAAATCGTCAATGTGTCCAATTCGCTTGTGACCGTGTGCCGGCGCCGCTCCACTCAATCCTGGAAGGACGTTGAGACTGGCATGACCAAGAGCTTTGAGCACGGCTGGAGCGGGTCGTATAGTCGTATGACGTAGAGCAATGGAACGCCGATGAACGCTACCTCGCAAGGCCTCGCGCCACAGGCATGCATGGATGGAGGCCAAGCAAGCTGGCAGCACGAGCGGCGCAACCTGTCGCATGTGCCCCTTAACGCGGTACATCGCGCCGTCTTCCTCGGCCATCCCTCCTGTCCAGCCGATCAAGGATCAGGGCAATCCTGCCGGTATCCTCACGCGCGGAGAACCGTGCCCCGTAGTAACCCTGAAGAGGCGCCTACTTCAATCAGCGACATGGACCGCTCATGCTGAAACCCTCCCCCTCCCTCACTCACGTGGCGTTGATCGCCTTGATCACACTGGCCGTTTCCGGATGCAACAAGGAACGCTCATACCCGGTCTATCGCGAGAATCCTGCACCCAAGGATGCGCTACCGATTGTGATCCGGGTCCACGATGCGCCTGTGGAGCTCACCCTCCCGAAGGTTTTCGTCTCCTACGAGATAGACCCGCTCTGCCTCCCACCGATCAGCAACTACGAGGGTGTGCAGTACGCCCCCCAACGGCACTCAGTAGAGTTCCCAGTACAACGCGTCAGTGCAACCGAGTTCAGCAGCACCGTGTTCGAGGACGGCATGGCAGTCGCTGACTATTACGGGCGGGGGCCATGCGAATGGAAACCCAGCATCATTCGAGCTTCATTCCCAGTCATTTCCGAGGGACGCGAAGGCTTCATATCAGTTGCCGTCCACCATCTCGAACTGAAGAAACTACTCACGTCGATTTCGTACGCAGACAGTCAAATGACCCTGCAAACAAAGAGTTCGACGCCTGGGTGGGTGCGAACGCAGTCCCAGTATAGCTACAACAGATTGTCTGATATCGAGAAGCAGAAGTACTTTGCCATAGAGATATCGTCTCCTTCGAAAGGAATCGTCCCATGAGACCTCTAACCAATGCAGCCCTAGCCAATGCAGCCTACTCCCCACCGTCACATCCAGCTCCAGGCGATAAGGAATCGCTGCGCGTTGATGGTGAAGACTTCGAAGTTCTAGGGCGACGTGACGCAGTCAGCGGCTATCAAGGCGTTGTGTACCGGAACATCAAGACCAACGAGATCATCATCGCCCACCGAGGCACCGAGTTTGATCGCCAGGCCATACTTGATGGCGGCGTCGACGCAGCGATGGTCAGCGCCAGAGTCAACGCACAGATTGATGATGCCCTCGTACTGACCAAGCAGGCAATCGAGCAAGCTGAGGAAAACGGATATGGTCCGGTGTACGTCACTGGACATTCCCTAGGCGGCGCACTCGCGCAGATCACTGCCTACCACTACAATCTTCCTGGCGACGCCTTCAATCCCTACGGCGCTGCGGGGCTGGCGTATCGCCTGCCTGAAGGCCAGCCGGCCAATGCGGCGCCCTTCACCAACCATGTGATGGCGGGCGACCTGGTTAGTGCGGCCGGCCCTCATTACGGCAAGGTTGAGATGTACGCGCTCCCCAAGGAACTGGGAGTCTTGCGCGATGCCGAACAGGGCCAGCGCATCGCCTCGCTCGTATCGCTTGGGATGAAAAGCGGCCATGTCATGTCCGCTGCGGTTGCGGTCCAGTTGGGTGATTCCCATCGAATGGTTCACTTCATTGACCGTATGACCGACAAGGGCCCAGTGCAGTCCGTACTGGACGACCCCGGGGCGCGGATCACTGATGCCGAGGACCTACGCCGGATAGCGGAGTATCGCAAAGACATCCACCAGTTGCGCCTGGGGGCGACCGTACTTGTCGGCGGTGGCCCTGGACTCCTGCGCGACGGGGTCAATTACCTTCTCGGCACTGGGGAAGCCGGAGCGTACGCCCGTCGCGAAGCCGAAGCCGTGCAGCACGCAGAAAGTGCATTGAAGGCTGGGGAGCGTCCGGTCCAAGAGGCAACCGAAAAGGGCTCGCCCTCTCTGAGCAACCCAGGCTTCGCTCCCAAGAGCCCATTGCAGGAGAGCATAGAATCAACCTTGGACAAGGCAGGCCTGGATCCCCGAAAGGAAGGCCACCCCGACCATGCGCTCTACCGGCAGATTCGCGACGGTGTATCGGCCGTGGATGCCAGGCACGGGCGCGGCTTCGATGAAACCAGTGAGCGCGTGACGGCCGGCCTGCTTGCAACGGCCAAGCGCAGCGGCCTGGAACGCGTCGATCATGTTGTCTTGGGCAACCCTCCCAGCGATGGATCAGGCCCTCGCATGTTCGTCGTGCAGGGAGCGCTCGACAATCCGGCACACCTGAGGGCATCGATTGCGGTCAGCGAGGCCGTCAATACACCCGTAGATCAGTCGCTCGCCAAGGTCGAGCAGATTTCGCAGGCACAGCAGGTCGCTCAGCAAGAGCAAACCCAAGAGCAGACCCGAACAGCGATGCGCATGGGCTAGGCCAGCCTGATGGCTTGGCCCCACCGGAGGCTGGCGCCCGCTGGAACGGCCTGCTGAGGCTGTGTCGGCCCGCCCTCTCCCTAGGAGGAGTGCAGGTTCCGCCACATCCATCCGGCCACCGCCAGCCCCACCACCACCACCAGCATCAACGGCAGGCCGAAGCGGTGCCGCCACGGGATCGGCACCCCGCCCAGCTGCTGGTCCATGGTCTCGGTATCCAGCACCCAGCCGTGCTCGCACCGGGTGCAGGCCAGCTCGTAGCGACGCTGGTAGGTGAAACCGAACAGCAGGTCGATGCGCGCCATCCTGTAGCGCAGCCGGGGCGCGAACTCGGTTTCCGCCTGGCAGCGCAGGCAGTGGTGGGCTTCGGTCGGGCCGACCACCACAACCCGCTCCTGCTGGCCGATTAGGATCATGGGTCAGCGCGCCTGGCAGGCGGGCTGGGCCAGCAGCCAGGCTTGGGCGGCGGCCAAAGTGGCGGCATCACCCTCGATACGCTGGTCGGGCTCGATCTTCAAGCCATCACCACGATCATTGCGGTCGCGCATCACGGTGGTGGTCAGCAGCAGGCGACTGCCATCGGCAAGCGTCTGCACGACATTGCCAGTGGAGACACCCGCAGTGGGCTGACCGAAACTCCGCGTCTGCGGACGACCTCGCCACGCCAGCACCGAGGCCTCGCCCGAACTGCCGGTGCGCGGCCCGAACAGCACCGCCACCGGCGCGCCGGGCTGCCGCAGCACATAGCCAGACTGGCCGAAGTCCAGCACCGACTTGCCTGCACGCTGCACGGCGGTCGCGGTCAACGTCCAGCGCTCAGGCCCCTGTGCAGTTTCGAACGACCCCACATCTTCGTTGTTCACTACCGAGGTGCGCAGCAGCGGTGCCATGCCCAGCAGCATCGGCCACATGTTGCCACCGCTGTTGTCACGCAGGTCGACGATCCAGCCACAGCGCGCGCCGTCGTCCTTGCTGCGGATGACCTGCTGCCACCGCGCAGCACGCTCGATGTCCTGGCGGAACTTTTCCTGCGGCGTCGCGCCCGGCGTGGAGGCGTAGCCCTCGATGACCACCCAGCCGATGCGCATATCCACCGCATCGGCCGCCTTGGCCCGGTCCACGGCGGCGGCGCCGGCCTGCTGCGCGCGCGCAAGGAATTCGCTCTGGCGCTGGGTCGTCGTCCATACGCCGTGATTGCCCGTGCTGACCGCAATAGCTTCGCGCAGAACGGCCAGCCGTTGCGCGGGGTCGCCCTGCGCCGATTGCAGGCGTACGCGGGTGGCGGCCCAGTCCACCCGATCGCGATACAGCGCCTGGCGTTCAAGTAGATTGAGGATCTCGGCCTGGGCCACCGGCGAGGGCACCTCGACCGCGCCTGGCGTATCGGCCATGGCGCCGGTCGCCAGCAACACGAGCATCAGCGCGCCGATGCGACGCACTCCCTTGCGAACCTGCATGTGACGTTTCCTTGTCGTTGAGGCAGGCGCACAGCATAGCCCGCAGGTGATGGCTTTCGCCATGCGCGAACTGTCGTATCTGGCCCCGCCGCGGGTTGCAGCAAGACAGCGTGCACGCGATCAGTAAATTGCAACTTTGCCCATGTCATTGCCACGTAGAACGCGAGAAGGTTGCCTCCGTCGGCGCCTCCTGCGCTGGCCGGGATTGGCGTCCTGAATCAAACATCGAAACGATCGAGTTGCCGCCTCAGCGGCAATCGCGACAATGCACCGGCTTGCCCATGGCGGGCGGTGCGTGGGGATCCTCGTGATCCGTCGGCTTTTTTTCGTTTCGATTTTGACCGGCACGCCAACCCGCACCGCCCGCCACCTTGCACGCCGCAGGTGGCCTTGCCTCGTGAGGTTGCCGCCATGAACACGCCCCACCCCACCTATCCACGCCTGCAGGCATTGCTCGGCGCTGCACTGCCCGGCCTGCAGCTGCCCACTACCGCCGCCGAAGCGTTGGAAGATGCACTCGCCGAAGCCAACGAACAGGCGCCGCCCTCCGCATTCTTCGCGCGGTTGCGCGGCATCGCTCACAGCCACGCAGCCGACGGCCAGGCGTGGCGCGAGCGGCAACTCAGCGAGGGGCGCGGTCGGGAACTGGCCGAGGCGACGCGTTGCCTGGCGGCGTTGTCTGCGTGCGGCGGGGTACTGCTGGCTGCACAGTCGGCGCGCGAGACGGACGATGCGCAGGCGCAGTGTCCGCCGCAGGTGGAGGAAGGCCTGCTGCACGCAATGGTGGTGTTGGCCGATCATGCCGGCGCGCTGGTGGAACCGGATGCGTGCGCACCGCTGCTGTAGAGCCGAGCCGTTGCTGGGCTGCGCGGAGGTCATGGCATCGGTGGGATTCGTGCCGACCAAGGTCGGCACCTACCAGAGCAGGTCATGGCAGTGGAAAGCATCGTGCCGACCAAGGTCGGCACCCACCAGAGCGGATCATGGCAGTGGAAAGCATCGTGCCGACCAAGGTCGGCACCCACCAGAGCGGATCATGGCGTCGATTGGCCCTGTGCCGACCAAGGTCGGCACCTACCAGCAGGTCATGGCAGCGAGAAGCATCGTGTCGGCCAAGGTCGGCGCCTACCAGAGCGGGTCATGACATCTGCACCGCGCGCTACCAGTCCGCGCGCAGGCCGATGTTGCCTTCGATGATGCGGCGCTTCTCGTTGCGGTCGCCGCCCAGTTCGCGAGTGTAGTCGGCCACCGCATAGGCGCTTATCGTGCGGTTGAAACGCCCGACCACGCCCACACCGGCTTCCAGCGCGCGCGAGCGCTGCGAATTGACGATCACGTCGTCGTCGAAGCGGATGCGGTCTTCGCCGGAGCGGCCATGCCAGTAATTGAGCTTGAAATACGGTTGCCAACCGTTGTCGGCCAGCTGGTAATCGCCGGCCAGGCGCAGGCCGATGCGGCCGGTCCAGGCGTTGTCGTTGTCGAAGCGCACGCTCGACACTTCATCGCGGCGGTCGTCCAGCGAGGTGCGTTGCAAGATCACCTGCACCTGCGGTTCCAGCCACCATGCGGACTGACCGAAGCGCAGCAGCGACTTGCCGGCTTCCACCGACACGCTGGTGCCGTCGCCGCTCAGGCCGAAGCCGAGCCCGCGCGAGGAGCGCACGCGGCCGTCGTAGCGGCTCTGCATCGCCACAGCATCGATGTAGCCGCCACTGCTGTCGGTGAAGGTCCAGTACAAGCCCACGTGCTTGTCGTCCAGGCGGTTCTGGCCCACCTGCACGTTCTCCCAGCCCAGCGCCAGGCCGGTGGTCCTGCCCTGCGCGCGGGTGCGGCCGACGAACACGCCGATCTGGTTGCGATGGTTGTCGGACGCTGCCGCCCACACATCGAGGCCAGCCTGCAGCCCCATCACATCGCCATCGAAGCCGGGCTGTGCATCGCCCTTCCAGTAGATCTCGCTGCTCTGCCCCACCAAGCGCCCCCAGGCGGTACGGAATGCGCCCTGGTTGTACAGCAGGCGCTGCTCACCCTGGCGTTCGTGGAACGTGCCGAGGCTGGCCAGCGAGGTCTCGCGCAGCAACGGAGGCACCACGGCATAGGTAGCGGTTTCCACGCGGTACAGCGGCACCACCACGCCTTCAGCCGGACGTGCATCAGAGGTTGGCGGTGCGCCGGTGCCGGGCAGTAAACCACCGGCCACCGGTACATCCGGCACCGCCGGGTCACTGGGCGGTGCCACCGGTGCGGGTTCCGGCGGTGGTGGAGGTGGTGCAGCCTCACCGGCGGTCAGGTCGGGATCAACCGGATCTTCCGGCGGCGGTGGCGGCGCCGGGATAATGGGGGGCGGTGGTGCCACCGGCGGCGTCAGCGGCGGCGGGGTGGCACTGCCACCACCGTTGGGTGCCGGCGTCGGCCCGGTCACCAGGGTCGAGCGCAGGTACCAGTTCTCGCTGGTGCCGGCACTGACACCGCCCTTGAACAGGAAGTACTCGTAGGCACCTGCCGCAACCGGTGCGAACAGCGAGAACGCGCCCGGCTCGGTGCGGCCACCATTCAAGGCCTGCACCACCAGGATGCCATCGGCCAGCGTGGCCGCGCCGCTGCCGCCGGCGTTTAGCACGCCGATGCCGGTGGTCCCGGTGGCGGTACCGCCATCGATCACCAGGCGGTCGCTGCTGGAATTGTCCGCGCCCAGCACGGTGCGCAGGTACAGGCCACCGCCGTCACCACGATAGTTGCCACGCACGGTGAACACGTCGCCCGCGCCGGTACCGGTCAGGTCGATGCGCCCGGCATTGACCATCTCCACCAGTGCAGCGCTGTTGAACGGGCGGATGGCATGTCCCCCACTGCCCGCGTACACGGTACTGGTGTCATCCACCGTCAGCGTGCCGGTGCCGGTAACGCTGTCGCCCAGCACCAGGTCGCCATCGAGGGTCAGCTCGGTGCTGTTGGCCAGGCGGATCGACTCCCAGTTCTGGAAACGGCCCACGCCTGCGGTCTTGACGTTGCTCAGGTTGAGCTGGTCGATGCCACTGCCGCCGTCGAACAGCGGCACCGCCCCCAGGTTGCCCTGGTTGAGGTTGCTGAGATTGGCCACGTCGTCGTCCGGCCCCATGTCGATCGCGCCATAGACGATGCCACCGCCATTCCAGTTGAAGGTGTCATTGCCGGTACTGAGCAGCACCTGCCCGCGCACGGTGCCGTCGGTGATGGTCACACTGTCGTTGCCGCCGCTGACGCTGATGTTGCCGCCGATATAGGCCGTGCCCGAGATGATGATGGTGTCGGTGTCGAAGCCGGTTACCACGTTGCCGTCCACGGTGCCGCCGGACTGGTCCCACAGGTTCTTGTCCAGCTTCATGTTGACGCGGCCGATGCGGCCGCCGGTCATCCACGCCTGGTCGCCATCCTCGAACGCGCCGATGATGCGGCCACCGCTCATGCGGAAGGTATCGATGTTGTCGCCCTGCTGCAGCGCGCCGATCGTGCCGCCGCTCATGATGAAATCATCGCGACCACTGCCCTGTGCCACCAGGCCGGTAACGGTGCCGCCGGTGACGGTCATCTGGTCATCGCCGCTGCCCTGGTCGACGCTGTCGATGGTGCCATTGCCCAGCAGCAGCACGTCGTTGCCATCGCCCTGCAGGACACCGCCGCTGATGCTGCCGGCCTGCATGTCCAGGCGGTCGTTGCCGGCACCGAACTGCACGCCGGTGCGCCCGCTGATCGTTCCGCGGTTGACCAGCACGCTGTCGCCCGCGCCGACGAACTGCAGGGCGGTGTTGTTGCCGGTGCTGATGCTGCCGGCGTTTTCGACGCGGCTGCCACCACCAAGCTGGACCGCCACGCCACCCACCGAACTGATCGTGCCGAGGTTGGACAGCAGGTGCCCGCCGGCCCCGACCAGCGAAATCGCACTGCCACCACCGCTCTGTTGCAGTTGTGCCGTGCTGGCGACATTGACGGTGATACCGGCCGCGCCAGTGGCAGCGACGGGAACGGTCTGCGGATTCGGCGCGCTGGCATCGCAGGTGACCGTGTGGCTGGCAGTCGGGGTGGCATTGTCACAGCCGGCCCAAGCGACACTGGCGGTCAACAGCATGACGGACGGGACAGCCAGGGCCTGAACCACGGAAACAGTGAGGCGGCGCGGACGGAAAGCGCGCGGGACGGCACGGGACATACAGCACTCCTGGACAGGGGATCAGGAACTGCGGATATGCGGTACTGCGAGCGAAGTCTGCGCCATGGTGAACGGTTTCGACAGGTGAATTTGCGTGCCGATCATCACAGTTCAGATGCGAACTTGATGGGGCATCACCTCGCCTTTACGCGGCTGAAACCGTTCATCATGTCGGTAATCGCGCGCCACGCGGAGAGCATCCACGCATGGCGTGGATGTGGCGCGCCGCCGGGGGTCAGATCTTAAGATAGATCTTCCGCCGGTCCAGCCACCACGCCACACCCCACCACAATGCAACGAACGCCATCGCCTGCAACATCGACGCCAGCTCCAATGCGTGCGGCATGGCGGTCGCCAACTGCCGCCAGATCCAGCCCCAGTCACCGCTCGCCATCAGCACCACCGACATCACCGACGCCCCCAGGTAAGCGGTGATTGCATTGACACCGAAGCGCCTGCCCAGCGCCGGCCAGCCCTTCTGGTCGATCAGCACGTGGCCCAGCCACAGCGCCAGCGCGGCCAGGCCGCCGGTCCACAGCACGTAGCTGGGCGTCCACAGCTGCTTGTTCAGCGGAAGCACGATGGCCAGCAGCAGACCGAGCACGGTAGTCGCCACGCCCAGCCCGGCAAGCGCCGCAGCACGCCCGCTGCGCAGCAGGCCACCGGCCAACAGGCCGAGCACGGTACTGGCCAGTGCACCCAGCGTGCTCAGCAATCCTTCCGGGTCATGGCCCAGCCCGGTATCGGCATGCCATTGATAGATCCACGGCGCGAACAGCGCGGTATCCAGGCGGCTGGCCGGATTGGTCCACGGTGCCAGGTCGCCGATGCCGAGCAGCAGCACGGTGTAGCCCACCAGCAGCGCGACCAGCACGCCGGCCTGCACGCGCGGTCGTGCATACACCGCCAGCACGCCCACCAACGCCGCACACAGCGCGATGCGTTGCAGCACGCCCCAGATACGGAAGTGGTGCGTATCCAGCGCCCACCAGATCAGCAGATGCAACAGCGCACCGGCCACCAGGATGCGCAGCGCGCGCACCAGCACGCCGCGCGCCAGCGCAGGACGCGCAGCGGCATCCAGCGCGCGCGGTGCCACGCTGAAGGCCATCGACACGCCGACCAGGAACAGGAAGAACGGGAACACCAGATCGGTGGGCGTGCAGCCGTGCCATTCCGAGTGACGCAGCGGCGCGAACACCGCACTCCAGTCACCCGGATTGTTGACCAGCAGCATCGCCGCCACGGTGATGCCGCGCAGGGCATCGATCGAGCCCAGCCGGCGTGGCGGCGTTGCGCTCATCAGGCGGCCTCGTACTGTCCGGCAATCCAGGTGCCACGCACCTGCAGGGCGTCATCGAGCAGCACCAGGTCGGCCTGGTAGCCCTCGGCGATATGGCCCAGGCGATCATCGACGTTGAGGAACTGCGCTGGGTAGGTCGAGGCCATGCGTGCCGCTTCGGCCAGCGACTGGCCGAGCAGCTGCACGGTGTTACGCACCGCTGTGGACATGTCCAGCGCCGAACCGGCCAGCGAGCCGGCGGCATTGCGCA
The DNA here is from genome assembly GCF_036319985.1 of Stenotrophomonas sp. SMYL89. Lineage (NCBI taxonomy): Bacteria > Pseudomonadati > Pseudomonadota > Gammaproteobacteria > Lysobacterales > Lysobacteraceae > Stenotrophomonas > Stenotrophomonas sp. SMYL89. Next base: position 35,872 of record NZ_JAWIRW010000015.1, on the reverse strand, counting down.
CCACGCCGTCGATGGCGGTGATGGTTTCGCCGTACAGCACGTAGCTGGGATCATCGGCACCGACCGGCGGCATTGCATCGGTGACCAGCAGCAGGCGACCGCGCGGCTTGGCAGCCAGTGCCACGCGCAGGCTGGCCGGATGCACGTGCACGCCATCGACGATGATGCCGATCCAGCTGTCGCGGTCCTCCAGCGCAGCGCCCACCGCGCCGGGCTCACGGCCCTGCAGCGGCGACATCGCGTTGTAAAGGTGGGTGAAGCCGCGCACGCCGGCATCCAGGCCGGCACGAATTTCCTCGTACGTGCCAGCAGTGTGGCCAGCAGCAACGATCACGCCGCGTTCGACCAGCGCGCGGATGGTCTCCAGCGGCACGCGTTCCGGCGCCAGCGTCAGCAGGGTCACGCCGTTGTCCAGCGACGCGGCCAGCGCGATCTCTTCTTCATCCGGCACGCGGAACTTGCTGGCATCGTGCGTGCCCTTGCGCGCCGGCGCGATGTACGGCCCTTCCAGATGGATACCGATCACGCCCGGCACCCCCTGCGCGATGGCCTCGCGCATCGCACCGATCGCCTGGCGCATCACGCCCACGTCATCGCTGATCAGCGTGGGCAGCATCGCGGTGGTGCCGAAGCGACGGTGCGCCTGCGCGATGGTGCGCAGCGAGGCGACATCGGGCGTGTTGTTGAACAGCGCGCCGCCGCCACCATTGACCTGCACGTCGATGAAGCCCGGCAGCAGCCAGCCGCCGCCCAGATCCACCTGCTCATCGGCCTGGCCCAGCTGCGGTGCGGCGTCGGGCAACAGGGCGCTGATCTGCCCGTTCTCGATCACCAGCGCCAGATCATCGCGGAAGTCGTCGCCCGCCAGGATGCGGGCATTGCGCAGCACGGTCACCATTACACGGTCTCCGTCACCTTGTTCAGGTGCGGCGGCAGATCCGGGTTGAAACCACGACGCAGCGCCAGCGCGTTGATCGCGCGGTAGAAACTCTGCACGGTGAGCAGCGGTGCGCAAAGCGGGTGCGGCGCGGCAGCCACCGGCAAGTTGCCACCGGCACCGGCCAGCCAGACCTGCGCGCCACGCGAGGTGAACTCATCGACCACGGCACGGGTTCCGGCGCCGGTCTCATCGGGCTGGGCAAAGGCCAGCACCGGGAACCCACGGTCAACCAGCGCCATCGGGCCGTGCTTCACTTCGGCCGAACTGTAGGCCTCTGCATGCAGACTGCAGGTTTCCTTGAACTTCAGCGCAGCTTCCTGCGCCGCGCCCAGGCCCAGGCCGCGGCCGAGCACGAACAGGTTGGTGGCCTCGACCAGGCCCTCGGTCACCGCGCCCCAGTCGCATTGCCACGCCTCGCGCATCGCGTCCGGCAGCAGGTCCAGCGCGTTGCGCAGGCTGCTGTCCTGCTTCCAGTACGCGGCCAGCTGCAGCAATGCGGCCAGCGAGGCCAGGTAGCTCTTGGTCGCGGCCACGCTCTTCTCGGCACCGGCATGCAGCGGGATGACCGTGTCGGCCAGCTGCGCCAGCGGCGAATCTTCGACGTTGACCAGCGCGACCACGCGTGCGCCGGCCGCCTTGGCGGCTTCGGCGTTGCGCAGCAGGTCCGGGCTCTTGCCCGACTGCGAAATGACGATGAACAGTGCACCGCGCAGCTGCAGCGGTGCGGCATAGACCGAGCCCACCGACGGCGACGCGGAGGCGACCACCAGGCCCAGCTGGGTTTCCAGCAGGTACTTGCCGTAGGTGGCGGCGTGGTCGGAACTGCCGCGTGCGCACGTGACAACGAACGGCGGCGGTGCTGCGCGCAGGCTGGCGGCCAGGGTTTCCATGGTGGCGTGGTTGCGCGAGAACTGGCGGGCAACCACGTCGGCCGCTTCAGCGGCCTCGGCGAACATCAGGGTGGCGGTGGGGTCTGACAGCGACATGGCAGGCTCAGGCAGGATCGGGAGGAAGGGGGCGTGCGCCGGCCGGGCGCATGGGCGCGGTCGAACCGCGCACCACCAGCTGCGGCACGAAGCCCTGGTTGTGCAGCGGCGCCGGCGCGTCGTCGTAGGCGTCGCTGCGCAGCTGCGCGATCAGCAGGCGCGCGGCGTGGCGGGCAATGTCTTCGGTGGCCTGCTTGGCGGTGGTCAGCGGCGGCCACGACTGGCGCGAGAACGGGCTGTCCTCGAAACCGGCGATGGACAGGTCGTACGGCACGTTCATGCCGGCCGACTTGGCGGCTGCCAGTACGCCGGCCGCGATTTCGTCGTTGGAACCGAAGATGGCGGTGGGCGGTTCGCGCAGCGCCAGCAGGCGGCGCGCACCACGGAAACCATCATCGAAGGTGTAGTCGCCCTGCACTACCAGGTGCTTGTCCACGGTTATGCCGTAGTCCTTCAGCGCGGCTTCGTAACCGGCATAGCGTTCGCCCGACGAGCGGTGCGAGCTGCCGCCCCAGAGGAAGCCGATGCGCTGGTGGCCGAGCTGGATCAGATGCTCGGTGATCTCATATGCAGCCTCGCGGTCATCCACGAACACGCAGGCGCCGTCGGCCGGGTCTTCGGTGGCGGCGATGATGCGCACCAGCTTGATGCCGCGCGCGGTCAGCGCCTGGATCAGGTCGCGGCGCTCGGACATCGGCGCGGTCAGCACCAGCCCGGCCAGGCGCGAACGCTGCACCCAGTCGGCCAGTTCATCGGCCAGCAGCGGCGAGCTGGAATCGCAGGGATGGATCTGCAGCCCGAACCCGGTCTCGCGGCAGGCGGCGAGCACGCCGTTCTGCACGCCGATGATGTGGTACGGGTTCGGGTTGTCGTAGACCAGCCCGATCACGAAGGTTGTGCCGCTGCGCAGGTTGCGCGCGGACGGATCGGGTTCGTAGTCGAGCTCGGCAATGGCACGCAGCACCCGCGCACGGGTGGCCTGCATCACCGAAGGCTCGTTGTTGATCACCCGCGAGACTGTCTTCAGCGAGACCTTGGCCTTCTCCGCAACGTCCTTGATGGTCGCTCTGCGCATGGGTTTTCCCTGGGGTTGGCTGCCGTCCATCATCGCCGATCAGGCCTTGTCCTGCGGCAGGCCAGCGCGATGGCCGATCACCGAGTAGAACAGGATGTACAGGTAGCACGGCACCATCAGCAGCACGAACACCAGCTGGAAGTCGATGTGCTGCTTGAGCACGGCGAACAGCTGCGGAATGATCGCGCCACCGGCGATGCCCATCACCAGCAGGGCCGAGCCGGTCTCGGTGAAGCGGCCCAGGCCGCGGATGGCCAGCGGGAAGATCGCCGGCCACATCATCGCGTTGGCAAAGCCCAGCAGGGCCACGAAGGCCACCGACACGTAGCCGTGGGTGGCCCAGGCGCCCAGGCAGAACACAACGCCCAGCACGGCAGAGAAGGTCAGGTAGCGCGACTGCGACACCACGTTGGGAATCACCAGCAGGCCGACCACGTAGCCGATGAGCATGGCGAACAACGTGAACGCCGTGAACATCTTGGTCTGGTCCAGCGGCAGGTCGAAGCCGTGGCCGTAGGTACCGATCGCATCGCCGGCCATCACCTCCACGCCCACGTAGACGAACAGGCACAGCACGCCAAGCCACAGGTGCGGGAACTGGAAGATGCTGCGACGTTCGGCGGCACCGGCCGCGACCGGCGTGGCATTGGCTTCGGACGACTTGATTTCCGGCAGCGGCGAGAACAGCACGCCCACCGCCAGCAGCACCAGCAGGCCGGCCATGGCCAGGTACGGCGCGTGGATCTTGGCGGCGAACTCGTTGAGCAGCTGTGCCTTGGTCGCCTCATCGGCGGCGGCGACCGTTGCCGAGAGATCGCCGATGCCATGCAGCACCACGGTACCGATCACGATCGGCGCCAGGATGCCGGCGATCTTGTTGCAGATGCCCATCAGCGCGATGCGCCGCGCCGCCGTTTCAATCGGCCCCAGGATGGAGATGTAAGGGTTGATGGCCGTCTGCAGCAAGGCCAGGCCGCTGCCGATCACGAACAGGCCGCCGAGCGCGCCGGGGTACCAGCGCTGGGTGGCGAACTCGCCGAACAACGCGGCACCACCGGCCATCACCAGCAGGCTCAGGCTCAGGCCCTTCTTCATGCCGGTGCGGCGCAGGATCCATGACGACGGCAGCGCCAGGAAGAAGTAGGACAGGTAGAACACCATCAGCACCAGGAAGGCGCCGACCTCGCTGAGTTCGAAAGCGAGCTTGACGAAGGTGATCAGCGGGCCATTGAGCCAGGTGAAGAAGCCGATCAGGAAGAACAGCACGCCGACGATGGCGATGGAGGTGGCCACATTGGGGCGCACGCTTGCAGCGGAGACGGCGGACATCGGGAAGGGCTCCTGCGGCGACGGCCGCAGAACGCGGCGTCGGAGAGTGGCTGGGAACAACGTTGTCACATTCTTTCGATGGACAACCGCGGTTTGTCAACTTCCCTGCGTGGCCGCGTGAACCTCGTGCTGCACTGCGCAACCCGATCGCAACGGATCGTGCTGAATGCGCCACAGCCCTTGAGCCCCGTGCAGCAACGGTTCCAGCGTGAAACCCATGCTCACGCCATGTAAACGTTTACTGCACACCACATTCGTTGCGACGCAGCAACGAAAGTGTCACGAACTCGTTGACATCGTTGTCAGCGGGGTTACAGACTCCGCCCCAATCGCTGCCCCCGAACCCGGGGCCGGCCCCACCTGCAGCAGGAGCCCGCGTGACCGCCAGCCACCCCGCCCCGGCCCATGTCCTGTCCCGAGTCGCGCCCTCGTTCCTGGCTGCCGACGTTGGTGGCACCCATGTGCGCGTGGCCCTGGTCCAGGCCAGTGGCGACGCCTCCCATCCGGTGCAGGTGCTGGAGTACCGGAAGTACCGCAACGCCGACCATGGCGGCCTCAGCGCGATCCTGTCCGATTTCCTGGGTGAAGGCCCACGGCCCACGCACTGCGTGGTCGCCAGCGCCGGCTATGCCCGCGAGGACGGCACGGTGATCACCGCCAACCTGCCGTGGCCGCTGTCGGCCCGCCAGGTGGAGGCCGACGTCGGCCTGCAGCGGGTCTACATCGTCAACGACTTCGAAGCCGTGGCCTACGCCGCCGCGCAGGTGGACGCCAGTGGCGTGCTGCACCTGTGCGGGCCGGAGACCGCTGCGCGCGGCCCGACGCTGGTGGTCGGCCCCGGCACCGGCCTTGGTGCCGCGCTGTGGATCCCCACCGCGCACGGCCCGGTGGTACTGCCCACGGAAGCCGGCCAGCCGACCCTGGCAGCGAGCACCGGACTGGAAATGGCCATCGTCCGCCACATGCAGCGCGACCGCGCCCATGTGTCGATCGAGCATGCGATCTCCGGCCCCGGCCTGATGAACCTGTACCGCGCGGTGTGCGCGCTGCAGGGACAGGTGCCGACGCTGGCCAGCCCTGATGCGGTGACCGCCGCCGCCATGGCCGATACCGATGCGCATGCGCGCCAGGCGCTGGATGTGTTCTGCGGCCTGCTCGGCAGCACCATCGGCGACATGGCCCTGTTCTATGGCGCCCATGGTGGCGTCTACCTGGCCGGCGGCATCCTGCCGCAGATCCGCGAATACCTGCACGCCAGCACCTTCGTCGAACGCTACCTGCAGAAGGGGCCGATGGGCGAAGCACTGGCACGCATCCCGGTGAAGGTCGTCGAGCACGGCCAGCTGGGCGTGGTCGGCGCTGCCAGCTGGTACCTGCAGCAGTCGGCCGCCTGACACCGCAACAGGCTTCAACGCAATCGCAGCACGCAGTACGTGGCACGCCAACGCACGGGACTTCGCCGCCGCCCCGCGCATGTCTTCGCAACCGTAACCGAACACCGCCGCCGGCATCCAATCGAGTGATGAGGAGAGACATCATGAACACCCGCAAGACCCTGCTTTCGGCCGCCATCGTCAGCTGCATCGCCTTCAGTGCGCATGCGCAGCAGGCCGCCCAGACCGCCACCGACCTGGATACCGTGCAGGTCACCGGCATCCGTGGATCCATGGAAAAATCGCTGGACACCAAGCGCGAAGCCAATGCGCGCGTGGAGGTGGTCACCGCCGAAGACGTGGGCAAGCTGCCCGCGCACAACGTGGCCGACACCCTGCAGCGCCTGCCGGGCGTGAACATCAGCTCGTCCAGCGCCGACGAAGGCGGCTTCGACGAAGCCGACCGTGTCAGCCTGCGCGGCACCAGCCCGAGCCTGACCCAGACCCTGATCAACGGCCACACCGTCGGCACCGCCGACTGGTTCGTGCTCAGCCAGGGCAACAACGTCGGCCGCAGCGTCAGCTACTCGTTGCTGCCGTCGGAACTGGTGCGCTCGGTGGAGGTGAACAAGTCCTCGCAGGCCAAGCTGCAGGACGGTGGCACCACCGGTACCGTCAACATCCTCACCCGCAAGCCGCTGGAATTCTCCAAGCAGCTCACGGCGGAAGGCTCCATCGGCATGGTGCGTTCGGACCAGGCCAAGTCCAACGACCCGCAGCTGTCGGCACTGTTCAACTACAAGAACGACGAAGGCAACTTCGGTGTGATGGTGCAGGCCTTCAGCCAGAAGCGCGAACTGCGCCGCGAAGCGCAGGAAATCCCGGGCGGCTTCTTCCAGATCGATCCGAATGGCACCGTGGCCAAGTCCAACCCGGACCTGGCCGGCGTGTACGCGCCGGGCCTGCTCGGCTCGACCCTGTTCGAACAGACCCGCGAGCGCAAGGGCGGCCTGATCTCGCTGCAGTTCAAGCCGATGGACAACCTGACCCTGGGCCTGGAAGGCTTCAGCTCGGAACTGAAGGCGAACAACTACAACCGCAACTTCATGCTGTGGGGCGGCCGCATCCTCAACGACCGCACCGTTGAAGATGCCAATGGCAACAAGATCCTGATTCCGGGCCAGGCCCCGAATCCGGGTTACGTCGTCAAGGATGGCGTACTGTCCAACGCCACCTTCGCCGGCCAGGCCGACCGCGACTACGCGGTGTACGACATGATCTACCGCGAGTCGAAGGCCAAGACCAACTACATCACCTTCGATGCCGACTGGCAGATCAGCGACAACCTGGGCATGAAGTTCCAGGCCGGCAGCACCAAGGGCACCGGCGAAACGCCGCGCCAGTACATCGCCGAAGTCAACCTGGCCCGTGGTGGCGGCGCCACCTGGGCAACCCATGGCAACGGCTCGCCGATCGACTGGAACGTCGGTGGCAACATCGGCCCGAGCGGCGTGACCGACTTCGGCACCTGGGGCAACCAGCAGGTCACCGCGATCGACAAGGAAAAGTGGGCTACGCTCGATTTCAACCAGTACTTCGCCGACGCTGGCGTACTGAACTCGATCGATTTCGGCGCCCGCTTCGGCGACCACAAGCGCGAGGCCAAGTCGCCGGAAGGCGCAACCCCGGGCGCGATCTGGAATGCGCTGAAGAACGGCGCTACGGCCAACTTCCCCGGCGGCTTTGCCAACGGCATCGGTGGCAGCTTCCCGCGTGACCTGTGGTACTTCACCCCGGGTGCACTGAAGGAAGCGGTGACCAACAACTCCACCTGGCTGTCCGGCAATGACGGCCCGACCGGCCGCCACAACTACGGCGCCGAGTGGAAGGTGTCCGAGAAGAACTTTGCCGCATACGTACAGGGCAACTTCAGCGGCGACCGCTGGAGCGGCAACGTCGGCCTGCGCTACGTCAGCATCAAGCAGGATATCGATACCTACGCCGCCGCCACCGGCTCGACCGTGCCGGACGTGAGCAGCCTGTTCGGCGCGTGGACCCGCGAAGCTTTCGAGAACAAGCACAACCGCGTGCTGCCGAGCGCCAACTTCAAGTACGACCTGCGCGACGACCTGGTGCTGCGCGTGGCCGCCTCGCAGACCCAGACCCTACCGGACTTCTCGGCACTGGGTGCCTCGTCCTACGGTTCGGACCTGAACCGGACAGGCGGCGGCGGCAATCCGAAGCTGAAGCCGGTGGTGTCGACCAACTTCGATGCCAACCTGGAGTGGTACTTCATGCCGCGTGGCATGTTGTCGATCGGTGCCTACTCGATGCGCCTGAAGGACTACGTGGCCTTCAGCACCGAAAAGGAGATGCTGTTCAGCGAGCTGACCAACCGTCTCGAGGAATACAACATCTCCCGCCCGCGCAATGCCGACGGCAAGGTCCGCGGTATCGAAGTGGCCTATGAGCAGCCGATCGGCGAGTACTTCGGTGTCAATGCCAACTACACCTACGCCGATGGCAGCACCGACCACACCTGGGCCGACGGCAGCGACAACCTGCTGGGTACTTCGAAGAACACCTACAACATCGGTGCCTACTTCGAGAACGATACCTTCGGTGCACGCGTCAGCTACACCCGCCGTTCGTCGTTCCTGATCGGCCTGTCCGGTGCCAACCCGTACTACCAGGATGACTTCGGCACCCTGTCGGCGTCGCTGAGCTACAAGGCCACCGACTGGCTGAGCATCAGCTTCGATGCGCTCAACCTCAACAACCCGACCTACAAGTACTACCAGACCGCGGCCATCCCGACCTCGTTCTACAGCAACGGTCGCCAGTACTACCTCAACTTCCGCTTCAAGTACTGATCCAGCGGCGGCAATATCGCCGAGTCGTGCACGCACGCCGGGCCTGGGTCATTCCGGGCCCGGCGTTTTTCATGTATAGCGTTCATCGCACCGTTCCAAGGAGTCGTACCGATGGTCAAGCCTTCCCGCGCCCGGATGCGCAGCGCAGTGCTGCTGGGCAGCCTGCTCGCCCTGTTGCCGGCGTTGCCGGCACTCGCCGCCGATCCCACGCCCGCCGCTGAAGCACCCGGCCCACAGCTGCGCGCCGGCAGCCTGATGCTGATTCCGGCCCCGGCCACCGTGCAGCGCGGCCAGGGCAACGGCATCACCGTCCGCGCCGACACCGTGCTGCAGGCCGAAGGCGAAGCCGCGCAACGCGTCGCCAACCAGTTCGCCGACCTGCTGGCCCGCAGCGGCGGCCCGCGCCTTGCGCCGGCCAAGGGCACGGCGGCAGCCAAGTCGGGCAGCATCCGCTTCGAGATCGTGCCCACCTTCCGCGACAGCGGCGAAAGCTACACGCTGGAAAGCACCGCGCAGGGCGTGATGATCCAGGCCGGCAACGAAACCGGTCTTTTCTATGGCGCGACTACCCTCGCCCAGCTCGCCACCGGCGGCAGCAACGGGGTGCTGCCCGCGGTGCAGATCCAGGACGCGCCGCGTTTCAGCTGGCGCGGCTTCATGCTCGATTCCGCCCGGCACTTCCAGAGCCTGGACGAGATCAAGCGCGTGCTCGACGCGATGGCCGCGCACAAGCTCAACACCTTCCACTGGCACCTGACCGATGACCAGGGCTGGCGCATGGAGATCAAGCGCTACCCGAAGCTGACCGACGTGGGCAGCTGCCGGCTGCCCGCCGGTGATGGCGGCATTGATCCGGTCAGCGGCCAGGAGCATCCCTACTGCGGCTTCTACACGCAGGACCAGATCCGCGAGGTGATCGCCTATGCGGCCAAGCTGCATATCCAGGTGATCCCGGAAATCGATGTGCCCGGCCATGCCACCGCGGCGATCGCCGCGTATCCGGAACTGGGCTCGATCAATACCCCGCTGAAGCCGATCAGCGAATGGGGCGTGTTCCCGAACCTGTTCAACACCGAAGACAGCACCGTCACCTTCCTCGAGAACGTGCTGGAAGAAGTAATCGCGCTGTTCCCGGCGAAGTACGTGCACGTCGGTGGCGACGAGGCAGTGAAAGACCAGTGGAAAGCCTCCAGGCAGGTGCAGCAGCGCATGCGTGCGCTGGGCATCAAGGATGAGATGGCCATGCAGAGCCACATCATCAAGCGACTGGAGACCTTCCTGGAGGAGCACGACCGGCGCCTGATCGGCTGGGATGAAATCCTCGAAGGCGGCCTGCCGCCGCAGGCCACGGTGATGTCGTGGCAGGGTACCGAAGGCGGCCTGGCCGCCGCCAGCGCCGGCCATGACGTGATCATGTCGCCGGTCGGATACCTCTATCTGGATTACCTGCAGACGGCCTCGCCGAACGAGCCGCCGGGCCGCCCGACCCAGGTCAACCTCGGCAAGCTGTACAACTTCGAACCGGTGCCGGCCGAGCTGGCCGCCGACAAGCGCGGGCACATCCTCGGCCTGCAGGCCAACATGTTCACCGAGCACACGCGCACCTACGCACGCCTGCAGCACAACCTGTTCCCGCGCCTGGCCGCCGTGGCCGAGACCGGCTGGAGTACACCGGAGCATCGCGACTTCCGCGATTTCCTCGCACGCCTGCCCTCCCAGCTGCAGCGCTACCGCGCCTGGGGCCTGGCCTACGCGCAGACGCCGTTTGAAGTGGGTGTGGACTACACCGACAACCGAGCTGGCAACACCGTGACCGTGTCGCTGGCAAATCCGCTGGGCTATGAGGTGCGTTACAGCACCGACGGCCAGGCGGTGAGCGCGCAGTCGCCGCTGTACCAGCAGCCATTGACCGCGACGCTGCCCGCCACCGTGCAGGCCGCCGCGTTCTACCAGGGACGGATGCTGGCGGCGAAGCCGACGGTGGCGGCATTCACCACGCAGTCGCTGCTCAGTCGCCGCAGCGATGAGCTGCTCAGCTGCGTGGGCACGAAGGGCCTGGTGCTGCGCCTGGAAGACGACGGCCCGCGCGAGGGAACGCGTGCGGTGTTCAATGTCGACATCTTCCAGCCGTGCTGGCGCTGGCCGCAGGCACAGCTGGACGGCATCGGCAGCGTGGAGGTCCGCGCGGGCCGCATTCCGTACTACTTCCAGCTGGCCCACGACGAACCCAAGCGTCGCTTCGAGAAAGCCAAGCGGGCGCATGGCGAAATGCTGGTGCGTCGCGGCGACTGCAGCGGCAAGGTGCTGGCTGAAGTACCGCTGCCGGCCAAGCCGGATGCCGATGGCTTCGTGACCCTGAAGGCCACGCTGCCGAAGGGCACGCAGGGCACCGGTGACCTGTGCATCAACTTCACCGGCGACACGCGCCCGGCGATGTGGGTGCTGGATGAGGTGACGCTCAGGTAGGTGCCAACCTTGGTTGGCGCTTTGCGGCCGGATCCACGCATGGCGTGGCTCTACAGGAACCTCACCCGCGCCAGCGCAGCAGCAGGTCGCGCAGCGGGGTCAGGGCCGTGGTCATGCCGACCAGCACGCCAATAGTGTTGGCAATCGCATCCATCGGGTCGGCGGTGCGGTTGGTGGTCAGCGCGCCCTGCGCGAACTCGATGCCGATCCCCATCAGCACCAAGCCCACGCCTACCCACAGCAGCGGACGCCCGCGACGGAACAGCTGTACCGCACTGCCGGCCAGGATGAAGTAGGCGAGGAAGTGCTCGCCCTTGTCGCTGTTTTCCGGCAGCGGAATCGGCGGTGGTGGAATCAGGCAGACCACGACCACCAGCAACACCGCCAGCACCCACAACACGGTCCACAGCCGCGGCCGCCGCAGCGGCTTGATCACCGGCAACGCACTGCTCACAAGCGCCAGCTCAGGTCACCCAGTTCGAAGGCCGGCTCGAAGTCGACGCCACGCTGCAGACCGATCGCCTGGAAGCGCTCGCCCATTTCGGTGGGCAGGGTCAGCTTCTTCACCTGGTCGCGCAGCTGGATGCGACCGACCTCATCCGTACGCTCTTCGGCCAGCAGCAGCACCTGGTCCAGGCCGTTGCCGAGCAGGAAACTGGCCTGGCTGCAGTAACCGGCCAGCTCGAAACCACCGTGCATGCCCGCCTCGGCCATCGCGGTGAAATCCACCGATGCGGTGATGTCCTGCAGGCCCGGCCAGCGATGCACGTCGTTGTGCACGTGGTGGCGGTAGAAGGCACGCACGGTGCCGTCGTCGCGATCGTGCTGGTAGAACTCGCCGCGGTTGTAGCCGTAATCGACGAACAGCATCGCGCCACGCTGCAGGCCGCCGGCCACCGCCTGCAGCCAGTACGGCAGCTGCGGCAGTACTTCGGAACGGTAGCCCTCGGCGAAAGGCTTCTCCAGATAGCGCTCGATGTGGCGCACCGCGCCATTGAGCAGGATGTCGGCCGGCTGCGCGCCGCGGATGAAATTGCCGTCGCCATCCAGTTCAACGGTTTCCTCATAGACCTCGCCATCCCGGATCAGGAAGCGCGGGGTCGGCAGTGCGTCGATCACTTCATTGGCGAACACCACGCCTTCCCAGTCCTCTTCGAACGGGCGGTCGACCCAGTCCACACGCGCGGCCAGTTCGGCCGGCAGGTTCTGTTGCAGGCGCTGCTGCTGGCGCTCGCGCAGGTCGGCGCTGGGTTCAAGGATGGCGTAGCGCGACGGCAGCGCGTCCAGCTCGGCCAGGCGCAGCAGTACCGCCTCGGCGAAGGCGCCGGTGCCGCCGCCCAGCTCCAGCATCCGCGCCTGCGCACCCAGCTGGGCGAACACCGGGGCCAGCGCATTGGCCACGCTGCCGGCGAACAGGCTGCCGAGCTCGGGCGCGGTGGTGAAGTCGCCACTGCCACCGAACTTGCTGGCGCCGGCGCTGTAATAGCCCCAGCCGGGGGTGTACAGGCACAGCTCCATGAAGCGGGAGAACGGCATTGCCCCGCCCTGCGCAAGGATTTCGGCGCGCAGGGCGGCAGCCAGCTGGTCGCTGTGGGCCAGGGCATCGGCTTCGGGCAGGGGGAAGGTGGGCTGCATGGCGTCTTCGAATGCGGTGACAATGGTGCACAGGATAGCCGAGCCTTGGAGGACCCTCGATGAGCGATACCCACCCCGTGGTCCTGATCACCGGCAGCGCGCGCCGGATCGGTGCGGCCATCGCCCGCCAGTTCCACGCCTGCGGCTGGTCGGTGGTGCTGCACGCCAACACCTCCAGCGCGGAACTGCAGCAGGCCGCGTTCGACTTCGACAACGTGCGCCCGGGCAGCGTGCTGGCGCTGCAGGCCGATCTGCGTGACGCCGACGCCCTGCCCGATCTGGTGGAACAGGCCGTCACCCACTTCGGCCGCCTGGACGCGCTGGTCAACAATGCCTCCAACTTCTATGCCACCCCGCTCGGCCAGGTGACCGCCGAGGCGATGGACGAGCTGTATGCGGTCAATGCGCGCGCGCCATTGCTGCTGTCACAGGCCGCCGCGCCCTACCTGCGCCGCCAGCAAGGCTGCATCGTCAACCTGACCGACCTGCACGGCACCGACCCGATGCGCGACCACATCGCCTACACCATGGCCAAGGCCGCGCTGGAAATGGCCACCCGTTCGCTGGCGCTGGAGCTGGCGCCGAAGGTGCGGGTCAATGCGGTGGCGCCCGGCGCGATCCTGTGGCCGGAACAGGGCAAGGACGATTTCGCCCGCGAGGCGCTGCTGGCGCGCACGCCTCTGGCGCGGATCGGTACAGTCGAGGAGATTGCCGAAGCGGTTTACTGGCTGGTGGCCGAAGCCGGCTTCGTCACCGGCCACACATTGCGCGTGGATGGTGGGCGCACGGTCAGTTGACACCGGGCAGGACGGACGACGGGGTCAGATCCCTTTTCACTGCGGGAAAAGGGATCTGACCCCAACGCAACCTGATCATTCCAGATCAACGATCTCAAACGCTTCGCCATGCTGCCGGTGCGCGCGCCACAGCGTGGCCAGATCCTGCCCACTGACCGGGTCGATGAAATCCGGCGCGATGTCTGCCAGCGGCTTCAGCACGAAGGCGTGTTTCAGCTCCGGGCGCGGGATGCGCAGATGGCCGGGGCCTTCCACCACCAGGTCACCGTAGAACACCACGTCGATGTCCAGGGTCCGGTCCGAGAAGCGTGGCCCGCTGCGGTCGCGGCCGTGCGCGTCTTCCAGCGCATGCAGCCAGTCGTCCAGTTCCTGCAGCGGCAGGTCGGTGTCGATCGCCACGGCGTTGTTGAGGAAGGCCGGGCCGTCGAAGCCGACCGCGGCGGTACGGTAGGCGGGCGACACCTGCAGTGCGCCGAAGCGCTCGCGCAGGGCCGTCACCGCGGCGTGGAGGTAGCGGCGGGGCTGGACGTTGCTGCCCAGGCTCAGGAGCACGGTGGTCATGCGGTTCAGGTGACGGCACTTGGGGGGCGTGGACATGCCGTCGTCACGGCGGCCTGCCTACAATCCGGGACGCACATGATAGGGCACCGACATGACCTATTGCGTTGGAATCGAGGTGGACGAGGGCCTGGTCTTCGCTGCCGACACCCGGACCAATGCCTCGCTGGACGATGTGCGCGTGCACCGCAAGCTGCACGTGTTCGAGTACCCCGGCCAGGCAGCCTACGTACTGATGGCGGCCGGCAACCTGGCCACCACCCAGCTGCTGGTGTCGCGCCTGGGGCGCGACGCCGACGAGAGACGCACGCCCAACCTGCGCGACATGACCCACCTGTTCGAGGCTGCCGAGTATGTCGGCCAGCTGCTGGTCGACAGCCAGGTGCACAGCAGCCACAGCGAGCACGGCCATGACGGGGTCAACACCCAGGCCACGCTGATCTTCGGCGGCCAGATCGCCGGCGAGCGGCCAGGTCTGTACATGGTCTATCCACTCGGCAACGCCATCGCTGCGTCGCCGGAGACGCCCTATCTGCAGATCGGTGAGTCCAAGTACGGCAAGCCGATCCTCGACCGCATCCTCAGCCCGGCCACCCGCCTGGAGGACGCGGCGCGCACGGCGATCGTCTCGTTGGACTCGACCATCCGTTCCAACCTGTCGGTGGGCCTGCCGATCGACCTGGCGCTGCTGCGCGGCGGTGAGCTGCGCATCGGCCAGCAACTGCGGCTGGGTGCGGATTCAGCGCTGTATGCCGATATCCACCAGAACTGGTCACGGCGCCTGGAACAGGCGGTGGACGCCCTGCCACGCTTCCCGTGGGAAACCGCCCTGTAGAGCCGAGCCCACGCTCGGCTGTCGAGGTCAATGCGAACAGCAGCCGAGCATGGGCTCGGCTCTACAGAACCCCAGCGGCATCACCCCAGCGCTTCGGCGACCGCGCGGAACACCTGCTGCATCTGCAGCGGCTTGTGCAGCACATGCACCTCCACGCCATCCGGGAATGCATCGGCCGCGACGGGCACTGCAGGGTCCTCCAGTACCAGTGCCGGGCCGCGATAGCCCAGCGTGGCCATCTCGCCCAGCAGCTGGCTGGCCGGCAGCAGCTTGGAGCCTGCATCGGCGATCACCAGCGCAGGCATCGCCTCCTGCTGCATCCAGCGCAGCGCGGCGGGGCCGTCAGAGGCCAGCTGCAGCTGGTAACCCTGGCTGGACAGCGCATTGCCCAGCAGCGACAGGCGCGTGGCTTCCCCATCGACCACCAGGATCGACTGGCCGCTGCCCAAGGCCACCAGCTGCTCGATGGGCTCGCCGCCGTCGATGGCTTCGTGCATCGGCAGGCGCAGTTCGAAGCAGGTGCCCTGCCCCGGCTGGCTGCTGACATGAATGCTGCCGCCGGCACCTTCGACGATGCGCTTGCAGGAAATCAGCCCCAGCCCGGTGCCATCGGCCTTGGTGGTGAAGAACGGATTGAACAGGTGCGACAGCGTGTCCGCATCCATGCCGATGCCTTCGTCGGCCACGCGGATATGCATCCAGTCCACGCCATCGCGTTGGCCTGCATGGCTGGCGGTGAGGCTCAGGCGGCCGCCCTTGGGCATCGCCTGGATCGCATTGAGCGCCAGGTTCAGCATCACCTGCTGGAGTTCGGTGTAGTTGGCATCGACCACCAGGCCTTCGTCCTGCACCTGCAGCTCCAGGCGCACGGCGTCGGGCACGTTGCTGCGCAACAGCAGAGCCACCGCATCGAACAGGCCGTCGATCTCGATGCGCTCGCTCGGCTTGCGCGAACCGCGCACGAACGACAGCATCGATTCGGCCATCTCATGGCCACGGCGACCGCACTCGGCGATGACATCGGCCAGGTGGTGCAGCTGCGGATCGTCGGTACGCGCCTTCAACAGGTCCGGCATGATCAGCAACGGCTGCAGGATGTTGCGCAGGTCGTGGCTGAGGCCAGCCGCGAGCAGCGACAGGCTTTCCAGGCGCTGTGCACGCATCAGCTCGGTTTCCACCCGTGCGCGCTCGATCGCACTGCGTGCATCGCGGATCGCACGCGCCACCGCCGAGGGCAGGCGCGCCGGCAGGTGCTTGATGATGTAGTCATTGGCACCCTTCTGCAGCGCCGCCACCGCGTTCTCCTCACCCATGGTGCCGGAGACGAAGATGAAGGGCACTTCCGGCGAGGTCTCGCGCACGATGCGCAGCGCATCGTCACCGGAGAACCCCGGCATGCTCAGGTCGGACAGCACGATGTCCGGCTGGAACGCGGCCAGCGCCTGGCGCAGCTCGGCCTCGCTCTCGACACGCTCGAAGCGGGCCTCCAGGCCCGCCTCGAGCATCTGTTCGGACATCAGCTCGGCATCTTCCGGTGAGTCCTCCACCAGCAGGATGCGCAGCGCCCCCAGGGCGGGACCGGTCAGGGGCATGGGCTCACTCGAGTTCCGGTGCCTGGTTGATCAACGCCCAGAACTTGCCCAGGGTCTGCACCGCACCAAAGAACTGGTCGACGTCCACCGGCTTGACCACGTAAGCGTTCACGCCCATGTCCCAGCTCCGGGCCAGATCGCTTTCCTCGCGCGAGGACGACAGGATCACCACCGGCAGGCGCTTGAGCTCTTCGTGCTCGCGGATCTGCCGCAGCACTTCCAGGCCATCCATGCGCGGCATCTTGATATCCAGCAACAGCACCGCCGGCAGGCCTTCCTCACGGTTGGCGAAGGCGCCGCGGCGCAGCAGGTAGTCCATCACTTCCACGCCATCCTCGACGTGCACGATGGGGTTGGCCAGACGCGCCTCTTCCAGGGCATCGATCGCCATCTCGGCATCGGCCGGGCTGTCTTCGGCAAGAAGAATGGTGCGCAGAGTCGTCATGCAGAGGGACCTTGTTTGTCCGCGTCGATCGCGGGAGGCAGGTAGAAGTGGAAGGTGGCGCCGACGTCCGGTTCGGCCTCGGCCCAGATACGGCCGCCATGGCGGGTCAGCACGCGGCGCACGCTGGCCAGACCGATACCGGTACCGGGGTAGTCGCTGGCCTTGTGCAGGCGCTGGAACACGCCGAACAGTTTCCCGGCGTACGCCATGTCGAAGCCTGCACCATTGTCGCTGACCGTGAACTGATGACCGCCATCGGGCTGCGGCTGGTAGTCCACGCGGATCTTCGCCGGCTCGCGGTTGCCCGAATACTTCACTGCATTGCCGAGCAGGTTCAGCCAGACCTGGCGGATCATGTTCTCGTCGCCCACCACGATCGGCAGCGGCGCGATGCTCCACTCCACCTGGTGCGCATGGCCGCTGTTCTCGGCCTCGGCCTGCAGGTTGGCATCGAGCATGGCGCGTGTATCGGCCACCAGCGACTGCATGTCCACCGCCTGCTGGCGCATCGCCGCGCGGCCCAGCCGCGAGTAGACCAGAAGGTCGTCGATCAATGCCGCCATGCGCCGGGCCGAACTGGAGATCACGTCCAGGTAGTGGCGGCTCTTGTCATCGGCCTGGTCGCCGAGGTGGCGCGACAGCTTGTCGGAGAAACCGGCCACGTGGCGCAACGGTGCACGCAGGTCGTGCGACACCGAGTAGCTGAAGGCCTCCAGCTCACGATTGACCTCCGATACCTGAGCGACCTTGCCTTCCAGCTGGCGGTTGAGCTCTTCAACGCGCAGCTGGACTGCGCGTTGCATGGTGACATCGCTGACCGTCATCAGCACCACTTCGTCATCGGTATCGGGCAACGGCATGCGGCGCGCGTTCAGCAGCATGTAGCGCGCCATGCCATCGGCAGTGCGCTGTTCGTGCTCGAAATCCCACAGTTCGCGACCGCGCAGCAGCACGTCGGACAGGCGCTGGCGCACTACGGCGTCCTTCCAGGCGCCGTCACCGACGGCTTCCAGCAACAGGCCATCGGCACGCTCGTCCTGAAGCCCGTACAACTCGGCGAAGGCCGGGTTATGCAGCTGCACGCGCAGGTCGCCGTCGAGCAGCACGATGGGTTCACGAACGGTCTGCAGCACCGAGGCGGCGCGTGCGGCCGAGCGCAGCGACTGCCGTTCGGCATGCAGGCGGCGGCCGATCTGCCGCTGCAGCAGCCACAGCACGAGACCAAGCAGCGCCAGCTGCACCACCAGCGAACTCCACGACACCAGCTCGGTCTGCTTGCGCTGGCGCGCGGCCTGCTCGGCACGCAATGTCAGCAGTTTCTGCTCGCTGTCCTGCAGTTCTTCAACCAGTCCACGAATCGGGTAGCGCGTGCTGAGATCCTGCACCAGTTCGCGCTGGTCGCTGTTGGGCTCGGATCTGGCGAGCTCACGGGCAAGTGCCATGCGCCCTTCCAGCATCGATTCGATGCGGCCGATCCGGATCAGCTGGTCGGGATTGTCGCGGGTCATCCGGCCCAGCTCCGCCAGGCGCCCGGGGATGTCGTTGGCCCTGGCCATACGCTCGCGCAGGCCCGGTGCGTCCACGCCCTTGGACAGGGTCAGCGCCGCCGACTCGACGTCACGCACATCGGCCTGCAGCTGCTGCAGGGCCACACTCACGGCCTGGGTATGGTTCACCCAAGCCATCGCCTGCTCGTTGTCCTGCTGCAGTTTGCGCAGGGTCAACCACGGCACCGCGATGATCGCGGCAGCCGCCAGTGCCAAGGCCGGCAACCGCCAGCGGTCCCAGATGTCGTCACTGAAAACCAGCGCCATAGTTCCTCTTCAGCACGGCCGCGGAGCGTCGGCCGGGACCTGCCCAGCTGCGGCGGAACCGGCAATATAGCGCAGGCGGTCACAACACTGGGCTTTCCGGCCCGGTTGGCTGAACGGGTTGGCAATCACACCTGTAGAGCCGGGCCCACGCTCGGCTCGAACCCAAAGGCAGCCGAGCATGGGCTCGGCTCTACATGGCGGCGGGCGCCCCGCTTGGGGCGCCCGATAGGGCTTAGCGCTTGGCGGCAGCGCTGACCTTCAACGCGGCAGCATCAACGCGGGTCACGCCCTTGATGCCCTTGGCGGTGGTGACCGCCTTGTCCTTCTCTGCCTGGGTGGCCACGGCACCGCTCAGGCTGACCACGCCGTTCACCGTTTCCACCTTGATTTCGGTGCCCGGAACGTTGCTGCTGGCAAGCAGGTCGGCCTTCACCTTGGTGGTGATCCAGGTATCGGTCACCGGCTCGTTGGAATCGTGGCGATCAGCATGGGTCGCCGGATGCGCACTGGTCGGCGGGCTCTTTGCAGCCGGATCCTTGGCGAACGCGGCCGAGGAGGACAGCGCCAGGCCCAGCGTCAGGGCAGAAGCAATCAGCGTGCGGGTGGTATTGCTCATCGTGTCGTACTCCTTCGGAATGTGCTGCCAGTCTGGACAAGCAGACGTGGAGCAGGCGTGGCGTTGCGGTCATGCCGCCGTGAATCGGGGCATCGGCAACGACAACCGTTCAGCTTGGGCTCGTGACCCCGCGTCGTTTACCCTGCCCTTCCCACTCCCGAAGCTCTGTCATGCGCCCCGACCTGCAACTGGCCCTGATCGGCTACGGCCTCGCCGGCCGTGTCTTCCACGCACCGCTGATCCAGCACACACCGGGCCTGGCACTGCACAGCATCGTCAGTTCGCAACGCGACACGCTGCTGCGCGCGTTCAGCGACGTGCACGTGCGTGCCACGCCGCAGGAGGTGTTCGACGATCCGGCCGTGGATGCCGTAGTGATCGCCACGCCGAATGAACAGCATGCGCCGCTGGCAATCGCGGCACTGGCTGCGGGCAAGCATGTGCTGGTCGACAAGCCGTTCGCGCTGGACGTGGCCGAAGCGGAAACGGTATTGGCTGCGGCACGCGATGCCGGACGCATCGCCACCGTGTTCCAGAACCGGCGCTTCGATGCCGACTTCCTCACGCTGCAGGCGCTGCTTGCGGACGGGACGCTGGGCGACATTGCCGAGTGCCATGCGCACTTCGATCGCTACCGTCCACAGGTACGCGACCGCTGGCGCGAACAGGATGGTCCCGGCAGTGGCCTGTGGTACGACCTGGGCCCGCACCTGCTGGACCAGATGCTGGTGCTGTTCGGCTGGCCCGAAGCGATCGACGCGGACCTGGCCGTGCAGCGCGATGGCGGCAGCGGCATCGATTACTTCCACGCCGTGCTGCACTACCCACGGCATCGCGCGATCGTGCATTCCGGTTCTCTGGTGGCAGCGCCCACACCGCACTTCAGCGTGCATGGCAGCAAGGCCAGTTGGATCAAACATGGCCTGGATGTGCAGGAAGCGCAACTGCGCCGTGGTGTTGCACCCGGTGCACCCGGCTGGGGCATCGACCCGCGGCATGGCGAGCTGGTGCGCTGCGACGCCGAAGACAACGTGCAGCGGACAACGATCGACAACCTCCCGGGTGACTACCGGCGGCTGTATGCACAGTTCGCCGCGGCGATGCACGGCGACGGCGAAGCGACGGTCAGCGCGGTGCAGGCATTGCAGCTGATGCGGCTGCTGCAGGCTGGCATGGACAGCGCGCGCGAGGGGCGGCGGATGCAGTTGGGATGATCGGCAGGGCTGCGCCCTGCACCTGCCGAATCAACGGCAACGGCAACGGCAACGTCAAAAGCAAGCTATCCGTGAGATGGCGGGGTGGCTCAGGCCGCGGGGGACGGCGCAAGTACGTCCATGTAGCCTCGGTCGCGCCATCCCTGGCGCTCACGCCCCCGCAACCTGAGCCACCCCGCCTTCGACAGTTTCCTGCGGGCTATTGGAACCTGCTGCTGTTGGTGGGTACCGACCGTTGGTCGGCACTGGATCGGATCTGGTAGGTGTCGACCTTGGTCGACACAGTAATGGGTTGATGGCTTCGGAGCCCTTTCCTACGGAAAGGGCTCCGAAGCCACCGCAGTGCTTACGACTTCTTGATCGCGTGGCCGCCGAATTCATTGCGCATCGCCGACAGCAGGCGATCGGTGAACGAATTGGATTCGCGCGAACGCAGGCGCTCCAGCAGTGACAGGGTGATTACCGGTGCCGGCACATCAAGTGCGATCGCTTCGGCCACGGTCCAGCGGCCTTCGCCGGAATCCTCCACGTATGGCGCGATGCCATCCAGCGAGGGATTGCGCTTGAGCGCTTCGGTGCTCAGGTCCAGCAGCCAGGAACGCACCACGCTGCCGTGGCGCCACACCTCGGCCACCTGCGCCAGGTCCAGCTCCATCTCCTGCTTGCGCTCCATCAGCGCGAAGCCTTCGGCATAGGCCTGCATCATTCCGTACTCGATGCCGTTGTGGACCATCTTGGTGAAGTGGCCGGCGCCAGACGGTCCGACACGTGCCCAGCCGCGATCTTCGGCCGGTGCCAGCGTGCGCAGCAGCGGTGTGATCTGCTCCACCACCGGCGCTTCGCCACCGACCATCAGGCTGTAGCCTTCCTGCAAGCCCCACACGCCACCGCTGGTGCCGCAGTCCACGTAGCCCAGGTCATCCTCGGCCAGCGCCTTGGCGCGGCGGATCGAGTCCTGGTAGTTGGAGTTGCCGCCGTCGATGACGATGTCACCCTCGGCCAGGTGCGGGGTCAGTTGGCCCAGGGTCTGGTCGACGGTTTCGCCGGCCGGCACCATCAGCCACACCACGCGTGGCACCGGCAGCGCGGCAACCGCGGCGGCCAGCGAATCAACCACCTCCAGGCCAGCCTCGGCGGCGCGCTGGCGGGCGCCTTCGCCCGGGTCGTAGCCGACCACGCGGTGGCCGCCGCGATGCAGGCGCTGGGCCATGTTGGCGCCCATGCGGCCGAGGCCGATCATTGCAATATCCATTGTTTCACCTTCAGTTGGGGTCTAGGGTCAGGCTGCCTGGCCTGCCGGTAGCCGCGCAGTGACGCAGCTGCGCCTCGCGCCAACGCCGGTAGAGCGTGGTATGCAGATTGTGCACTGCCAGGTCGATCGAAAACGGAGTTCTCGGGTTGCGGTCGAGCAGGCGGGCGATGTGGTAGCCGATGGGACGTATACCGCGTGGGTGCACATAGATCACGAACTGCTGGTAGAACGGATCGTCCAGCAGCTGGTCCATGCGTGCCAGCGTGGCGTGGTAGCGCGGTTCCAGCCGTGCACGAAGGTCCGGATCGCGCTCGAACAGCAGGCGCTCGAAGTAGCGCTGGCCGATACGCGGGATGTCCTGCGCGAGTTTCCATAGTTCGACATTGCGCTGGTCGTACCAGGCCAGGCCGCCGTGCGCAGCCAGGGCCTGCGCGGCCTCCTCGCCCACCGACACCACCACGAAGTTCTCGGCCTGGTTGCTCAGGTCGTCCAGCGTGCCCTTGTCGTACACATGTTCGATGAAACCAGGCACGCCGACGAAGGCCTGCCGGCCCATCGCCGATGTGCGTATCGCCTTGCCATCGGCGAAGAGATCACCCGCATGTGCGCCGAGCAGGATGCTGTCGGTCTCGTGCAATGCGAGGAAGGTGCCGATCGACAGTTCGTCTGCGGCGAATTCAGCATCGAATGCCGTGTCGCCATACAGTTCGCGCTGGGTGGCCAATTGAGCGACCTGGCGACCGACCCCGCATTCGGCGCGCACATTGCCGCTGTAGAACGCCTGCAGCGCCTGGCTGTTGCCCGCAGTGGGCGCGAAACCACGGCCGAAGCTTCGCGTGCGCTGCCAACCTTGCACCTGTGCGCCGTGCAGACCGAAGCCGATCCAACCGAGCTGCAGGCCAGAGAAACGGAATCCTGGATTGCCCTGCAGTGCACTAGCGGCACGTTGCGTGGCGGCGCCCAGTTGGAAGGCGTAGGCGCAAACCGTAGCTGGATCGTCCAGCACCTGCTGCAGCAACGCCTTGCGCGCTACAGCGGGCATGTCCACCGGCCATTGCACGCGCAGATCGCCCGCCGCCTGTGCCTCCGGCAGCGACGCGCGCGTGCACACAGGACCACCATGCACCTGCGGTGCACTGATCGCGCGTGCTTCGAAGTGCCAGCCCAGGCGCTGCAGCAGCCCTTGTGTACAGTCCAGCGGCGTGGCTGTCGCGCCCAGCGCAGGCAGCAGCAGGGCCACGGCCATCCATCTACCGCGCACAATCAACCCTGGTCCGTGCTGGCCGGTGGGGGTTCGGGAGTTGCAGACGCGGGAGGCGCAGGCGTGCCGGTGTCCGATGGCAGGTACTGTTGCAGGCGCTGGAAGAAGCGGCGATAGAACTCGGCATCGGTGACCGTGCTGCTGGCCACCTTCACCAGCGAGTCGTCGTTGCTGCCGAACGGCAGCGACACCGAACCCAACGCGCCAACACCGACGCTGGCCGAAGTCGGACTCTTCTTCAACGCATAGCGATCCTGCACGGCACTGACGAATACCAGTGTCTGGTTCCCCCGTGGTGCGCAGGAAATGCGCAGCACCAGCTGCTCATGGTCGTCCTCGCGCGGCTGGAAATTCTTGTTGCCTTCCACCTGCGCCGTGTCGGAACGGGCGATGGCATAGCCCTGGCTGAGCAGGGTGCGCCGCGCAGCCTCGCACGCATCCCCCGGGCGACCATCGACGGTACGCGAGAAGGTATCGCTGGAATCAAAGGATTCGCGCAGCAGCGTGCTGTCTGCGGCACGACCACCACAGGCCGACAGGATCAGGGCGCCGGACAGCGCCACGGCAACGCTGGAAAGACGGGAGGCCCGCATGGGTACTCCTGCGAGGACGGTACCGCCAAGGGTAGTCCCGCCACCGTGTGCGGCAGGTCGACAACGCCGCCCACGTTGTTCCCGGTTCATGCGCCGGTAGCGCCGGGATCAGGTCCCCAGACGAAGAGGGGCCGGCAATGCCGGCCCCTCGGGTATACACGCGTCCTGCCGGCTCAGTCAGCCCAGCGGCCGGCACCGGTGGACTGCGGCAGCACCTGCGCCGACAGCGGGCGGTCGTTGGCCAGCAGGTTCACCGCGTCGGCCAGGATCGAGGCCGACTCGCGCAGCAACGGGTCCGGACGCTTCTCGGCGGCCTTCTCGCGGGCGGCATCCTTCACGATGTCGCGCTCGTTGCCGGTCAGGCCGTCGTCGTTGCTGTCATCGGCCAGCGGGTCCAGGGCCAGGCCCAGTTCCTTGCGCATCGCCTGGCGCTCCTTGCGCTGGGTGTCCTGGCGCTCACGCTCGGCGCGGCGGGTGGCCTCGTTGAGCGAGATGTACTTCTTCGCGGCCTCGGTGCGGAACTGCTGGACGTCCTCGTTCCACCACTGGAATTCCTTGTCGGCGGCAATGCGCGCGTCATGGCGGGTTTCCAGCTTCGGCAGCAGCGGCGCGAAGTTGCCGTACTGGGTGTGCGGCACGGCAGCGATGCGGGTCCACGGCAGCGCGTTGTCGTAGGTGCTCTCGCCGAACTCGGTGGCATCGACGCTGGCCGGGAAGGCCAGATCCGGCACCACACCCTTGTGCTGGGTGCTGCTGCCGCTGATGCGGAAGAACTGGGCGATGGTCAGCTTGACCTGGCCGAAGCGCTGGGTCTCGCCACTCGGCCAGCGATCCAGGTCGACGATGTTCTGCACGGTGCCCTTGCCGAAGCTGGTCTCACCGATCACCAGGCCACGGCCGTAGTCCTGGATGGCACCGGCGAAGATCTCCGAGGCCGAGGCCGAACCGCGGTTGATCAGCACCGCCAGCGGGCCGTCCCACGCCACGCCCTGGTTGCGGTCGCTGTTGACGGTGACGCGGCCACCGGACTCACGCACCTGCACCACGGGGCCCTGCTCGATGAACAGGCCGGTCAGTTCGATCGCCTCATCCAGCGAACCACCACCGTTGTTGCGCAGGTCCAGCACCACGCCATCCAGCTTGTCGTTCTTGAAACCGGCCAGCAGCTTGGCCACGTCACGGGTCGCCGAGGCATAGTCGGCCGCATTGCGGCGACGGCCTTCGAAGTCCTGGTAGAAAGTCGGCAGCTTGATCACGCCGATCTTGCGCGCCGGTTCGCCATTGGCGGCCGGAATGGTCATGGTCTCGCCCTTGGCAGCCTGTTCGGCCAGGCGCACCTTCTGGCGGGTCAGCACCAGCGTGTGGTGCTTGCCGTCGGCACCCTCGGCGGCCGGGATGAACTCCAGCTTGACCTGGGTATCCTTGGCGCCGCGGATCTTGGCCACGACATCGTCGATGCGCCAGCCGATCACGTCCTCGACCAGGCCGGACTTGCCCTGGCCAACGCCGACGATACGGTCACCCGGTTTCAACGTGCCGTCTACCGCCGCCGGGCCACCGGCGATGATCTCGCGGATCACCACCACGTCGTCCTGGCGCTGCAGCTGCGCGCCAATGCCTTCCAGCGACAGCGACATCGCCTGGTTGAAGTTCTCGGCGGTGCGCGGGGTGAAGTAATCGGTGTGCGGATCGACCGCACTGGTGTACGAATTCATGAAGAACTGGAAGACGTCCTCGCCCTTCAGTTCATTGACCGACTTTTCCAGCGTGGCGTATCGCTTGTCCAGCGTCTTGCGGATGTCATCCGGCTTCTTGCCGGCCAGCTTCAGGCGCAGCCAGTCGTTCTTGACCGACTTGCGCCACAGCTCATCCAGCTCGGCACTGCTGGCCGCCCACGGCACCTTCTTGCGGTCGTACTCGAAGCGTTCGTCGGTGGTGAAGTCCGGCTCCTGCTTGAGCAGCTTGCGCGCATAGGCCACGCGCTCCCCGACGCGCTGCTTGTAGACGGCGAACACCTGGAACGCCGGCTCCAGCTCGCCACCACGGATGGCCGAGGAGATGTTGGCCTCGAACGGTGCGAAGCGCGCCACATCGGCCTGGGTGAAGTACTGCTTGCCGCCGTCCAGCGTTTCCAGATAGCGCTTGAACACGTCCTTGGAGGTGGCCTCGTCCAGCGCCCGAGGGCGGTAGGCGTAGCGGCTGTCGGACAGCAGGCCGTACACCAGCTTGGAGGTGGTCACCTGATCGGCGGTTGCCGCGGCGGGCAATGCCGGCGAGTCGGCCTTGGCCGCCAACGCCAGCGGCGCGACCAGCGCCAGGGCCATCAGGAATGCGGGGGCTTTGAATTTCATTGACGTGCTCGAAGGCGCCTTGCCAAGGGGGAGACTGCGTAGTGTTCAGACACCACGACAGTGCCGAAAGTTGCCGGGTTTGTCACCCGCCCACATCCGGTGGAAAACCAGCCTAGCGGGGCCGGTGTAGCAAATTGTGAATGCAGGCGAAGGCTGGGCCGGCCCTGTAGAGCCAAGCCTGTGCTCGGCTGTGCGACCGAAAGCAGCCGAGCATGGGGCTCGGCTCTACGGCAGGCAGAGGCGTGCGAACCAAGGTTCGCACCCACAGGAAACAATCCCCCCACCGGCTGGGCGTCAGGAAACCCCTGCGCCCTTGGCCTGGACGTCGGCGTGGTACGACGAGCGCACCATCGGGCCGGAGGCCACGTGGCTGAAGCCCAGCGCGTAGCCGTAGTCTTCCAGCGCCTTGTAGTCTTCCGGGGTCCAGTACTTCAGCACTGGATGGTGGTGCGCGGTCGGCTGCAGGTACTGGCCGATGGTGATCATGTCCACGTCGTGCGCGCGCAGGTCGCGCATGGTGGCCTTGATCTGTTCGAAGTCTTCACCCAGGCCCAGCATGATGCCGCTCTTGGTCGGCACCTCCGGGTGCTGCGCCTTGAAGTTCTTCAGCAGGTTCAGCGACCACTGGTAGTCCGCACCCGGGCGCACGTTGCGGTACAGGTCGGGCACGGTTTCGATGTTGTGGTTGAACACGTCCGGCGGGTTCTGCGCCAGGATCTCCAGCGCGCGCTCCATGCGGCCCTTGCCGCGGAAGTCCGGGGTCAGCACTTCGATGCGGGTGCCCGGCGACTTCTCGCGGATGGCGGTGATGCAGTCGACGAAGTGCTGGGCACCACCGTCACGCAGGTCATCGCGGTCGACGCTGGTCACCACCACGTACTTCAGGCCCATGTCGGCCACGGTCTGGCCGAGGCTGGCCGGTTCGTTGGCATCCGGCGGCTTCGGGCGACCGTGGGCCACGTCGCAGAACGAGCAACGCCGGGTGCAGACCTCACCGAGGATCATGAAGGTGGCGGTGCCGTGGCCGAAGCACTCGTGGATGTTCGGGCAGCTGGCTTCCTCGCACACGGTCACCAGGCGGTTCTCGCGCAGCTTGGCCTTCAGGTTCTGCACGGCATTGCCCGAAGGAATGCGCACGCGGATCCAGGACGGCTTGCGCAGCACCGGCGCATCGGCGAACTGCACCGGCGAGCGGTTGATCTTGTCACCGCCCAGCTGCTTGACCCCGGCCTGCAAAGGCGCGGCGGACGGGGAGTCGCCCTGCACGATCTGCAGGGGAATGGAACGGGCGGTGGTTTCAGTCATGGCAGTTCCGGGGAGCGGTCAGGCGGCCGCAGAAAGATCGGGCAGTTCGGGGGTGTGCCGCAGCAGCAGGCCGAACTGGCGGGCCAGGTGGTCCAGCAGCACCGGCTTGACGGCCTCCATCCCGGAGGGGCCGCCCAAGTCTACCACCGAGGTCACCTGCAACCCCTGATAGCCACAGGGATTGATGCGGTGGAAGGGTTCCAGGTCCATGGCCACATTGAAGGCCAGGCCATGGAAGGTGCAGCCGCGACGCACGCGGATGCCGAGTGCAGCGATCTTGGCGCCACCGACATAGACACCCGGGGCGCCCTCGCGCCGTTCGGCACCGATGTTCCACTCGCCCAGCGTATCGATGATGGCCTGTTCGATGCGGCACACGTAGTCGCGCACGCCGATGCCCAGCCGCGGCAGGCGCAGCAACGGGTAGACCACGATCTGGCCGGGGCCGTGATAGGTCACCTGGCCGCCACGGTCCACATGCAGCACCGGGATGTCGCCCGGCGCCAGCACGTGCTCGTCCTTGCCGGCTTGGCCCAGGGTGAACACCGGGTCGTGCTCGACGACCCACAGTTCGTCGGCATCGGTGTCGCTGCGCTGGTCGGTGAAGCGCTGCATGGCACGCCACACCGGCTCGTACGCCTGGCGGCCGAGGTCACGGACCACCGCCGGACGCGGCGCACGGTCTTCCGGGGCGGCGTCGGCCGAGCAGCTGTCGGCTACAGCGTCCACTTCACTTCCGGGTGGTCGCGCAGCGCCTGGTGCGCCAGGTCGTACTGTTCGCGGCTCTCGGCCTTGAACACGATGCGGACGGACACGTACTTGCCGTTGGAAGAATGCTTCCAGCTGATGCGTTCATTGACGACATCGATGCCGGCAGCCAGCAGCAGGCGGGGGAGCTCATGTTCCAGGCCGCGGTTGGCCGGGCCCATGGCGCTGAGCTCGAACTGGCCGGGGAACTGGAAGCCGTGGTCGGGGTTGTCGGACTTGATTTCCATGGACCCATTATCGGGCCGCAGGGCAACAAACCCAAGAGTATTCATCAAAGTCAAAGGCGGCACGGGCGAGCCGCTGCGTTGCAGCGAGCGGCGGCGCCCCTGGTGGCCAAACGCCAGCTGACTGGAACCGGCGCGCTGCGGGCCGGATCCGGCCATGGCACCGATCGCACGCATGTAACGAATTGTGTCCGCCGGACAATGTTGTTTTCGGAACAGACAAGTGATCGGAAAGCGCTCGTTCCGCCACGTACTCACGCGTACCGTGTCGTTGCATAAATCGACAGACAACCGCCCCCTTCCCCATGAGCATTCCATCCATGCGTAGCGTCGCAGTCCTCGGGCTGTCCGGCCTGCTGGCCGCCCCCCTCCCCCTTGTCGCCCAGGCGGCCGAACAATGTGGCCCGGACGCGATGCGCGACCACCCGCCGCAGGTCAACTTCCGCGTCGACAACGACCTGTTTGGTGGCCGCCACCAGGACCAGGGCTATACCAACGGCGCGCAGCTGACCCTGGTCTCGCCCAACCTGGTCGACTACACCGACGACCCCTGCCTGCCGCGCATGGCGCGCTGGGTGAACCAGTACCTGGAAGGCCTGCACCCGGGCAGGTTCGAGCAGCAGAACATGATCTTCAGCATCGGCCAGGGCATCTTCACCCCGACCGACCCGACCCGCCGCGACCTGATCGAGGATGACCGCCCGTATGCCGGCGTGCTGCTGGTCAGCTTCGGTTTCAACGCACGCAGCGGCGACCGCCTGCAGACCACCCAGCTGGCCGTGGGCGTGGTCGGGCCGTGGGCACAGGGCAAGCAGGTGCAGGATGCCGTGCACAACATCCTGGGCGACAAGAAATTCGAAGGCTGGGACAACCAGCTGCACAACGAGCCGGTGTTCATGCTCACCCACGAGCGCATGCGCCGCTGGCCGGCCGATGCCAGCGTCAATGCCGGCGGCTGGGGCTGGGATGCGATCAGCCACTATGGTGGTGCGATCGGCAACCTGGAAACCAAGGCCAACGCCGGTGGCGAAGTGCGCTTCGGCTGGAAGCTGCCAGACGACTTCGGCAGCACGCCGCTGCGCCCGGCCGGCGAGAACACCGCGCCGACCCGTGGCGGCCGCCCCAGCGGCTGGTCCTGGCACCTGTTCGCGACCGCCGACGCAGCATGGGTGATCCGCGACATCACCCTGGACGGCAACACCTTCCGCAACAGCCACAGCGTGGACAAGCGCCACGTGGTGGCCCAGGGTGGCTACGGCGTCGCAGTGATGCGCGGGCGCTGGAAGTTCGCAGTGGCGCGCTACCACAGCACCCGCGAGTTCAATGGCCAGCGCCAGTCGCCGGTGTTCGGCAGCTTCACCATCAGCCGCTCGCTGTAAGCGAGGGGCTGATGGTGAAGCGGGTGGGTGCCGACCGTTGGTCGGCACACCGGTTTGCGCCGCTCGCTGCATAAGGCACATCGTCCGCCGGGCATGACCCGGCGGCATTGCCCAGGCAAAGGCCGAAACAGGTGACCTCCAGGCCGCGTTGAACCTCGAAAGGGTCCACCCGATCACAGGCCATCGACGAAGTGGGCTGAAAGTACAACTTGTCTCATGGCACTACCGCTGGCGCCACGCTATCTCTGTTAGCACTCCGAGCAGAGGGCCTGTCATGCACCAACACCGACATGCGTTTCGCATGGCATCGGGTATAGCAATCACCGCATGCGCCACATTCCCGACCACTGCGTCGGCTGGCGATCTGGTTGAACACTGGATGGAGACCTCCCAGGAAGAGATCCTCGCCTACTGGACGAACGAAAGACTGGCTGCTGTGCCCGACAAGGGAGACGCTCCCATCAAGCCGCCGGGGCAGGATCCTCTGCAGACCGACGGTGACCCGTGGCGGGGCACAGGACCACACCCTGTGGGTGTCGGGCGGCTTTTCCTGACACGCCCGGATGGCAAGGACGCTTCGTGCACCGCCACCGTGGTCGACAGCCTTGGTGGCGACATCCTGGTGACAGCGTGGCATTGCCTTGCGCAGCTGGACGAGCAAGGTGCGGTCCACTGGAGCCACCACCTTCTCTTCGCACCATATTTCGAGAATGGCACTGCCCCGCTGGGAAGGTACCCAATACGGCGGATCGTCGCACCGCAGGCCTCGATTTCCGGCGCACTCGACACCAGTTTCCTGCAGACCCACACCGGTGCATCCGGCGAAGGACCGGCGCGCCACGCTGGCAGCCAGGCCATCCGCTTCGATGAGCGACCCGCAGCCGGTCCCCGCGTTACGTTCGGCTACCCCGTTTCAGCCAATGGCATCGGCCTCATCCCCCCGACGCCCTGGTACGAATTCGGAAATCCCGAATACACCGGCCAGCAACTGGCCTATTGCGCCACTGCACGCGTTGAACTTTCGGCGTGTCGACCCTTCGGTTCGGAGAAAATTCTTCAGTGGGGCCTTGCCTGCGTGCAGGGCCCGGGCTCCAGCGGAGGACCGGTACTGGAAGACTTCGATTTCGACAGCGGCCATGGAGTCGTCGTGGGGGTAAACAGCATGGGCGTGGTCAACGACGGCCGCGCCCACCTGTGTTCGGCCGAGACCGAGGCACTGGCTGAGCGTGCCTACCGGTACATCCAGCAGCAGACCCCCTGAAGCTTCAAGGTTCTCCATTCAAGCCTGCATCGCGATTCCAAAGGAGAGAAGAAAAAAGGCCGGCATTTGCCGGCCTTTTCCTTCACCACACCGGGGCGTGGATCATTCCGATTCCCACCACATCCAGAAGCTGTCCCACAGGCGCTTGAAGAAGCCGGCCTGCTCGACGGCAGCCACGGCCACCAGCGGTGCCTCGGCGATGACCTTGCCATCCAGGGTGACCTTCACGGTGCCGATCTGCTGGCCAGCGGTGAACGGTGCTTCCAGGGTCTTGGGCACGTCGATGCTCGGCTTCAGGTCGTTGTAGCGGCCGCGCGGCACGCTGACCAGCATCGGCTGGGCCACGCCCAGCTGCACCTTGTCGGTGGTGCCCTTCCAGACCTTGTGCTCGGCCACGGCCTTGCCCGGCTCGTACAGGCGATGGGTCTCGAAGAAGCGGAAGCCCCAGTTCAGCAGGGCCAGGCTGTCATCGGCACGCTGCTTCTCAGACGCACCACCCAGCACCACCGCGATCAGGCGCTGGTCGCCACGCTGGGCCGAGCTCATCAGGCAGTAGCCCGCCTCGGAGGTGTGGCCGGTCTTGATGCCGTCCACGCTGCCATCGCGCCACAGCAGCAGGTTGCGGTTCGGCTGCTTGATGTTGCCGACCTGGAATTCCTTGATCTTGTTGTACGCGTAGGTTTCCGGGTAATCGCGCACCATCGCGCGGCCCAGCAGTGCCAGGTCGTACGCGGTGCTGTGGTGGCCCTGCGCGGTCAGGCCGTGCGCGTTGACGAAGTGCGAGTCCTTCATGCCGATCTTGGCGGCGTAGCTGTTCATCAGCGAGGCAAAGGCTTCTTCGCTGCCGGCCACGTGTTCGGCCAGGGCGATCGCGGCGTCATTGCCGGACTGGATCGCCATGCCCTTTTCCATGTCTTCCAGGCGTGCAGTCTGGTTGACAGGGAAGCCGCTGTAGCTGCCGTCGGTACCGGCGCCACCTTCGCGCCAGGCGCGCTCGCTCATCATCACCTGGTCATCTGCACGGACCTTGCCGTTCTTGACCTCGGCGGCGATCACGTAGGACGTCATCACCTTGGTGATGCTGGCCGGGGCCAGCTGCTCGTGGACGTTTTCACCGGCCAGCACCTGGCCGGTGGCGTAATCCATCAGCACCCAGGCCTTGGACACGCTCGGCGCCGGGGCCGGCGGAGTGGCGACGGTGGCCGGGGCGGCAGCGGCAGCGGCGGGCGCCGGCGTGGCCGGAGTCGGCAGCGGCGTCTGGGCGGAAGCCAGGCCCACCACCAGGGTGGCGGCCAGGGCGGTGGCGGCGGAACGGAAATTCATTGGACAGCAGGCTCCAGGGGACGGCCGGGAATGGAGGGTGGAACGTAACGGCCATTGTAAGGCCGGGGGAGCATGGGCCGGCAGCACCGGCCCGGGCGGATCAATCCTTGACGATCTGCGGCGAACCCAGGCCAAGACCGGCGATGCGACCGACAAGTTCCGCAGCACTGGCATGGTCGCTGGCAGGAACGCGCAGGCGGAACAGGGTACGGCCACCGGCGGCGATGTCGCTGATGGTCGCGCCCACGATGCCGGCGGCACTGAGCTGGCCCATCGCGCGGTTGGCGTTGTCGCGGTTGGAGAAGCTGGCGACCTGCACCATCACCGCGCCGACCACCTGCTGCGACAGGCTGGGTGCGGCCGGGGTGGCACGCACCGGTGCCGGTACCACCGCGCGCGGGGCAGCACTGGCCACCACGGCCGATGCCGGTGCCGTACTGCGCACCGGCGGCGCGCTCGGCGGCAGGCTGCTGACCGCCACGTCCGGCACGGTGCTGGCCACGCCCTGGGTGGTGGCCGGCTGGCCACGCGCCGGGGCGCCATCGGTGGGCAGGCGGTTGACCAGGCGATCGATGTCGCTGTCGGTGGAAGCACGCGGAGCCGGCACCGGGCGCGCACTGGCCACGGCGGCGGCGGCTTCAGCAGCGCGACGCTCGCGACGCGACGGCTTCTGCGCCATCAGGTTGCTCTCACCCGGCTGCAGCGCGCGCACCTCGACGTTGCCGGTACCGCGCTGGGTGATGCCCAGCCGCACAGCGGCGGCGTAGCTGAGATCGACCACGCGGCCATCATGGAACGGGCCACGATCATTGACGCGCACGATCACCGACTCGCCGTTGTCCAGATTGGTCACGCGGGCGAAGCTGGGCAGCGGCAGCGTCTTGTGCGCGGCGGTGAACTGGTACATGTCGTAGACCTCGCGGTTGGAGGTCAGGCGGCCATGGAACTTGGCGCCGTAGTACGACGCGGTGCCGCGCTCGACGTAGTTGCGGGTGTCGTCAAGCACGTTGTACGACTTGCCCAGCACCACGTAGGGCGACTTGTTGCCGATCGCCGAACGTTCCTCAGCGGTCACTTCCGGCTCGGGAATGCAGGCCACGTTGGGAATGTAGGTGGGCGTGCTGTCCTTCACCCCGGGCTTGTACAGGCCACCGGCAGTGTAGTTGCCGCGGGTGCTCAGGTCTTCCTTGGCTGCCGCATAGGGCGAACCTTCCGGGCAGTGCGCCGGTCGCGAACCGCGGCCCTGCACCAGCGTGCCGCTGGACTTGCCACCATGACCGGCCGTGGCCGGCTTCTTCGGCGCGCTGCTGCAGGCCGCCAGCGCGAGGACGATCAAGCTCGGGACCAGCCATCTGATGTTCATGCCGGGGGCAGCTCCTGTCCGGCGATGGCCTGGGACAGCTGGAACACGGCCATCGCGTACATCTTCGAGAGGTTGTAGCGGGTGATCGCGTAGTAGTTCTGGAAGCCCAGCCAGTACTGCTTGCCGGTGCTGCCTTCAAGCGTGATCGGAGTGGCGGTGGCGCCCGGCTGCACCGGCGCGCTGGGCTGGTAGCCACGCTGCGCCAGGTCGGCCAGCGACCAGGTGGGCATCCACTCGGTCGGGTTGAACTCATCGCGGCCCGGCGCCAGCGTAGCCGGCACGGCCACCTGGCCGCCACGCACCCAGCCGCCCTTTTTGACGAAGTAGTTGGCGATCGACGAGAACACGTCGTCGTAGCTGTTGAACAGGTCGCGACGGCCATCGCCGTTGCCGTCCACCGCGTAATCAAGGTAACTGGACGGCATGAACTGGCCCATGCCCATCGCACCGGCATAGCTGCCCTTGAGCGTGGTGATGTCGAGCTTTTCTTCGCGCCCCAGTTCGAACAGCTTGGCCAGCTCATCGCGGAAGAACAGCTCGCGGCGCACTTCGCGTTCCAGCTTGGCCGGATCGCCGCTGCGCGGGTAATAGAAGGCCAGCGTGTACAGCGCATCGAGCACACGATGGCTGCCGGCGTTCTTGCCGTAGCTGGTTTCCACGCCGATGATCGCCACGATCACTTCGGCCGGCACGCCGGTGCGCTGCTGCACGCGATCCAGTTCAGCGCGGTGTTCGGCCAGGAACGCGCGGCCACCATCAATGCGTGCCTTGCTGATGAACATCGGCCGGTATTCGTTCCACGGCTTGACCCGCTCGGCCGGGCGCGACATCGCGGCGATGATCGCCTGGCGCACCTGCGCCTGGTCCAGCACGCTGCTGATCTGCTCCGGCTTCAGGCCATAACGCTTGGCGGTATCGGCAATGAAGCGCGCCCGCGCGGTCTCGAACGGCACCGGGGTGAGATCGACCGGCGGCGCGGTGGCTGCGGTAGCTTCAGGTGCTGCCTCGGCCGGGCCATGGGCCTTGGTGGCGGGCTGGCGCGGCGTACTGCTGGCCTGGGGCGAAGACGGTGGGGACTTCGGCTGGGTCGCGCAGGCGACCAGGCCGAGGGTGAGCATGCAGGCCAGAGTGCGTCGAATCATCGTCGCAGGTTAGCAGGTCATGGATGAATTAAAACCCCTAACACCATGAATCACAACGATTTGCCCGCGTTCAGCGGGAAATGTGAAGACGTCGTGATCGTGCTTCCCCATTCAGAGAGAGGTGGCCGGTTGCGTCCCCATCCCCGCAGACGCAACCGGCGACCGGATCCGGTCGATACCTGCGCGGCTGCCGCTCCCCAGTGGCAGTACCCCGCGCTCCTTGTATCCGTTGGATCAGTACTGCTCCCGCCCGACGCCCCCCTCGCGCTGCAACGATTGACGGCGCGCCGTGCCGAACGGGCCGCCATTGTGCAGGCCGATTACGACAAGTCCATTGATCAGGATCAACGCGGCGTAAAAGTGTGAACTCCTTAACAATTTTTCTGGACTTTGGTCGGTGGGCGGGCGTCCGCGCGTTGTTGTGAGAACGCTTCCACAACAGGCGTTGCGCAGAGTCAGGAAGGTTTCATCCAACGGCGCAGCCCCTCGTGGGTGGCCGCGCAAAGCAGTTCATGGGTGGGGCCGGGTAGATGGGCTGCGCAGGGGGCGCTGCAAGTACGTCCATGTAAGCTCGGTCGCCGCTTGCTCGTGTGCGCTGTCCTGCGCACACGGCAAGACCCGGGTTGGGCGTCCTGCCCAACCCGCCCGAGGCATGCCTCGGGCCCATGCGGCTCACGCCCCTGCGCAGCCCATCTACCCGGCCACGGACAGGCTCCCGTGCGCGTCCACCCACGGAAAAGAAGAGAAGATCAAAAGCAAAAGCAGCCTGGCAGGCCGCTATTTGTAGAGCCGAGCCCATGCTCGGCTTCGCGGACCCGGCGGAAAGGAGCCGAGCGTGGGCTCGGCTCTACACGAGCAAGCGCAGCGCTGCGATCGGCTGTTGATTTTCTCTTTCTTCTCCGTGGGTGGCAGACCGCCAAAATCTGTCTGAGGCCGGTGGGGGGGGGGGGGGGGGGGGGGGGCCCCCCCCCCCCGCGGCGCCCCCCCCCCCCCCCCCCCCCCGCCCCCGCCCCCCCCCCCCCCCCCCCCCCCCCCCCCCCCCCCCCCCCCACCCGCGGCTTCTGCTTTCCGAGACCCCCCAGACACCACCCACGAGGGGCTG